>JANPCZ010000045.1:0-58683 GCA_031431215.1 Myxococcales bacterium
GCGGCGGCGACTGGGCTGCCGCCGCGCCCGGATCGACGACGACAAAAAGGCCAAATACCAGAGACAGCGACCAACTCATGGCCGTGACAAATACAACGAACCTGCCCTAGATGTCCCCCGGCGCGTCGATGCCGTCGGCCCCGGCGTCTCGCGCGTCGGTGCCGCCGTCATTCTCGCCGGGCTGGGGCGGAATGTCGTCGCACGGAGTCTTGTTGCCGCCACAAGTATCCCACGTGCCCTCGAAGCAGCAGTAGTACTGGATCACCGGATACCTGGACTCGCCCTGCACGCACTCGTCGATGGTGTACTCGCAACGAAACTCGGCCCCCGGATCCTTGGGACAGTTGTCGCCAAGCCTGGGCGGGCCGTCGACACACAGTCCAGGCCCCGCCGCCGCATCGACGGCCAGGCCGGGACCCTCCCCGGCGAACGGCTTGTCCCGAGTTTGCGCGCCCCCGTTCAAGGGTCCACTCGACGAGCATGCGAGCAAGAAACTCGTCGCCCAGAATCCCAAAATTCTCGTGGTCCTCGTCATGATTCCTGCGCTCATTTCTTCTCGACTCAAGCGAACGCCCGCGCCACCGCCCCGGCAGCCGCGCTTCGATCGAACGCCCGATCGATGTCCGAGATGACCGCCGCCGCCGCCGCTCCCGCCGCCACCACCGCCGCCAGGTTGGCGCGGGTCACGCCACCGATGGCAACCACTGGGACGGCCACGCCCGCGCACACGCGACCAAGCCCTTCGATGCCGACGACAGGATCGGGGGCGTGCTTGGTCGCAGTCGCGAACACCGGTCCAAAACCAATGTAGTCGGCGCCGCCAGCCGCCGCCGCCAGCGCCTGATCGAAGCTGTGGGTCGACACCCCTACCCGCATGTCGCTGCCAGCCGCGCGCAACAACCGCCGCACCTCGGCCAGCGGCAGATCGTCCTGGCCCACGTGGATCACGTCGGCATGCACCGCCAGGGCCACGTCGAGCCGGTCGTTCACGCACAACGCAACTCGCGCCTGCCGGCACGCGGGCAAGAGCGCCGCCGCCGCCGCTCGCATCGCGGCGGCCGGCAAGCGCTTGGCCCGCAGCTGCAGGCAACACGGGCCGGCGGCCAGCAGCGCCCGCGCACGTACCAGCAACGCTGCCGGGTAGGCTTCGGTGGCATCCTTCACATCGACGATGGCGTAGTACCCACGCCACCCTGGCGCGTTCATGTGGCTGGACTATAACCGAGCGTTCCCGGCATGCCCACGGCGTTCAAACTCGTCACCGATCTGCGCCCCACCGGGGATCAACCGCGGGCCATCAAAGAGCTGTACGCGGGCATCAAGCGCGGCGATGACGCCCAGGTCTTGCTGGGCATCACCGGCAGCGGCAAGACCTTCACAGTCGCCAACATCGTCGAGCAGATCAACCGCCCGACGCTGGTCATGGCCCACAACAAGACACTGGCGCACCAGCTTTACGGCGAGTTCCGCGCGTTGTTTCCCGACAACGCCATCCACTACTTTGTCAGCTACTACGACTACTACCAGCCCGAGGCCTACGTGCCGTCGACCGACACCTTCATCGAAAAGGATTCGCTCATCAATGAAGAGATCGATCGCATGCGCCACGCGGCGACGTACGCGCTGCTCACCCGGCGCGACACGCTGATCGTCGCCTCGGTGTCGTGCATTTACGGCATCGGCGCAGCCGAAGCGTACCTGGGCATGAAGATCGACCTCGCCGTCGGGGTCGAGGTGCGGCGCGACGCGGTCCTGCGCCGCCTGATCGAGATCCAGTACGATCGCAACGATGTCGACTTCACCCGCGGCACCTTCCGCGTGCGCGGCGACGTGGTCGAGATCTTCCCGGCCTACGAGCGTGAGAAGGCCATCCGCATCGAGTGGTTCGGCGACGAGATCGAAAGCATCTCCGAAGTCGATCCATTGCGCGGCAAGGTCCTGCGCAAGATCGACGAGGTCGCGATTTTCCCTGGCTCGCACTACGTGACCCCGCGCGATCGCCTGACCCTGGCCATGACCGGCATCAAGGACGAGCTGCGCGGACGGCTGGGCGAGCTCAAGGCGCAGAACAAGCTGGTCGAGGAACAGCGCCTGCAGCAACGAACGCTTTACGATCTCGAGATGCTCGAACAGATGGGCCGCTGCAAAGGCATCGAGAACTACTCGCGCCATCTGTCTGGCCGCAAGCCCGGCGAGCCACCGCCCACGCTGCTCGACTACTTTCCCGACGACTTCATGCTGTTCGTCGACGAATCCCACCAGACGGTGTCGCAGGTGGGCGCCATGTGGCGTGGCGACCGGGCCCGCAAGGAGACCCTGGTCCAGTTCGGCTTCCGCCTGCCGTCCGCCCTCGACAACCGCCCGCTCTAATTCGAGGAGTGGGAGGCGCGGGCGCGGCAGGCCGTGTTCGTGTCGGCCACGCCTGCCGCGTACGAGCTTGAGCGCGCCCACGGCGTCGTGGTCGAGCAGATCATCCGCCAGACCGGACTGCTTGATCCCCAGATCGAGATACGCCCGGTCGGCTCGCAGGTCGACGATCTGCTGGGCCAGATCCGCGAGCGGGTCAAGGCCGGCGAGCGCGTACTGGTAACCACGCTGACCAAACGCATGGCCGAGGATCTGACCGAGTACTACGCCGAGCTCGGCGTGCGCGTGCGCTACTTGCACTCCGACATCGACACGCTTGAGCGCATCGAGATCCTGCGCGATCTGCGCCTCGGTGAGTTCGACGTCTTGGTCGGCATCAACCTCCTGCGTGAGGGCCTGGATCTGCCCGAGGTGTCGCTGGTCGCCATCCTGGACGCTGACAAGGAGGGCTTCTTGCGATCCGAGCGCTCGCTTGTCCAGACCATCGGTCGCGCCGCCCGCAACGTGCGTGGCAGGGTCATCATGTACGCCGATCGCGAGACCGACTCGATGAAGCGGGCCATCAGCGAGACCAACCGACGGCGCTCGCTGCAGGAAGCGCACAACCTCAAGCATGGCATCACCCCCAAGACCATCGAAAAGGCCATTCAGGATCTGACGGGTACCCCGATGGACGACTTCGTCGATCTGACCAAAGTCGCTGCCGCGATGGGTGGGCGGGGCAAGAAGGCACGCAAGGAAGCGGTTGTGCCCGATGAGATCCCGGGCCTCATCGGGCGCCTGAGGAAGGAGATGTTCGACCTGGCAGAGGCGCTTGAGTTCGAGAAGGCCTCGGCCGTGCGCGACCGGATCAAGGAACTAGAGGACCTGGCGCTGACCCTGGGTTGAAGCAACCCGCGTCCGGCGTGGGCCATCAGGTTTCTGAGAAGTGCGGAATTCTGCCTAGCCGGTTTTGGGCCGCACGTACCGGCAACCAGTTGGCGCGTCTGGCCGAAAACCCTCTGATATTCCACAGACTCGCGCGGGCCCGGCCCGATCTCAAACCCCGTTCGATGGCACCGCCCCGCCATGCGGCGCGGACCTTGCTAGCGTGCGCGGTGGCCCAGGAGGTTTCCTATGCGACATTACTTGAAGATATCGTTCGTGACCCTGACCCTGACGGCGCTCGCCGCCGCATGTACCAACGGCGAAGGCCTCGAGTTCGGCGACGCGGGCGCGTCGGCCTTCGCCGGCGCCGCTGGCACAGTCAACCCGCCGGGCTCGGCGGGCCGCACAGGTTCTGCGGGTACCATGGGCAGCGCGGGCGCCGGCGGCGCCAGGACGGACGCTGGCCCCATCGCCTGCCCCGCCATCGGCTGCGCCAACCAGTGTCCCACCGGCTACGTCACCGGCGCGAACGGGTGCCCGTCCTGCCAGTGCCAGCCGGCCACGCTCTGCCCCGCGCGCAGCTGTCCCCTCATCAACTGCCCCGGCGGCTACCGGAAGGACCCCAACGGCTGTGTGAACCAGTGCGACTGCGCGCCGTTGCCCGCATGTCCCGCGGTCGTCTGCGCGGTGAAGTGCGCGTTCGGCCTCAAGAAGGATCCCAGCGGCTGCGATCTGTGCGAGTGCAACCCGCCGCCCCCGTGCGCGCCGCCGGTGTGCAATCTGAGCTGCCCGTTCGGCTTCGCCAAGGGCGGCAACGGCTGCGACACCTGCCAGTGCGCGCCGCCACCGCCACCGCCCACCTGCAAGCCCGTCCTGTGCAAGCTGGCCTGCCCCAACGGCTACAAGAAGGACGCTAGCGGCTGTGACATCTGCGAGTGCAACCCAGCCCCGATCTGCAAGCCGGTCGCGTGCGATCTGTTCTGCAAGTTCGGCTATGTCAAGGACGCCAACGGCTGCGACACCTGCCGGTGCAACCCGATGCCGGTGTGTCCGACCCTGGTTTGCCCGACGGCGGCAGGCGTAGCCGCCGATCCGGCTGCCCCGGGGCAAGCACCGGGAGCGCCCGCCCTCATTGCGCCGCCGCCACCGTTGGGTTGTGTCTACGGCCGGGTGAAAGACGCCGCCGGTTGTGACACCTGCCAGTGCAACCCACCATTACCCTGCACGAAGGAAGAATGCGGCGCCGCCCCGCCCGTGCCGGGCTGTGCGCCACCATCGACAATGACCGGCTCGACCTGCGTGCGCGGCGACGATGGCAAGTGCGCCATCGTCGTCACCTGCACAGTGCCACCCGGCGCGGCCTGCAATCAGGTCCGCGACCGAGCGACGTGCGACAAGAACGCAGGCTGCCGCTGGCTCGAGCCCGGCTGCGTCGATCCCAAGCTGCCCGCCGCCGGCTGCTACGATCGCAAGGATCTCGACTGCAGCCCGCAGAAGCCGTGCACCAGCGGCCGGGTGTGCGCGAACCGGGTCGTGAATCCGTGCCTGCCCGGGTCCGGCGCGGTGTGCGGCGCCTGTGGCATCGGCATCATGATCTGCCTTTGACATAACCCAAGCGCCACACCCGCGTGCCTTCGTCGAGGCATTGCAGCTCACGCCGCGAGCGCGCGGCGAAACGACTTTCGCGCAGGAACGTCCACGGCTCGACCAGGTTCGTGAACCGGTGTGGCGATTCGCTTTCGAGCAGCGCCATCGCCTCCAGGGCCAGCTCGAAGATGTCGGTGTTGACGAACACCTCACCCCCGTCCCCCAGCATATGGTCGAGATCGTGTATCAGGGCGGCGTTGATCACGCGCCGCTTGTGCTGCTTGACCTTCCACCACGGGTCGGGAAAATTCACGAAGCAGCGCCGCACACTGCCCGGCGCGAACAGCCGGGGCAAATCGACCGAGATGTTTGCGAACACGCTGCGCACCTGCGGCAAGCCCGCCCCGACCGCGTCCAGGTTGGCCTTGGCGACCACCTCGCGCCGGATCTCAACCCCTACGTAGGCTCCGTCCGGCTGCGCGCGCGCGCGATCGAGCAGGAACCAGGCCTCGGCCGAGCCCAGCTCGACTTCCACGGCCGCGCCCACCGGTAACACCAGCTGTTCGACCGCAAGCCCGAAGAAGTTCGACTTGAGGGGATTGACGTGCTGGCGGATCCGCACCTGGCCGAGCGCGCTCCGGCCCTACTTCGGAACCTTTTCCCAGTCTTCCAGGAACTTCTTGAGCCCACTGTCGGTGAGCGGGTGCTTGACCAGTTGCTGGATGATGGGGTACGGGACGGTGGCGACGTGGGCGCCACAAAGCGCCGCTTCGATCATGTGCACGGGCGTCCTTACCGACGCAACCAGCACCTCGGTGGCGTAGCCGTAGTTCTTGTAGATGGTCATGATCTGACGGATGAGGTCCATCCCGACGTGCGAGATGTCGTCGAGCCGCCCGACGAACGGCGAGATGTAGCTGGCACCTGCCTTGGCGGCAAGCAGAGCCTGCATGGGCGAGAAGCACAGGGTGACGTTGGTCTTGATGCCTTCCTCGGTGCAGCGCTTGACCGCCTTGAGGCCCTCAGCGATGAGCGGGACCTTGACCACGATGTTGGGCGCGATCTTGGCGTACTCACGCGCTTCCTTCATCATGTCGTCGGCCTTGGTCGATACCACTTCGGCGCTGACCGGGCCCTTGACCACGTCGCAGATCTCAACCAGCACGTCCCTGAACTTGCGGCCCGACTTGGCCACGAGCGACGGGTTCGTGGTCACGCCGTCGATCACGCCCTGGTCGGCGCACTCCCGAATCTCCGCGATGTTCGCCGTATCGATGAATATCTTCATGTGCCTGCCCTCATTTTCCTTCTTCGTTGATGAGCACTATTTCCCAGGCGTCCGAAAGCATGTGGCCGTCCTCGCCGACCTCGTCGTGCGCCCCGGGCCGCGCCAGCTTGTCCGTGCCCTGCGCCAGCTTGTCCAGCGATCCGACCAACGTGGTACCGGCCCGCAGCCGCTCGCGCAAGCTGCACACCCGATCGGCAAGCGCCTCGATACGGCCCTGTACACCCTTGACCCGGCCGGTAACGTCGGACAGACGATCCATCATGCTTTGACCCGGAAGGCCCCAGAGTAGCACGCGGCCGCCGCGCGCCCCACGAGACCAAATCGGCGCCTAGGCTTGACAGCACCTGTCGGGTCAACCACTGCGCGCTCCCGTCAACTTTTCGCCGGCGCGAGGGCCAGCCCGCCGCCATGTCGCTTGTCGAGGTAGTTGACCAGCAGTTGTTGCCCGATGCCGATGAGGTAGCTGGTCAGCGTATAGATGGCCAGCCCCGCTGGCAGGAACAGCGAAAACCCGGTGAACATGATGGGCATCATGACCGCCATCATCTTCTGCTGCTGCGGATCAGCCCCCGCCGGCGACATACGCATCTGCAAATACATGATGGCGCCCATGGCCAGCGGCGTGACGTAGAACGGGTCCTTGGCCGACAGGTCGTGGATGTAGCCGAAGAACTCCGACCGGTACAGCTCGACCGCATAGTTCAGGGTCGAGAACAGCGCAATCCAGATCGGCATCTGGATGAGGCTCGGCAGACAGCCGCCGAATGGCGACACGCCGTGCGATTTGTACATATTCATGGTCTCGACGCCGAGCCGCTGCCGGTCGTTGTCGTATTTCTTCTTCAGTTTGGCAATCTCGGGCGCTAGCCGCTGCATCTTCTTGGCCGACGCCATGGTCTTCCACGTCGGGTAGAAAGTCACCAGCTTGACGAACAAGGTCAGCATGATGATGGCGACGCCCCAGTTGCCGGCCCAACCGAAAAACAACTTGAGCAGATAGAGCAGAGGGCGCGACAGGACGGCGAACGTCACGTTCACCAGATCGGACAGCCGCGCATCCTGACCACCAGGAGCAATCCGATCGAGCTCTTCGATGTATTTGGGCCCCGCGAACACCGTGAACCCGTAGACGGTGGTGGCTCCCGGAGCGACCGTGCGGCTGGCGAACGATACGAAGATCTCGCCGGTCAGCCCGTCCAGAGCGCGCCGGCCGCACTTGCGTTCCTGCGGTGGACTCTCGGGGTCGGGAACCACCGCCAGGGTAACGAACTTCTCATCGGCCGCGACCCACCGTACGTTACCGGGGTTTTCCTTCGGCTCCTTGAGCAGGGATTCGATGTTGTCGCGCTTGGCCTTCTCGTCGACGAAGCACACCATCTCGGCCACGTCGGCCGAGGCGTAGGACAGGAAGCTGCCGCCCTTCTTGTCGGGGTCCTGTCGGCCATAAAGCAGCAGGGTCAGGTTGTGGCTGGCCGGCTTGTCGGTCTTGTTGAAGACCGCCACCTCCAGCGCCAGGCGGAAGCGCCCGCTCCCGACCTTGTAGCGCTTTTCGATCGCCACGGCAGGGGTCTCGGTGCGAAACACCACCGAGTCAGGCGCCCGCTGCGTCACCGTGTAGGCGGCGTTGTCGGGGATGACGAAGTCGGCCTTGGGAAAAAACAGGCGCAAGGGCGCCGTCTCCGGCGTGGCCATCGCGACCACGGGCAGACCGCTTTCGGGATCGTTCTTTTTGGACCAGAATTTCTTGTCCCTCAGTCGCACCTCGCGCAACGTGCCGCCAAGGCTCGACAGCACAAAGCGACCCTCCACTGTACTGAGGGTGACGCGCTCCTCGGGAGCCGGGCCCGCCGGCGCGGTCGCAGCAGCCGCCGGGTCCACGGCCGCCATTCCGCCCGCGGAAACAGGCACGCTCTGCCCGGTCGCTCCGACGGCAGCCGGCGCAGTGGCCACCGTGGACGGTTGGGGCGGTGGGGTGGGCGGAAACACTTTCCACCACACGAACAGGATCCCCATACACAGAGCCACGGCCAGGATCGTACGCTTGTCCATCAGGAAGACTTCCTTAGGCGCCGGTGGGCGCCTGCCCCTTGGGCTGTGCGCCGGCCGCGGTCGCGTCGGGCACCGGATCGAGGCCAGCGTGCGCGAACGGATGGCAGCGCAACACGCGCCCAAGTGCCAACCCAGAGCCGCGCATCACGCCATGAGCGCGAAGCGCCTGCTCGGCGTACACGGAACAAGACGGATAAAACCTACACGCCGGCCCGATGAGCGGCGACAGGACCATCCGGTAGACGCGTAGCCCGGCCAGCAGCACGGCCGCGAGTCCTCGTTGCCCGGCACGCACCAGGCTATCGAGCTGCCGTTTCATGGCCGCCGTAGTCGGCCGAGGAGCATGCGCAACTCGCCCGTGGTTGCGACCACGCCGGCCCCCGCGGCCGACGGTCTCGCGATCACGACCAGATCCGACCCCGACGGCTGCAGACCCGGCGTCCGCCGACAACTCTCACGGAGCCATCGCTTGACGCGGTTACGTACCACCGCGTTCCCCACCTTCTTGCTCACCGTGATCCCAAGCCGCTCGGACCCCGACGACCCCGACCGCACGAACAGCAGATAGTTCGTGCCAGCCAGGCGCCGCCCGTATTTTTGCACGGCGAGGAACTCCACCCTCCGCCGCAATCTTCGGCCGCGCGGGAACACCTGACTACCGCCGGCCATGATCACGGTCACTTCTTCGAGATAGTGACTGCGAGTTGCTTGCGGCCCCGGCGGCGGCGGCGGCGCACGATTTCTCGCCCCGCCTTGGTGCTCATGCGCTTGCGGAAGCCGTGCGTCCGTAGGCGACTCTTTCGATGCGGCTGATAGGTTCTTTTCACGGACGTCCTCCCGGCTACTGGGGAAAATGGAGCAGGTGAACTAGCACTCGACCCCTGGCCTGTCAAACCGTGCGGGCGACCGCGATACCGTCGCCTGCGCGGTGCCGGAATACAGTCGTAACCATCTGGTGCCTCGAACCACCCTACGCGGGCGTCCCACCTGCACTCACCGATTTTCACTTCGCAGATCTTTTTGCCTGCCGGCTTCTCACCCTCGAAACCGACTACGGTGGCCCGCGCGCGAATTCTCTCTCCGACGGAGACGCTGACAAGAAGTTGGGCGGCCCGCCGACTTCTCCGTCGGAGAACAACCAGTTGGATCTTTCTCTCCAAACCCTCACCGTCGGAGGTCGCGCGCGCCGTCCTCACTCGCTCAATAGCTGACCGTCGGGAAATTCCGATTCGCTTCCCGGTCGATCGCGCTAGCCCGCATGCCATGCGGTTTTGCCAAGCCCATGATGCCCACAGGCTGATGTTTTCTGGGCCGGCGCGCTTGCGTCCCTACGCTGTGGAAAAACGACTGCGATTACCAGCGCTTTCCACCAGGGTCGCCTTGAGGCCTGCTTCCCGCCGACTGCAGCACCAGCGCGGCTTTGGGTTTTTCCGGCCTGTTTTCCACAGCTTCGCGATCCACCCCGCGCGGCGCTTGCTGGCTATCAAAACTCTTTGATAGAGAGTCATCCCGCGGTCGGCTGGAGCAGTCATCGAGAGTCAGCCGGCGCCGGGGACAAGCCAGGATAATCGTGTGTCGATAGTGTTGATAGAAAGCGGAGAGAGCGTGCTAAGCACCCGAAATCCATGCCGAATCTTCCAGGTGTGCGTTGTGGATAGAACATGATCGAATTGTGGGGTGAGGCGGTCCGCTCTATTGAGCCAAAGGTGAAGCCGGCCCAGCGAGACCTTTGGCTGCGCCCGATCGAGTGCGTGTCCATGAGGGACGGTGAGATCCGACTGCGTGCGCCCAACCGCTATCACAAGGAGTGGTTCGAGGATCACTTTCTGCCGTCGATCCTCGAGGATCTACGCGTGCGTGCCAATCAGGCCTTTACCGTCCAGTTCGAAATCCAGGATGAAATGACCAACGAACGCACGCCGCTCCCGCTCGTCGAGGCCAAGTCCACACCGACAGCGCCCCGCAATCTCGATTCTCGTTACACCTTCGACAAGTTCGTGGTCGGCCCTACCAACCAGTTCGCTCACGCGGCCGCGCACATGGTCGCGGACGCGCCGGCTTCGAAATGGAACCCTCTGTTCATCTACGGCGGCGTAGGTCTTGGTAAGACCCACCTCCTGCATGCCGTTGGTCACGAGATCTGGCGCCAGCATCCGGACTGGAAGATCACCCTGGTCACCTGTGAGCGGTTCGTCACCGACTTCATAGGCGCCATCCGGCAGGGCGGCATGAACCTGATGGACATCTTCCGCGCACGGTACCGGGAAGAGCCCGACGTCCTGCTGATTGACGACATCCAGTTTCTGTCCAACAAGGACAGCACCCAGGACGAATTCTTCCACACCTTCAACGCCCTACATCAGGCGCACAAGCAGATCGTCCTGACCTGCGACAAGCTGCCGGGAGAGCTGTCGGGCCTGGAAGAGCGCCTGCGCAGCCGCTTCACCTGGGGCCTCATCGGCGAGATCAGCCAACCGGATCTTGAGACTCGGGTCGCCATTCTGAAGCGCAAGGCCGAGCTCGACGGGGTGCCTTTGACCGATGAAGTGGCGCTGTACATGGCCTCCCAGGTCAAGTCCAACGTACGCGAACTGGAGGGCGCCCTCTTGCGCCTGGCGGCTCGGGCGTCGGTAGACGGCCGGGAGATCACACGCCAGTTCGCCGAAGAAGCTCTGCAGAAGTTCCTGCCGAGCGCGCCACCGAGCCTTTCGGTCGAGGCCATCCAACGCGAAGTGGCCGGTTACTTCGACATCAAGCTAGGTGATCTCAAGGGCCCCAAGCGTCACCGTGCAGTTTCGCATCCCCGCATGGTGGCCATGTACCTGGCCCGCCAGCTGACCTCCATGAGCTATCCCGAGATCGGTAGCCGCTTCGGAGGCAAGGATCACTCGACGGTCATCAGCGCGGTTCGCAAGATCGAGCGCGTGATGAAAGAGGACGCCGCGCTTCGTAGCGTCGTCCACACCATCGAAGACCGTCTTCGCAACACCTAGAGAATAGACCGCCGCAACGGCGGTTCGGTGGGCGAAGGTGTCGTGGCCAGTCGAGTGATGGTTGATCACGTCTTGGTGGCGCTCGGACGCCGCTGTTGGCTGCTGAGTAACCTGTGGGGAATGTGGTGACGATGCGTCCAAACCGCGGCTCCGCGTTCCCGCGACACCTGTCAACTTTTCCGTCCCCAGCTCTTCAACAGGGTCCGTTAACTGCCACCGACGCTGACTGCGGCAATCCCCGGATCCACAGCCTCTGCTATCACTGCTGATCTTAGATCTATATAAATTAAAGGTATAAGAAGGCCTCGAAGTGTTGATGATTCGAACTCAGAGGTGATCGATGGACTTCAAGATCGAGAAGACCCACCTTCTCAAGGGCCTGTATCTGGCTTCCGGGATCGCGGATCGCAAAAGCACGATGCCGATCCTGGCCAACGTGCTGCTACGGACCGACGGCAAGGAGCACGTCCTGTGTGCCGCTACCGACTTGAACGTAGCCGTGATGGTGCGCCTGCCGGCCAAGGTCAGCGCCGAGGGTGGCGTGACCATTTCGGCTAGACAGTTTCATGAGATCGTCAAGGGCCTGGCTGGGGATGAGGTGCACGTGCGCCGAACCGATCAGAACTGGGCCGAGATCGCCGCCGGGCGGGCCGAGTTCAAGATCGTCGGCATGTCGGATCGCGAGTATCCGAAGCTGCCAGCGGTGGCCGAGGCGCAGTTGTCGGCGGTTGATTCACCCACGGTGCTCGAGATGATCGGTAAGACTATCTTCTCGGTTTCTACCGACGAGACCCGGCAGCACCTGGCGGGGGTGCTGTTCGAGTGTGACGGACTCAAGGCACGTATGGTGTCGACCGACGGCCACCGACTGTCGAAAATTGGGCGCGCCCTACCCGGAGGCCCCAAGCTAGAAGCTGGCGTTCTCATCCCGCGTAAGGGGCTGGTCGAAATCCGGCGAGCGCTTGAGGGCCGGCAGGGGCCGAGCGAGATCGGGGTGTATCAGGGACATTTCGTGCTGCGCGCCGACGACGTCGCGCTGACCGTCAAGCTGTCGGACGGGCAGTTTCCGCCTTACGATCAGGTCATCCCGAAGGACAACGATCGGGTCATTCACATCAACCGCGTTGAACTCCTGGAGGCGATGCGGCGGGTCGTGATCATGGCGTCGGACAAGACCTTCGGCGTGCGGCTGGGGCTCGACAAGGGCGTGCTGTCAATCGAGGCGGACAATCCGGATCTGGGAAACGCGCGTGAGCGTATCGAGATCGGTTACAAGGGCACCGCCGTGCAGGTGGGTTTCAACGCCCGCTATTTCATCGACCTGCTGGCCGAGATTGGCTCGCCCGAAGTGCAGATCGAGCTGGCCGGTGAGCTCGATCCCGCGGTGGTCAAGCCTAGCGATGGCAGCGACTACCTCGGGGTGGTCATGCCGATGCGACTGTGAAGTGGCCGGGACAACCCCCGGCGACCGTGACACCGTGGCGGGGCAGGCTGCGTGAAGCTGTCGCGCATCAGCCTGCGCGGTTGGCGAAATCTCGCGCCCGTCGTCCTCGATCCCGGCCCACACGCAACGGTGCTCTACGGGGACAATGGCCAAGGCAAGACCAATGTTCTTGAAGCGCTGCACTACCTGGCCGAGCAACGCTCTTTTCGAACGCGCAATACCGTAGATCTGATTCAGCGCGGGGAGCCGGCGGCCCGCATCGAGGCGCATGTCATCGCGCATGGGCTTGATCGCCGCATTGAGATCGAGCTGCGTCCGCCCCAGAAGATCATTCGCGTGGATGGCAAGCCTGCGCGGCGAGACTCGAACGTTCTACGTGGGGTCAGCACGGTGTTGTTTGTGCCAGAGGACCTGCTGCTACCACGAGCGGCGCCGGCGGCGCGGCGGACGTTCCTTGATCGCGCCATCTTCGGCACCGACCGGGGATACTGGGCTGAGGCCATGGCGTTCCAGCGTGTACTGCGCAGCCGGAACGCCATTCTTCGACAAGGCACCGCGACCCTCGATTTGCTCGCCACCTACGATGACGAGCTGGCACGCACCGGAGCCCGGGTAATCACCCGCCGCCGCGCGCTCACCGCTGCGTTGGCACCGCGGGTCAGCGAAGGATTCAGCGCCATCCACGGCAATCCCGGAGCCACGATCAGGTACCGAAGCGAAGCCGACACCACTGCAGGGGGCGATGAGCCCGCGATCATAGCCGCCTTGCTGGCGGGCCTCTTCAAGCGCCGCGCCGTCGACCAGCGCCGTCGCTTCACCGGCTTCGGCCCGCACACCGACGATCTCGAGTTGCTGCTGGGTGGGTATCCGGCGCGCGATCATGGCTCGCAGGGGCAGCTGCGCTCGCTGGTGCTAGCCCTCAAGCTCGCCGAGCTCGGGCTGGTCGAGGATGTGGCTGGCGAGCCACCCTTGCTCTTGCTCGACGACGTCGGCAGCGAGCTCGACGACATCCGGCGCCGCAAACTATTCGAAGCTATCGCGGCTCTGTCGGGTCAGACACTCATCACGGTCACCGATCGAAACCTCATGCCCGAGCTTCCGGGCCGCCTGGATCTTCACGTTGTGGAGGGTCGCGTGGAGCGCCCGGACGTGGTCCCCTGAGCCGCGCCGGCCTTTTTCCTTTACTCGCCCCACCAACAATGCTATGTAACTGGAACTATTAGTGTTTTTGCAATACAGCACATTGCATAACACGGGCGAATTCGGGCCCGCACCGGCGAGGTGCTGAGCGAGCTAGGGAAGCCAGCAACCATGAGTCAGCAAGACGACAACGTTTCGGGCAAGCCACCTTCGAACGGCAGCACGTACAACGAAGAGAGCATCCAGGTTCTCAAGGGGCTCGAGGCGGTCCGCAAGCGCCCCGGGATGTACATCGGCGATACCGATGATGGTTCCGGCCTGCACCACATGGTGTACGAGGTGGTCGACAATTCCGTCGATGAGGCGCTGGCCGGCTTTTGCGACAAGATCAACATCAAAATCCACCACGACGGGTCAGTTTCCGTTGAAGACAACGGCCGCGGCATTCCGGTCGGCGAACACCCGACCGAAAAGCGACCCACCGCCGAGGTCGTGATGACCGTCTTGCACGCCGGGGGCAAGTTCGATCACTCGAACTACAAGGTGTCGGGTGGCTTGCACGGCGTCGGCGTGTCCGTGGTCAACGCTCTGTCGGAGTGGCTCAAACTCGAGATCAAACGTGACGGCAAGGTCTACTACCAAGAGTACCGTCGCGGCGATCCGTTCACCGGGCTCGATGCCATCGGTGTGTCTGAAAAAACCGGTACCAAGGTCACCTTCAAGCCCGACCCCGAGGTCTTCAAGGGCACTGAGTTCAGCCTCGAGATCCTCACCCAGCGTCTGCGCGAGCTTGCGTATCTGAACCGCGGCCTGGTCATTGCCATCGAGGACGAACGCACCGGCAAGGGCCACGACTTCCACTTCGACGGCGGAATCGCGCAGATGGTGGCGGATCTTTCGGCCTCGAAGCAGGTGATTCACGAAAAGCCAGTGGTGATCGAGGGCGAGCAGGATGGCACCCAGGTCGAAATCGCGATGCAGTGGAACGACTCGTACCAGGACACCACCTTCTGCTTCACCAACAACATCAAGAACAAGGACGGTGGCACTCACTTGACTGGTTTCCGGGCCGCGCTGACCCGCACCGTGAACGCTTATGCGCAGTCGGCCAGCCTGCTCAAGGATCTCAAGAACGGTCTCGGCGGCGACGACATCAGCGAGGGTGTGACCGCGGTGGTCTCGATCAAGCACCCGGATCCAAAGTTCTCGAACCAGCCCAAGGACAAGCTGGTGTCATCGGAGGTCAAGGGTATCGTCGAACGCGTTGTCAACGAAAAGCTCGGTCGCTTCCTTGAGGAGAACCCGCGGGTAGGCAAGCTCATCATCGACAAGGCGGTGCTTGCGTGCCGCGCCCGCGATGCAGCCCGCAAGGCGCGCGAGCTCGTGCAGCGCAAGGGCGCGCTCGACATCTCATCCCTGCCCGGCAAGCTGGCCGACTGCCAGGAGCGCGATCCCGCCCTGTCCGAGCTTTACATCGTCGAGGGCGACAGCGCCGGCGGCTCGGCCAAGCAGGGCCGCAACCGCAAGGATCAGGCGGTGCTACCGCTACGCGGAAAGATCCTGAACGTCGAGAAGGCGCGCCTCGACAAGATGCTGTCCTCGCAGGAGATCGTCACGCTCATCACGGCGCTCGGCTGTGGCGTCGAGAAGGAGAAGGAGATCGACAAGATCCGCTACCACCGCGTGATCATCATGACCGACGCCGATGTCGACGGTAGCCACATCCGCACGCTGTTGCTGACCTTCTTTTATCGTCACTTTCCTGAGATGGTCGATCGTGGCTACTTGTACATCGCGCAGCCACCGCTCTACCGGGTGAAGAAGGGCAAGAAGGAGCTTTATCTCAAGAACGAGCAAGCGCTTGAAGATTTCCTGGTCGAGAGCGCGACCGAGAACCTGTCGCTCAAGCCGTCCACCGGTGGCGCGCCGCTAAGTGGCGATCAGTTGCGCCATCTCGCGCGACAGGCCAACCGCTACAAGAAGTTACTCAAGGTGATTGATCGCAAGGCTGACGCGCGCCTGGTCGACGCACTGGTGAAGGGCTCGCGCCTAGCGAAGGCGGATCTGCGCGATCAGATGGTTGTGGCCAAAGCCCTCGCCAGCTTGCAGCAGTACTTCGACACCTACGCTCCCGATCTCTCGGACGCGCTGCTCAAGGTGGCGCCCGATACCGAGCACGGCGGGTTCAAGATCGTGGCCGGTGCCCGGCCCGGCGGCATCCGCAAGACCACGACCATCGACTTCCCGTTCATGGACTCGCCCGAGTTCGCGGATCTGCACACGCTCTACGCTGATCTGGTTGTACTGGGCCCGCCTCCCTACATACTCATCAGCGGCGGCGATGTGGTCGAGTTCAACCGTCTCGAGGATCTCGCCGAGAAGGTGCACGAGCTCGGCAAGAAGGGCCTCGCCATCCAGCGCTACAAAGGCTTGGGCGAGATGAATCCCGAGCAGTTGTGGGAAACCACGATGGATCCGGCGCGGCGAACCCTCCTGCAGGTCAGAGTCGAGGACGCCTACGAGGCCGACCGGTTGTTCTCGACGCTGATGGGCGATCTGGTCGAGCCGCGCCGCGCGTTCATCGAACAGAACGCGCTCAACGTCCGCAACCTCGACGTCTGAAGGGACGTCGAGATTGCTGCGCGCTGGGATCAGGCGCGGACGTTGTGGATGATCGCCTGTTGCATCTGGTGCATGGCCGACGAAAGCTGCGATAGCAGTCCCGACATCTGCGACATCTGCTGGATCTTCATCTGCAGCATGTTCATCGCTTTGGGATCGTCGAAGATCGCGTCGGGGATGGTGCCGTTGCGAATGGCCGCCATCATGTCGGGCCCCGACAGGTTCAGGAAGTCCTTCGCCGCCTGGGACATCCCCTTGCCGTCGGTCTTGGTCGCGCCGTCGCTCGCTGAGGGCGCGCCCGCCGGAGCGGTTGTAACAGCGGATGCGGTACCCGCCGTTCCCACTGTCGGTTCAGCTGGCACCGCCGCGGGGGTGGCGACCGTGTTGTTTTGCAACACCGGCTCCGTCGGTTCGGCCGAGATCTCAGGCGCGGCGATGGGTGCGAGTCCATCGAGGTTCAACTTGGTCGGGCCCAGCAGATCGCCCACATCGTCTGCGGTACTGAGGTAGTTGCCCGACATGAAGTTCATGCCCCCGCTGACCAGGTCGCCCACGAACTCGAGTTCGGGCGGCAGCAGTTCGTCGCTGACCATTTCCGCAAGCTTGGCCGGCGCGCTGGCAATGGATTCGACGGCGGAGATGGCGCTGCTGCCCGCTGAGATGACGGCGTCCCCGATCGGGCCGAAGAGGCCCATAACTAGCGTGCCTCCGTCTGAGCGGGTCCAGGGTTCGCTTCGGTCTGGGCGCTGCTCATTTTCGAGCGCCACGCGATGAGCGTGCGCGCGATGTCGGCGCGCATGGCGAGCAGCTTGGGCTGGCCGGGCTCGTAGCGCAGGCCAGCCTCGGTCTGGATGAGTGCCTCGCGCAGCCGCCCCTGCTTGCGCAGGACCGCCGCGTAGAGCGAATACGCCCACCAGTAGCGGTGGTCCGCCGCGAGCAGGCCCTTGCACAGGATCTCCGCGTCGTGGTAACGGCCCGCCTGGTAGAGCTTCCAGGCCTGAGCCATGGCTTCGTCGAGCACCTCGCTTGGGATACCGAGGATGGCCCGCATGGGCGTCATTTCCAGAAAGTCGGTGGGAGAGAGAGCATTGGCGTTCATGACGAAGACTCCTTTTTTTGTGGCGTCCCGTTCGACGACGGAACACCGGGTCTTCGGCGTCTCCCAGAGACGGTTGCGCCCCGAAACGAAAAAAACCCCGGCGGGGCATTGCCCGGCCGGGGTTTCTTGCGCCGATCGCGCGCTCAGCAGGCGAAGATGCGGTTCAGTCGCTCCTCGATCTTCACTTCCTTCGACTTGGTCGCGACCGCGATCTCCTTGACCAGCAGCGAGCGAGCCGTGTCGAGCATCTTGCGCTCGCCGAACGACAGTTCCTTGCCGCCCTTGAGACGCTGCAAGTCACGCAAAACCTCCGCTATCTCGAACACCGAGCCAGTCTTGATCTTCTCCATGTACTCACGGTACCGACGGTTCCACGTCTGGCCCTCCACCGCGACATCCCGGCTCTTCAGTATCTCGAAGACCTCGTCCACTTCCTCCTCGCGGATGAGCTCGCGCAATCCAACGGCAGTGGCGTTCGTGGTCGGAACCATCACTTTCATGCCGTTGTCGAGCACCTTGAGGACGTAGAACGTCTGCTTGCTGGACGAAATCTCCCGGGCCTCGATGCCCACAACCTGGGCCACGCCGTGGGCCGGGTACACTGCCAAATCCCCCACACGAAAAGTCGGCTCCATTGACAATTGCTCCTCTGTTGGGTGTAGAGTCGGTCCCCACCTCGATGTCGAGGGCGCGCGGACCTTAGCATTTTGTTTCCTGAGAATCAACGGTAAAAGCAGGGTCGGCGGCGGCGAGGATCGGTGAGAAGAGGATCGGTGAGAAGAGGATCGGCGAGAACCAGATGCCGGGGATAACTCGGCGCGGGCGTTGGGGGCGGTGCTTAGACACCAAACCTCGTCGGTGCGGCGGCTGGCCGGGCACCCCGTCAGTCATTTTGACGGTCACGTTTGACGGTCACTTGAGCGAAACCCGGCGCAGGTATTCAAAGATTGTCGACACCGCGAATCCGGTGCCGCCCTTAGCCACCGGCCCCACGTCCTTGTCGGCGGTTGACGGCCCGGCTAGGTCGACGTGCAGCCAGGGTCGGTCTCCGACGAACTCTTTGAGAAACAGCCCCGCGGTCAGCGCGCCGCCCCAGCGCTCGCCGGTGTTTTTCATGTCGGCGACGTCACTCTTGAGCTGTTCGGCGAGCCGTTCGGGTAGGGGCAGCCGCCACATCTCTTCGCCGGCGGTGGCAGCCGCAGCGAGCCAATCGGTGCACAGGGCCTCGTCGTTGCTCATTACCCCTGCGGTGTGAGGGCCGAGTGCCACCATGCACGCGCCAGTCAGTGTTGCGAAGTCGAGCACGGCGCTTGGCTGCAGATCTAGACCATACGAAATCGCATCGGCCAGGGTCAGGCGCCCTTCGGCGTCGGTGTTGTTGATCTCGACCGTCTTGCCATTCCTCGATCGCAGCACGTCGCCGAGTTTGTAGGCGCGACCGGACGGCATGTTCTCGCAGCAGGCAGCCAGGGCGTGCACCTCGATCGGCAGGGCCTCCTCGGCGATCGGCGCCATCACCGAAATGACCGCTGCGGCGCCGGCCATGTCGGTCTTCATGTCGAGCATGGATTCGTTGGTCTTGAGCGACAGGCCGCCCGAATCGAATGTGACGCCCTTGCCTACGAGAACCACGCGCTGTTTGGCGCCGGCCGGCTTCCACGCCATGTGGATGAAGCGCGGCTCTTCCGGACTGCCCTGGGAAACCGCGAGAAAGAGCCCCATCTTCTGCGCGCGGCAGCCCTGCGAGTCGAGCACGGTGATGTCGAGTTTGTGATCGTGCGCGATCTGACGGGCGACCTCGGCAAGCGCAGTGGGGGTCAACGCCCCGGCGGGTTCGTTGACCAGATCGCGGGCGCGGCCGATCGCCGCCGCGAGACGCTGCCCACGCGTGATCGCCGGCAACGTCTCGGCGGCAGCGGGATCGAGCAGCAGCACGACGTGGGCCAGGGTCCGGGGCGTGCGCTTGTCCTCGGACAGGTACTTGTCGAAGCGGTACGCTCCCAGCGTCGCGCCCTCGGCCAGGAACTGCGCCGCTGGCGGGCCTGCGGCGTCTCGTCCTGCCAGCATTCCCGTCGCAACCGCCAGCCCGAGTCGTGGCGCGCCAACGGCGCCGGCCAGGCGCGCGGCGCGACCCGAGAATAGCCGCAATGCCGGCGGGTTGACACGCGCGCGCGGGCCCAGGCCGATCAGGGCCAACCGCCCGGCTGCGATTTGTCCGGCGGTGTGCAGGGTCAGGGTCTGGCCCGCATTACCCCGGAATCTCTCCTCGGCCATGGCGCGGCGCAGGGTCCCAGCAAGTGCTCGATCGAGCGCATCGACAAGCGGGTCGCCGTCCGAGGCCGTCGCTTCTTCGTCGACGGCAACCGCGAGGAGATCGACCTGGGCTTCCGATGGGTGTGCGGCAGTGGCTGTGATGTTCATGGGGTTGGGTGGCGGATGCTACGGCGTCAAGATCGCTTAATTCAAGCCGTTTCTGTTGACAGGCAGGGTGAGCAAAAGTAGGTTTCTGGCCCCAAAGGGAAAAGCTGTGAGGGGGATGGCCGCGAAACCAAAGAAAGCTGCGGGTGGGAAGTCCAGGCCGGCCAGAAAGGCGCGCCCTGGGAAGGGTAAGCTGCGGCCGGCGCACGGCGCCAAGAAGGCGGCGCGGCGGGCCAGCGGTGCCAGCAAGCCTCGGAAGGCTTCGCCGCCCCTACGCAAGGGGCCAGGCAGCAAGGTGGTGGCGGTGGTCGCACGAAAGGCGGCGGTCAGGCAGCGAGTGAGACTGGGCGTCGCCGCTGGGGTCGCGAACGAAACCTCCGCTGAGGCAGCGGCGCTGCGCGGAACGCCGCCGCCGTTACCGACACCGATCGCGAGCTTCACGTTTTGAATTGCTGGAGGGCACGATGAGTGAAAACGGTGCGCTGGTTGAAAAGCGGGAGTTCGCCGCGAACGTTCTGCGCGAGATACTCGATCGCATGGGCGTGGACGCAGAGGTGAGCGCGTTCGAGGACACCGAGCGCATCATTCTGGACGCGCATGGCTCTGAGTCGGGGCTGGTGATCGGCAAGAAGGGCGCAACCCTCGATGCACTCCAGTACTTAATCAACCGCATGGTCAACAAGACGCCGGGCGAGCGACCGCGTATCGTGGTCGATGCCGAGGGTTACCGCGGGCGACGCGAGGACTCCTTGATGGATCTGGCGAAGCGCCTGGCCGAGAAGGCAGAACGATCGGGTCACCCGGTCCCGGTAGAGCCCATGACGGCGCAGGATCGCCGCATTGTGCACCAGGCGCTGGCCGATCACCCGGGCGTCACCACCGAGTCGGAGGGCGAGGAGCCCATGCGACGGGTGGTGATCTTCCCCAAGGAACGCGCCCAGCCGCAGGCAACCTAGCTACCAGGTCGCCGCAGGCTCAGCCTGCGGCGGTCGGATCCAGGTATTGTGCCAGCAGGGCTTGAACGTCGACTGCGCGGGCGAGCGCATCGGCTAATAGATCGGCGGCATCAGCGACAGGGTCCCGTGTGTGTGGCGCGGCTGCAAGCGCCGCGGCGCTCACGTGACCGAGGGTGCCCAGTGGGCGTACACCGGTCATTTGCATGATGAGGGCCGCGTTGGTGTCGCGATCGGGCGTCGGATCGGGTGCGGTGTCGACCAACACGAGCCCGACCAGAGTCAACCCGCGGCGCTCGATCTCAGCCAGGGCGAGTGCACTGTGGTTCACGGTTCCAAGGCCGTTCCGCGCCACCAGCAGCACGGGTAGGCCAAGTCCCTGCGCCACATCCGCACAGGTGAGGCGCGGACCGTAGGGTGACAGCAGCCCACCTGCGCCCTCGACCAGGAGCGCGTCGCCGCGAGCCGACTGGCGGGCCGCCGCCGCGGCGATCGCCGTCATGGTGATGGTGACCCCGACAAGGGCGGCAGCCGCAGCGGGCGCGATCGGCGGCTTGAAGCGGTACGGACAAATCTCTGCGATTGGGATGTCACCGCGGCCGGCGGCAGCGCGCAGAGCGAGAGTGTCGAGCGGATCGGGGTCCACGCCGGTTTCGGCGGGCTTGAATGGCAAGAGCGCGAGTCCGCGCCGGTGCGCCAGCCGCAGGAGCCCGCAGCCGACGGTGGTCTTGCCGACGCCGGTATCAGTCCCCGCTATGAACAGCCCGCGCATGGCTAGCCCGCTTTGGTTGCTTCAGCGTTGGTCGCCCGAGTGATGCCGCTGGCCGCGGCGGCGACCAGGACGTCGATCTCGTCGAGGGTGATCGATAGGGGTGGCATCAGCACCACCACCGCGCCGAGCGGTCTGAGAATCACACCGCGGTCGCGGGCCAGGCGGCACGCCCGTGCGCCTATCGCCGCTTCCGGCGGGTACGGCTGGCGGCGATCTCGCCGCAGCTCGATGCCGATCATGAGGCCTTTTTGCCGGACCTCGAACACGTGCGGCAGAGGCGCGATCCACTCGGCAAGGCGCTGCCTCAGCCGCTCGATCTTGGGCTGGATGCCTGCCAGCGTTTGCTCGCGCTCGAAGATCTCCAGCGAGGCCAGCGCGGCGGCACAGCCGAGCGCGTTGCCGGTGAAGCTGTGGCCATGAAAGAACGTCAGCCGCTCTGCGGGCGCGCCCAGGAAGGTGGCGAAGATCGCCTCGGTGGCCAGAGTGGCCGCTAGCGGGAGATAGCCGCCGGACAGTCCCTTGGCGACGCACATGAGATCGGGGGTCACATCTTCTTGCGTGCACGCGAACATGGTGCCGGTGCGTCCGAAGCCGGTGGCGACCTCGTCGGCGATGAGCAGAACCCCGTGTCGGGTGCAAAGGTCGCGGGCCGCGCGTAGCAGGCCGTGCGGTGACATCAGCATGCCGGCGGCGCCCTGCACGAGCGGCTCGACGATCACCGCACACAGATCGTCGGCGTGGTCGGTGATGGCGCGCTCGAGCGCCGCGATATCGGCCGGCACGCGCAGGGTGTGAAACAGCAGGGGCTGAAAGATGCGGTGAAAAGCGTCGATGCCGCCCACCGACACCGAGCCGATGGTGTCACCATGGTAGGCGTTGTCGAGCGCGAGGAACTTCGTACGGCGGCCGTCGCCCCGCAGTTGATGGAACTGGAAGGCCATCTTGAGAGCGATCTCGACGGCGGCCGAGCCGGTGTCCGAGTAGAACACACGGGCAAGCCCCCGCGGCGCGATGCCGACCAGCTTCTCGGCCAGGCGGATGGACGCTGTGCTGGCGAGGCCGAGTAGCGTGGAGTGCGCGACCCGATCGAGCTGGGCGCGGATGGCAGCATCGATGTGCGGATGGCGGTGGCCGTGGACGTTCACCCACAACGACGACACGCCGTCGAGGTAGCGACGCCCGGTGGTATCCACAAGATGGTTGCCCTCGGCGCTGTCGATGACCAGCGGGGGCTCGCCGAGCCAGGCCAGCATCGGCGTGAACGGGTGCCACAGGAAGACGCGGTCGAGCTCAGCCAGGGTCACGGTGAGCCTGCGAATGACGCGATAAGATGACGCACAGAGTCTGCAAGCTGTTCGATCTGGTGCGGCTGGTGGTCAGCGGACACCGTGACGCGCAGGCGAGCCGTGCCTTCCGGAATCGTCGGGGGCCGGATAGCTTGCACGAAAAACCCATGTGATTGTAATAAGTTAGATGATTCTACGGCGGCTCGATCAGAGCCGAGCAGCAGGGGCAAAATAGGTGTAGCGGGCCCGGGGGGGAGGTCGAGGTGCGCACGGAGCTGTCTGATGTTGGCGTCCAGACGGGCCCGGCGCGTCGTTCCCTCGGGTCCGCGGACAAGTTCCAGGGCGGCCAGACTCGCGGCGGCGATGGGGGGTGGTTGGGCCGTGGTGAAGAGAAAGGTCCGAGCTCGGTTGATCAAGGTGGCGCGCACGAGGGAACTCGATGCCACGAACCCCCCTGCAGTGCCGAATGCTTTGCCGAGGGTCCCGATCAAGACGTCCGGGACCACGCCCGCAGCCTTGCACAGACCCTGGCCGCCGGGACCGAGCGCGCCTAACGCGTGGGCCTCGTCGACGACCAGCGCTGCTCGATGGAGGCGGGCAGTCTCGGCGAGATCGCCAAGCGGTGCCACGTCACCGTCCATGCTGAAGACGGACTCGGTGAGGAGCAACCGGCGGCGAAAGTGGGCTCCTTGCGCCAGCGCCGCTCGCGCGGCGGCCACGTCGCGGTGTGGGTACACCGCGATGGTCGCGCGGGACAGGCGGCAACCGTCGATGAGGCTGGCATGGTTCGCGGCGTCCGAGACGACCAGATCGTCGCGGCCAGCCAGGGTGGACACCAGGCCCAGGTTGGCCTGGTATCCGGTGGGAAACAGCAGGACGGTCGGGAGATCAAGGAATTCCGCGAGCTTGGCTTCTAGGTCGCGATGCTCGGGTAGGTCGCCCACCACCAAGCGCGAGCCGCCCGCACCAATGCCCGAGCGGCGGGCCGCGAGGGCCGAGGCCCGCCGCAGGGCCGGATGGCAGGCCAAGCCGAGGTAGTCGTTGGAGCAGAACGATACCAGGGACCTGCCGTCCAGGGTCACGTTGGTGCGCGACGAGCCGGCCAGGGCGGGGCAGGTGCGGAGGCGGCCGGTGGCCTTCAGCGTCGCGAGATCGGCGCGCAGGGCTGACTCAATGTCCTCCAGCACGACGGCGACCATAGATCGAAAGCCACGCACGTGCACCTCGCTGGCGCGGCTGTTTCACGTGGAACAAACACACCTACGGCTGCGCGGCTGTTTCACGTGGAACATCGAAGGCGAGCAAACTGCGAGTGCGGAGAGCGCCTGGCTGGCCCACCTGGTAGACGATCGCGTCAGTAGGTGGATCGAGCTCGGCGGGTGGGGTGGCGACGAAGGTCAGAACCCGCCCTCCCGCGACCACCAGGCGTCGGCCGAGGGCGAGCCAAGCAGGGGGGGCGAAGGTCGCTCGCGACATCGCCACCTCGAAAACCGGCGGCTGGCCGGCGGCTAGATCCTCACCCCGGCTACCGGAGACCTGGACGGCGAGGCCGAGCTGGCGGACGGCCGTGCGCAGGAAGGCGGCGCGCTTGGCACGTGGTTCAACCAGGGTCAGCGCGCAATCTGGGCGCAAGATGGCAAAAGGCAACGCGGGGAGGCCACCGCCGGACCCGACGTCCACCACCCGGGCGCCGGGTGGTACCAGCGCAAGCAAGGCGAGCGAATCGGGCAGGTGATCGCTCGCCAGAACTGCCAGCGAGTCGGCGCCGGTCAAATTGATGCCTCGGTTCCATTCGAGCAACAGGCTAAAGAAGCGCACGAGTTGCTGGCAGGCGGCCGGTTCAGGCGCATTTCCCGCCCCGAACGCGGTCATGGCCCGCGAAATCAGCGTGATTTCTTCGGAGCCAAGCACCGGCGCATTATAGTCACCGCGGCCATGGACATCGACACGGGCCTGCGCGACCGCATCGCCAGCTTCACCCGGCTCATCGAATCACCGGGTGCCATGGCGGATGGATTTACGGTGCTCACCCTGGCCGGGGATGCGTCGACCCGCCGTTACCACCGGATCGCGGGGGGGACGCCACCCCACACCTTGGTATTGATGGAGTTGTCGGCCGAGCCACCCCCGTACGGCAACCCGCCCGGCCCCGGTTTCATAAATATTCACCGATATCTTGAGGATGCTGGTTTTCCGGTGCCGCGGATACTGCGCGCGGATTTGGACGCTCGCTTCATCGCCCTCGAGGATCTCGGCGATCGGACCTTCGAGGCCGAGGTGACCGGCGCCGGGCCAACCGAGCGTCGCCGGCTCTATCAGCGCGCGGCCGATCTGATCGTGAGCTTGCAGAACATGGGCAGGGAGCGCCCGGATCCCGGGTGCCTGGCGTTTGGGCGCGCGTTCGACGAGAAGCTGCTGCGCTGGGAGATCGACCATTTTCGCGAATGGTTTCTTGAGGCGGAACGCGGGGTGCGACTTGGCGACGGAGAAGCTGCTGCGCTCGACGCCGGGTTCTCGTGGCTGGCGCGCGCCCTGGCCGACAGCCCCCGGGTGCTGTGTCATCGCGACTTCCAGAGTCGCAACCTGATGATCGACGCCGCGGGAGCGCTGCGTGTGATCGATTTTCAAGACGCCATGCTGGGACCTGCGGCGTACGATTTGGTGGCGCTGCTGCGTGATTCCTACGTCGATCTGCCGGCGGACGAGGTGACGGCGCTGCTGGACTGGTTCGTGGCGACGTGCCAAATTGATAAGGCAGACTTTACTAACTTGTTCCATCGTCAAGCGTTGCAGCGCAAGCTGAAGGACGCTGGCAGGTTCGTGTTCCTGGATCGGGTGCGCGGCAATTCCAGCTTTCGCCGCTTCCTGCCCAGCAGCCTGGGCTACATCCGGCAAGCTCTGCGCGAGGTGCCGGAGTTCGCGGCTGCTCGCGCGGTGCTGGAACGCCACGTGCCCGAACTCTCCTGATCTGAGCCGACGCCTCTCGCAGCTGAACAAATGTCCTTACCGCCCAGACCTAACCCTTTGGGTGCGTTTGCCGTCGGATTGCGGTGGGATACAATTCGACGGTTTTGGACGCCACTATGCAAACAGCCTCGACTAAGCAACGACTCCTCCTGGTGGATGGCGATCCCAAGAGCCTCCGGGTTCTCGACGTCAGTCTGAAGAAGGCCGGCTTCGCGGTCACCACGGCGACCAACGGTGTCGAGGCGCTGGCCATGTTGGAAGTGGCGGTCCCCGACCTGGTCATCTCGGACACGCATATGGGCGAGATGGACGGCTACGAGCTGGCGCGCCGGATCAAACAGCGGCCCGAATGGGCGAAGATCCCGTTCATCTTCCTGTCGTCGCGCAAGTCGATCGAAGAAAAGATCCGCGGGCTCGAACTGGGCGTCGAGGACTACCTGGTCAAGCCCATCTACATCAAGGAGATGACGACCCGCGTACGTATGCTGCTGCAGCGGCGTGAGCGCGAGCGGCTGGAATCGCGACGCGACGACGGGCGCACGAAGTTCGTCGGGCGGCTGAGCGATATGGGCATCGTCGATCTCGTCCAGACCGTCGAGATCAACCGCAAGACCGGCATCATCCACATTGTCCAGCGCGAGAACCGGCGCGGCGCCATCTACTTTCGTGACGGCCGCGTGATCGACGCCGAGGTCGGCCGGTTGTCAGGGCCCGACGCCTTGTACCGCTTGTTCTCGTGGTCTGACGGTGGGTTCGAAGTCGAGTTCAAACCGCTACGGCGGCGCGACGTCATCGAGCTATCGCCACAGGCCTTGCTCATGGAGGGCATGCGGCGTCTCGATGAGTGGACGCGGTTGCTTGAGACCCTACCGCCGATGGAGACCGTGTTCGAGGTCGACTACCGGCTGCTCGCCGAGCGTCTCGCCGAGATCCCCGACGAGGTCAACGGGATCCTGCGGCTGTTCGACGGACGCCGGACGTTCTTGCAGGTGATCGACGACAGCGATTTCCCCGACCTGGAGGCGCTGTCCATCATCGGTAAGCTGCACACCGAGAAGTTGATCTACGAGGCACATCGGGAGGGCCGGCGCGCGGCGGACGCGGCTGAGCGTGGTGCCGATCGGCCGTCACGGCTCGAGCGCTGGCTGGCCTCGGGCAGCGGGTCGCAGCTGTTCAATGAGACGCCAGCGCCGGGCGACGTCGGCGGCCCGGTCCCCGGGAATGAGGCAGCGGCGCCGGGTGGTGCGCGCGACGATCTAGGTATCGGTGAAGAGTGGCCCGACGACGATGCGCCCGAGTTCGGTGATCAGGCGACCGGAACCGGTGGCGATCTGGCGCCGTTGCCCGAGGACGGTGTGGCAAGTCCGGCGACTGAGCGGGGCTACGCCGCAGCCGAGCAGGACGGGGACGATGATGACATCACGTCGCCGGGCCATCGGGATCGAGCTGCGGCTGCCTTGCCGGCGGTCGAGGCACCAGTGGTGTCGGTGGGTCGGGCGGCGAGCGCGTCGCTTCCGGCCGTGACGGCCCCAGTACTGAGGGCAGACGCGGCTGACTCCGATCTGGCGCGCGACACGCTCACTGGAATCGGGCCGGCCGGTATCAAGGCGCAGGCCGCCGCCGCGGAACCAGTGGGGACCGCCGCCGAGGGAGCTCTGCATCAGGCGTTCTTCGACAAGGGCGATGACCAGGGTGCTGACGACGACGACGAAGAGGACGAGGCTCCCGCTCCGGCGCCCGTGCTGTTAACCGAGATGGGCCGCGCCGCCGTGGTGTCGGCTCCGGTGGCAAGCGTCCCGGCTGAACCAGAACCCCGGCCGGTAGCGCGGCCAGCCTCGCCGACTGCGGCGGCGGTCGCCCGGGCCCCGATCTCCAACACGTATACGGATTCGTTCGAGGAACTGGAGACGCCGTCGCCCAAGCGTAAGTTCGTCGTGGTCGGCGTGATCGGCGCGGTCGCGGTTGCGGTGTTGAGCATTGGGCTCGTGAAGAGATCGCATGAAGCGACCGCCACGGCCACGATGACGGCCGAGCCGGGTGCTGGTCACGCCACCGAGGGCGCGGCTGGAGCCGGAGCGCTGCCGGCGGTGGCTCTGCCGGGCGGCGCGGGCGCGGGGGGCGAAGCGGCCGGTGGATTGGGTGGTGCGGTAGGCGCCACTGCGGCCGCGAATACCCCCGCGGTCGAGGACAAGCCCAAGGCCGAGGAGAAGCCCACGCCGGAAGTGGAAGCGCTCAAGACTGCGTGCACCGCCGCATACGGAAAGAGCGTGTACAAGCAGATCATGGCCGCATGTGCACCGGTGCTCGAGGCGAAGCCCGACGCCGCTGACGTCATGGTGATGATCGCGCACGCGGAACTCGATCGCGGCAAGGGCAAGGCGGCGCTCGACTGGGCGCAGAAGGCGCTCGCCGTGGATCAGAACATCCCGGAGGCTTACGCTTTCATCGGGACGGCGCAGCAGATGGCCGGAAAACGCAAAGAGGCCAAAGAGGCCTACCAGAAATATCTGGAGCTCGATCCCACCGGCAAGTACGCGTCTGACATCAAGGCGATCATCGGGAGTCTGTAGATCGCGGGCTGCGCTTCCGGCGTGGCCACGGTGCTTTTGCGATGCTGGTGCTCGGGATCGAAACCTCGTGCGATGAGACTGCGGCTGCCGTGGTCGATAGCGAGGGTGGTGTGGACGGCGTTGGCGCCACCCGGCGGGTGAGGGCCAACGTGGTCGCGTCGCAGATCCTGGTTCACGCCGAGTATGGCGGCGTCGTGCCTGAGGTCGCGTCGCGGCAGCATCTTCTGACCGTGGTGCCGGTGGTGCGCCGGGCGGTGGCGGAGGCGGGCATCGCTTTCACCGATATCGACGGAATCGCGGTGACTGCGGGGCCCGGGCTGGTAGGCGCCTTGCTGGTCGGTGTCGAGACCGGAAAAGCGCTCGCCTATGCCATCGGCAAGCCGCTGGTCGGTGTCAACCACTTGGCCGGCCACCTGGCGGCGGTGTTTCTGGAACAAACCGGCCTCGCGGGACCGCCGCCGTATCCGCATCTGGCGCTGCTGGTGTCGGGCGGGCACACGGAGCTCATTCGCATCGACGGGCCAGGGCGGGCGCTTCGGCTCGGCGCCACGCGCGATGATGCCGCGGGCGAGGCATTCGACAAGGTGGGCAAGCTGCTCGGGCTCGGCTATCCGGGCGGTGTCGTCATCGATCGGCTGGCCGCTACCGGAGATCCGACAGCACATCGATTTCCACGCGCGTTGCCGCAGCGGGATGACCTTGACTTCAGCTTCTCGGGCCTGAAGACGGCGGTGGCCACCACCCTTTCGCGCAGCGCGGTCCCGGTGGGACAGGAGCTGGCGGATTTCTGCGCGAGTTTCCAGGCAGCGGTGGTTGATGTGCTGGTGCGCAAGGCGCGGCGCGCGCTCGAACGCGAGCGGCTGGGCCATCTGCAGGTGTGTGGAGGCGTGGCGGCAAACCGCGGGCTACGTGCAGCGCTCGCGGCCGCCGCTTCCGCTGACGGCTTTCGCCTGTACATTCCCGCGCCGAAGTATTGCACCGACAACGCCGCCATGATCGCGGCGGCGGGCAGCTTGCTCCTGGCGCGTGGGCAGCACGCAAGCCTGGAGCTGTCGGTGGATCCGGGGTTGCCCCTGTCATGAGCCGGGCGCGCGAGTTGCTGGCGCGCCACGGTTTGCGGCCGAAGAAAGCCTGGGGCCAGAACTTCCTTGAGGATGCGCGGGTGCGGGCGCGCATCGTCGCGGCCGCAGGAATTGCCGCGAGCGACGTCGTGGTGGAGATTGGGGCCGGGCTAGGAGCGCTGACCGGTCTACTGGCGGACACCGGCGCGCGGGTGACAGCAATCGAGCGCGACCCCGATCTGGTGGCGGTGCTACGCACCGAGCTGGGCGAGCGAGCGAACCTGGAAATCGCCGCGGCGGACGCGCTGGAGTTCGACTTCGCAGCGTTGGCACCGGATGCGGCGGGAACGCCAGGGGCGGGCGGCGCGTCCAGTGGCCAGCGCGGGCTGATCGTGGTGGGCAACTTGCCGTACCAGATCACGTCGCCGCTGATCTTCAGGATGATCGGCCAGGCGGCGCACGGGCACGTCATCGCGCGCGCAGTCCTGATGGTGCAACGCGAGTTCGCGGAGCGGCTGGTGGCCAAGCCGGGTGGCAAGATCTATGGGCGGCTGTCGGTGATGGCGCAGCAGCAGGCGGCGTGCTCGATCTTGTTCCACGTGGGCCCCGGCGCGTTCTTGCCGCCACCGGCGGTGTCGTCGACGGTGGTTCGGATGGAGCCGCGGCAAACTTGGCTGGCGCCGGTGCGCGACGAGGCCCTGTTCACGGCCGTGGTGCGCGCGGCGTTCGGTGCGCGGCGTAAGATGCTGCGCGGGGCTCTGGGCGCGGCGTTCGCGCAAGCGGACGAGGCGCTGGCGGCGGCCGACGTCGCCGGTACCCGGCGGGCTGAGGAACTGGGCGTGCCGGAGTTCGCAAGAATCGCCGACCGGCTGTTCGAGCTGGGCGAACGGGGTCAGCCGCCCCGCCCGGAGAGCCCCACCGATGCCTGAGTTGCCCGAGGTCGAGACCGTGGTGCGCACTCTGCGCCCGCAACTTGCCGGTGCCGTCATCGCGGCGGTGTGGTCAAGCGGCAAGCCGCTGCGCCTCAACCGACCGCTGCAGCTAGCGGCCCTGCAGCGGTTGTGTGTCGGGGCGCGTGTCGCGGGCGTGCGGCGGCGGGCCAAGTACATTCTCATGGACCTGACACCCGACACAGACACGGCGCAGGTGGCTTCCGCGGGGGCGGGCGTGCTGTTTCACCTGGGCATGTCGGGCCGCCTGCGTCTGCAGCCGGGCGAGTCGCCGCGCGCAGCTCACACGCACGTGGTCCTGCGCCTTGGTGACGGGCGCGAGCTGCGCTTCGTTGATCCACGCCGCTTCGGTTGCGTACGGCCGGCGCGGCAAGTGGACGCGCTGCCGGAGCTCGCGGCGCTGGGGCCCGATCCGCTGCACGACCTCGATGCCGACACACTGCGGGCGGCGCTCGCATCGTCGCGCGCGCCAATCAAAGCGTTCTTGCTCGATCAGCGGCGGGTGGCGGGACTGGGCAACATCTATGTGTGCGAGGCGCTGTTCCAGGCTCGCGTCCATCCGGCGACTCCGTCGTGCCGGGTGCGCGGTCGCGCCCAGGTCTTGCTGGCCGCCATCAAGGACACGCTCATCACCGCGATTGGCAACCGAGGTACCACCTTGCGGGACTACGTCGACGCCGCTGGCGCTGCTGGCGACAACGCGGCCGCCTTGCTGGTGTATGGCCGCGAGGGTGGGCCATGCCGGGCGTGCGCGACTCCGATCCGCCGCGTGGTGCAAAGCGCGCGCTCGACATTCCTTTGCCCGCAGTGCCAGCGGCGCTAGCGGGTCGCAGTGGGCGGCTACGGCGCCGCGAATGCGCAGGTATTCTCGTCGCCGGTGCGTTCGGTGCCGGGGCTGAAATCACGGCGGCTGTAGGTCGTGCGCGTGTCGATGCCCCAACAGTCAACCTCGCGGGCGTTTAGCAACACCGCCAGGCCTTCGGTCACCCGAACGTCGGCGCGGCCGGCGCCCGAGCCCAGCCAGCGGCTCTGCACCTCGTATGCCTGCACTGCGATTGTGGCACCGCCATGTACGACGAACGTGAACTCGCCGGATCCGTCCTTCTGCTCGCGATAGCTGTAGTTCGCGGCGGCTGGCGTTGCCTCCCCGGGCCGGGCCAAATTGGTGATCGTCGCGGCGACGGTGACCGGGAAATCCCGGGTTTGATACTTCATATCGACGGCTGCCAGATCGTCGAAGCCACCGGGAAAGCCGGCGTCGCGCAGCGGTCGGGTGTCAACGACGAAGCTGCCGTCGCCACGACGGGCGCTGCCCGACGGTGCAAACCGGCCGCGCAAGAGCAGCGTCCAGCGGCCGCTGGCGTCGGTCCGGCGGTGAAATTCGATGCGGTACTCGAAGCGGAAGCCGAGCCCGGTCACGCCGGCATCGGGCACGCGGCCGATCACCAGACGGATCTGCCAGTCGCTGTGTTTGTCGTCGTTGAACGGACCCCACACGCGCATGTCCTCGAACCGCTGCGACGGTGGCTGGGCGCGCGCCTGATCGATGATGCCAAGAAACAGATCGAGGATGCCGTTGAACAGCTTCACCACGTCGCGGGTGGCGACGTAGTACTTGGCGGGGTCGTTGATGGTCTGGGCCTGCGGCAACTTCACCACCACGTCGCTGCGCACGGGCAGCGCCGTCTGGTAGTCGATGTCCTCGTTCGAGTAGTTGCCGCAACCGGCGTTGGCCAGGATCGCCGCCGCGGCCAGGGTGACGACGGAAAAGATGGCGATACGATTCATGACAGCTCCTCTAGAACTCGTACGACAGGGCGCCTGCGAACTCGAAATAGCCAAGCGAGCGATTGCCCTCGACGTTGTAGAGCAAGTAATGGACACGGCTGCGGGCCACAGCAGAAAAGCCGCCCGCGAATTGGTAGCGAACGCCCGCCACCAGGCCAGGAGAAAAAGTCGCGAAGAACTGCTTCGGGATCTCGGTGCCGTCGAAGGTGCGACCCAGGACCATGAGGGCTAACCGGCCGCCCAAGAACGGCACCAGGCGTCGGTCAAACAGCGGCCACTCGGCGAACATCGAGGTGCCGAGCGACAGCTCGCTGAACTGGAATGGCAACGTCACGGTTGGCCGCGACAAGGTGCCTTGACTACCGCCGAACGCCACGTCAAACGCCCACACCCAGTCGCGCCGCAAGAAGTCGCGCACGGCGAGCTCCATGCCGACGAGGCCGGTGGGCGGAAACAGACTGTCGCGGGTCGGGGCATCGAGAAAGGATTGCACGCTGCCGAACACCCCAAGCGACACGCGCGCGCCGAGCTCGCGGCGAGCGCCCTTGACCGGATCGTCGGTGAAGGGTGCATCGCGCAAACGCGACTCATCCAGGGTTACGGGCTCGCCGCCCTTCACGCGCACCTCGCCGACCCGAAGCCTATCGGCGAGGCGCCGCTTGATGGTGTACGTGCCAGGCGGCATGGCAATGCGTCGCTCGCTGCGAGCGGGCTTGACGATCTCGGCGGCAATGACGCCGGCGCTTATCACGTAATAGACGCCGGCGGGCGCGCTGGCTGGCACGACGATGGCCTCGCGCCTGCGGGAGGGCTCGGTCAGTACCAGATCACCGTTGCCCTTGAGATCGTAGCTGAAGGTCGGGTGCTGCGCGCCCGCGGTGGTCTCGGCGGTCTCGGCCACGGTGCGAACGTAGGCGTAGTCGTAGGCTTCGTCGAGCGTCACGCGGCCGTCACCCGAGCGATCAGCGCTGCCGCGCAAGCCGTTGACCAGGTGATGCGAGAAATAGCTGCCGCCGATGAGGTCCGACTCCTGCGCGTCCTCGTCGAAGCTGGACGAGCTCAGGTACACAACGCCGCGCGTGTCGGCGCCGCCATCGGCTTCGATCTCGAACGCGGGCGCGCGCCGGGCGCCCTTGGTGCGACTGACCACGCCCGAGCGGCACGAGTCGAAAATGCCAATGCGCACGTCGGCGGCGGCCTTGCTGAGGCGAGCTTTGAGCGCACCGAGCGGCAGGTGCGATTCGCCAAGGCGCAGATCGCCATCCTTGGCGTGGCCCGAGTAATAGACGATGAGCGCGGTGCGCTCACCGTGGCTGCTGGCAATAGCGGCGCGGCTTTCGAGCGCGGTCAAGGCCGCGAGGAAATCGTTGGCATTGCGGTTGAGCAACAGGTGCGCGTCCTCGCCGCTTACCTCGCCCACCTGCGTGAACAGATCGTGAACCCGGCGGGCGTCGGCGCTGGCGTACAGCAGCGGACGGGTGTCGGCGCCGCCCGTGTCGTTGCCAGCGACCAGCGCAAATCGGTGCAAGCCGGCGGCGTACAACGGACACGTGGCGGTAAGCACCACCAGCGCCGCGACCATGCCCACAAGCGGCGCCAATACGGCCGCTGCACCTGCGCGAGCATGAGCGCGGGGTGGGGGCCGGGCGTGGTTCAGCATGACGACGTGCTCACGGCTTGTCGAAGTGCCAGGAAAAGCTTTCGACCTGGTTGCCGGGGATCTCGATCGGCCCAAGGCCATCCGACTTGCCGGCGGCGCTGATAACCGCGGTCTTCACGGCGCGGCCGACTTCAGCGACGGTCACGGGCGCGCGGGCCAGCACCAGCCACACCCGCTCACCACCGTGGCCAGTGAATTCGACGCTGTCATCCAGGTACATCGCTTCCGGGCGCGGCACCACCGGCAACGCGGCGCCGGACTGGGGATAAAGCGGCGTTATCGTGCCGGCGTCATCGAGCGAGACCGCGATCAGATGGCGCACACCTGGCACGCGGTAGCCAATGCGCACGCGATCGCCTGGTCGCAAGGCCGCGGTGGTGCCCGGGGCGGCCGATCTCTGGTCGCTACCGTCAGGGCGCGCGATGCGGATCAGAGCCTCGACCGATCGCGTGCCCTTGATCTGATTGAGACCGGTGCCGGGCGGCGAGGCGGGCTCGAACACCCCGGTGCGCGCCACCAGCACCACGCCGGCCGCGGCGCACAGTACGGTGGTCGCAGTCCATGCCCACGCGCGCCGGGGTCGCGTTCGCGGCACCCGCCGGGCGCGCTCGACTCCGCCCGTGAAACGCGCCAGCGGAACCTCGCGCTCGAACGCGCGCTGCTCGTCGTCCAGCATGCGCAGGCGCGCACGGCATGCGCCGCAGCTGTCGATGTGGCTGGCGGTCTGGTCGTGGCTTGCGCCTGCAAGCTCGCCGGCGCGAAAGCGCCGCAGGTGCAGCTCGCCGACGTGGCCGGGTCGGGGCCCAGCGCCGATGCCCATGGGAAGACTGGTCATGTCGGAGCCTCCTTCTCGCAAAGGGTCTGGAAATCTTCGAGGCGCTTGCGCACCGTCGGAACCGAGCGGCCGATCAGCGCCGCAACCTCGTCCAGGGTCATCTCGTCGACGTGGTAGTGGATCACGGCTGTCTGGGTCTCGAGGTCGAACTGCGCGAGCAGCTTGTGCACCAGATCGCGCGCCTCGAACACCTGCGGTCCGCCGTGGCCGCTGCCGCGCGCTTCCGTCTCGGTCTTGAACCGGCTGCGCCAGGGCGCCCGTTCGGAGCGAATCAGGTTCAGGCAATGGTGCGTCGCGATCTTCATCAGCCAGGTCAACGGCGATGCTTCGGCCCGAAAACCGGTGAAATGCTCAAGCGCCTTGGCGAACACGTCTTGCATGGCGTCTTCGGCCTTGCTCCGGTCCTTGAGGATGTAGACACAGCGGCCATACACGCTGCCGCCATACTTCTGGTAAAGCTCGCGCAGAGGGTCGCCGGACTTGGCGCCCGGAATCAGCCTGAGCTGGGGCTTGCGACCTTGGGTCATCGGCGTTGTTAGATTCTAGGATGCATGCGAAAAAGCGCGACGCTCGCGGTTGTATGAACCAGCGGGCGCCGCGCAGGTCAGGTCAGTTCACCGCGAACTTCGAGTAGCTGGCGGCTGGAAAGGCGCAGTCGGTCGCCTCGCTGCCGTAGCCAAAGCCAGGCGCCCAGCTGGCCTGCAAAAACGTGCTGGCAAAACCCTCGTTCCAGCACTCGCTGGCGTTGAAGGCGGCGGGCATGTCGGCGTTGGCGGCCTTGATGTCGGAGCGTCCAGCGCCGGAGTTCTTCCAGCGGCTCTTCACCGCCCACTTGCCGGCGGGCTTGTCCTTACCGGCGGGCGCGGAATGAACGAAGTCCATCATGCCGTCGGCACCGGGCTGTTGCGCGAAATGGTAGTCGACGTCGACCCGTTGCTTGGTCTCGTCGTCGAGCACTTGCTTGAACTGGGCGTTGATCTCGGTGGTCTCGTTGCCGCCCATGCGCGCGTAGGTGTAGTTCGCCGTGCCGACTTCCTTCGGGTTGGGCAGGGGCAACGTCGCGCGGGCGTCCCAGTCGAGCGTGAAGCTGCCGTGCCCAAAGCCTTCGATGGCCTGGCCTGAGCCGTCGATCGCGGCGGTGTGCGCGCCGGCCAGTATGGTCACGAAACCACTGTCAGGTCCGTTCTTGGGTTTGCCGTCGAACTTGTACTGGAACTGGTGCTCGCCGACCTTGTTTATGGTTACTTTCCAGGCAATCGGATCCAGCGGCTCGGTCCACGGGCCCCAGGTGGCCTGCGTGTCGGTCAGCGTTGTTGGCGGGTGGCGCACCACCTCACGGACCAGCACCCCGACGAAGAATGCGCCACCGTTGACCACCCCGGTCACCAGGCGCGTGAGCGAGTAGAAGTCGGCGGTCTGCCCCTTGAGCGCCTGCTGCTGTTCCTCGACCGTCAGGGCCTGGCCAGCGGCGCGGCCGGGCACCTTCATGGTGACGGTGTCCTGGCGGGGCACACCGTTGCGGAACTCGTCCGCTGCCTCGGGCCGGCAAGCGGCCAGGATCGAGGCCAGCAACACTGAAATCATGGTCAAGCGTCGTGTCATCTTCTGTGTCTCCTTCACAGGCGGTAGACACAGCCGTCCCCGGATTCTGCAACTGGGTCAGGAAAGCTCGCGCAGCGCGGCCAGGACGGTGGCTTCTTCTTCGCGCGTCATTCCGTGAAAAAGCGGTAGGAACACTGTTGTACGGCGCAGGATCTCCGACACCGGCAGGGGTCCAGCGGCGAAGTTGTCGCGCCCGGCGTAGGCGGGCTCCTGGTGGGCGTTGGTGAGACCACGGCGGGTCGAGATGCCGCGTGCGTCGAACCAGCGCAGGAGATCGTCTTGCTCCCGGACAGTGGCGTCGCCCGCGCCGGTCAAGGACGACCTGATGATCGCCGGGTAGCTCTGCCAGTTGGGGAGCGCGTTGTCACGCACCACCGGCGCAGCCAGCACCGGGTGATGGGCGAGCGCTGCCGTGTACCCAGCAGCGAGCCGCCGGCGCTCGGCTAACGAGGCATCCAGGCGGCGCAGCTGTGGGCGGGCGATGGCGGCCTGCAGATCGGTCAGGCGAAAATTGTATGCCGGCTCGGTAAACGCCTCGCGCGCGAACGGATCCTTGTCACGCGCTTCCGGCGACACCGTCATGGCGTGATTGCGCAGCAATCGCAGTCGATCGGCGAGTGCGCCGTCGTGGGTGGTCACCATGCCGCCGTCGCCGGTGGTCACGATCTTGCGCGGATGGAACGAGAAGCACGCGGCAACGCCGTGCGGCCGGCCGATGCGTTGCCAAACTCCGGCGATGCAAACCTCGCTGCCCAGCGCGCAGGCTGCGTCCTCGATCACCGGCAGTCCGTGACGGCGGGCGATGTCGCCTATCGCTTCGATGTCGCAGGGCAGGCCGATCTGGTGCACGCACAGCACGGCCCGGGTTCGCGGCGTGAGCGACGCTTCCAGGCGTTGCGGATCCAGGCCGAAGGTGTCGCGTTCGACGTCGACGAACACCGGCCGCGCGCCCAGCGTCGCGATGGAATTCGCGGTGGCGATGAAGCTGTGGCTGACCGTGACCACCTCGTCGCCAGGTCTGACACCCAGCGCCCGCAGTGTCAGCGTCAGTGCCGCAGTGCCGCTGGAAACCGCAACCGCGTTCGCCGCGCCGACCGCTGCGGCGAATTCGGTCTCCAGCGCTGCCACCTCGGGCCCCTGCAGAACCCAGCCTGACCGCACCACGCGCGCCGCGGCCTCGGCCTCCTCGGTCCCGAGATCGGGACGAACGATGGGAACTCGCACGGTAGATGGCAGCTGTCCGTCAGCCTTTCAATCCGTCAGTCTTGCTGTCATTCCTTCCGTCATTCCTTCTGTCCCAGGCGACCAGCCACACGGGTGGCCTCGCCGACCGCGCGCGCGAGCACCGAGCGAATACGCCCATCTTCCAGGGTCAGCAGGCCCGCGATGGTGCAACCGGCGGGCGTGGTGACCTGGTCCTTGAGCGCCGCCGGATGTAGCCCGGACTCAAGCACCATGCGCGCTGATCCTTGCAACATCTGCGCAGCCACCCGGAAGGCAATGTCCCGGCGCAGCCCCATCATGACCGCGCCATCGGCCAGCGCCTCGAGCACCAGGTACGCGAAAGCCGGGCCGCTGCCATTGAGCGCCGTGATCACATCCATGTTGGACTCGTCGAGTTCGGCGCAGTCGCCCACGGCGCTGAAGATCTCGTACGCGATGGCCGCCTGTGCGTCGGTGACGCCCTTGCCGCGCGAAAGCACGGTCATGCCCTGACCGATGACCGCGGGCGTGTTGGGCATGGCGCGGATGAGTGGGCTGCCAGGCAGCCAGGCGCCCAGCTGCGCCAGCCGGACGCCGGCCGCGATGCTAATCGCCAGCTTACCGTCGAGCGCGGCGCGCATGTCTGCGTTGTCGAGCGCCGCGGCCATGTGTTGTGGCTTGAGGCACAAGAGCGCCACGCTGCACGCACGCGCGCCGGCAAGGTTATCCGCGCTGGTGCGGATGCCGTGCCGCTCGGCCAGATCGGCGACCAGATCGGCGCGCCGGTCGGTGGCGAATACCTGCGCGGGAGGCAACTTGCCCGAGCGAAAGATGCCGCGCACGATGGCCTCGCCCATGGTGCCGCAGCCGATGACAGCGAGGGTATTTTGGCCGTCGAGCATGCGGCGGATTATAGCTGTACGACGCGGACGAAGTAGGGCGACGTGCACAGGTCGGCCAGAGTGGCGACTTTGGTCAGCTTGCCGGTGGCGGTGTCGACCGCGAAGGTCACCAGGTTGTGCTCGTCCTGGTTGGCCACGAAAAGGAACCTACCGTCGGGACTAAGTGTGAAATTGCGAGGCGTCTTGCCACCGCTTGGCACGTGCTCGACCAGGGTCAACCGACCGTCGGTCGGGCCGATCGCGAACCCAACCAGCGATTCGTGCGCCCGGTTCGAGGCGTAAAGGAACCTGCCCGACGGTGCGACGTGGATGTCGCCGGCCCACTTGCGGCCGGTGTAGCCGGCGGGGACTGTCGACACCTGCTGGAACTGCGCCCAGCTGCCCTGGGCGGCGTCGAAGTTGAAGGCGTAGATGGAACAGCCCGTCTCGGTGAGCAAGTAAACCCATCGGCCGTTGGGGTGGAAATCGAAATGGCGCGGGCCCTCCCCGGCGCCAACCGCAACGGCGGCCGGACGGTTGGGCGTGAGCTGGCCACTCATCTCATCGAAGCGGTACTGCGCGACCAGATCGCTGCCCAGGTACGGCACGAAAGCAAACTGGTTTCCCGGGTCGAGTCGAACCGAGTGCGCGTTCTTGCCGGCGCTGAGTGTGCACACCAGATCAGCAAGCCCGCCGTCCGGCAGGATGGGGAAGACGTTGACCGAATGTCCGCTGTAGTTGGCCGCCAGCAGGAATTTCCCCGTGCGATCGACGGTCAGGTAGGCCGGGTTGGCGCCGAGGCTGGGATCGGCGCCCACCGCCGCCACCAGGTTCAGCATGGTGAGGGCCCCGGTGGTCGCATCGACGGCGAACGCGGCGACGTGGTGCGAACGGTTGCGCGTGAGGTACAAGTACTTGCCGCTCGGGTGCAGCGCCGAGAACGAGGTTGATCCGCCGGCCTCGGCGAGGCCGGTCTTGGTCAGCGCGCCGGTCGCCTGGTCAAGCGAGAAGATGACGACATCGCCGTTCACAGAGCCGCAACCGACATAGACCAGCGCTGCCACAGGCGGGCGAAGCGTAACGGCGCCCGCCAACGTTGTAAACTGCGCGGCTGCATGAACCCCGCGGATCGCAAACGCATGCTCGCCGACGCGCATCGGATCGTTGTCAAGCTCGGCACCCACGTGGTCACCCACGACGGCGTCGAGCTGGCAGCCGCGCGCGTGAGCGGTCTGGTCGACAGCGTCGCGCGGTTGCGCAAGGCCGGGCGAGAGGTGGTGCTGGTGTCCTCGGGCGCCGTGGGCATGGGCATGCGGGTGCTGGGCCTCAAGGAGCGGCCGCGCTCGCTGGGCCTGCGGCAGGCGTGCGCGGCGGTCGGGCAGGGCCACTTGATGGGCGTGTACACGAGCGCGTTCGCGGCGCTGGGCGTGACCACCGCGCAGGTCTTGCTGACGCAGGAGGATCTGGCTGACCGCGATCGGGCGTTGTGCCTGCGCACGACGTTGTTGCGGCTGCTGGAGCTCGGCACGGTGCCAGTCTTGAACGAGAACGACAGCGTCAGCGTCAAGGAGCTGGTCGAGCACCAGATGCGCGAGAACGCTGCCGGTGCCGCACCCGGGTTCGGCGATCCGGGATTTGGCGACAACGACGGCCTGTCGGCGCGCGTGGCGGTGTGCCTGGACGCGGATCTGCTGATGCTGTTGACCAACGTCGATGGGCTTTTCACCGGCAATCCGGTGGAAAATCCTGCCGCCCTTCGCGTGCGTGAGCTGGTCGGAGTCGACCAGGCGGCGCGGGCGCTGGCCGGCGGTAGCAGCGGCGGCGGCACCGGCGGCATGGCGTCGAAGCTGGAGGCGGCGCGGCTTGCCAGCGACGAGGGCACCGTGGTGGTGATCGCCAGCGGCATCGAGCCCGGCATCGTCGATCGGTTGCTCGCCGGCGAAGATCTGGGCACTGTGATTCGCCCGGCTGATCCGCGACCGCCGCGGGTTCGCCACATCGCCGTGTCGGGTCGGCAGCAAGGCGCCCTCATCGTCAATGAAGGCGCGCTCAAGGCGTTGACCCTGCGCAAGGCTTCGCTCCTGCCCATCGGCGTGGTGGCGGTCGATGGCGCGTTCGAGCCTGGCGACGTGGTGGAAATCCGCGACGGCTCGGGCCGCGTGCACGGTCGCGGGCTCGCCAACTATGATTCCGACTCTTGTCGGAAGCTCGCCGGCCGGCACAGCGACGACATCGATGCCATCCTCGGCCACCGCGGCTACGACGCCCTCATCACACGCGACAACCTCGTCATGGGCGCGGTGTGAACCTGGGCGCGCTCACGCTGGATGTCCGGCTCCTGGAGGCGCAGAAGAACCCATGATCAGCATTGACCTGCGCAGCGACACCGTGACGCGGCCGTCCCGCGAGATGCGCAAGGCCATGGCCGACGCCGAAGTCGGCGACGACGTGTTCGGGGAGGATCCGACGGTGAACCGCCTGCAGGACGCGGCCGCGAAGTTGCTCGGCAAGGACGCTGCGTTGTTCGTCCCGTCGGGCAGCATGGCGAACCAGATCGCGCTGCGCTTGCACTGCCAGCCCGGCGACGACGTCATCGTCGGCGAAGGCGCTCACAACTATTTGTACGAGTCGGGCGCTGGCGGCGCCATCGCTGGGGTGCAGTTCACGGTCGTGGGAGCCGGCGGGCTGTTCTCGGCGCAGGATGTGGCGGCCGCGGCCAAACCGGCGGACGTGCACCACGTCTATGCGCCCACGCGCCTCTTGTGCATCGAGAACACCCACAACCGCGGCGGCGGCGTGATCTGGCCACGCGCCGTCGTTGCCGAGGTGGTAACGGTGGCACGCAAGCTGGGCCTTGCGCTGCATCTCGATGGCGCGCGGCTGCTCAATGCCGCGGTGGCTTCTGGCGTCTCGGCGCGCGAGCTGGCGCGGCCGTTCGACACGGTCAGTCTGTGTTTCTCGAAGGGGCTGGGCGCGCCGGTGGGTTCGGTCATCGCGGGCTCAGGCGAGCTCGTCGATCGCGCCCACCGCCTGCGCAAGATGCTGGGCGGTGGCATGCGCCAGGCGGGCATCCTGGCGGCCGGCGCGTTCCACGGCCTCACTCACAATGTGGCTCGGCTGGCCGACGATCACGCCAACGCCCGCTTGCTCGCCGAGCGTCTGTCGGCTGTACCCGGCTTGTCGGTGGACCTGGCGCGCGTGCAGACCAACATCGTGCTGGTGGATCTGGCGGCTCCGTTGCCAGCCGCTGCCGATTTCGCCGCGGCTTTGCGCGTCCGGGGTGTCGCCTGCCTACCGTTCGGCCCGCGCCGCCTGCGGCTGGTGACTCACCTCGATGTCGATCGCGCGGCGTGCGAGCGCGCCGTCGAGGCGTTTGGCGAAACTGTTCGCGGTTGAGGCGGACGCCGGTCAGAGATCCGCGCCGCCGCCCAGCCGTTTAAGCAGGGTTGCCAGATCTGCGGATGCGGCCCCGGTGATGCGCACCGAGAACAGTTCACGCCCGGTGCCGACGCGCACGATGTTCACGGCGGCAGCGCCGAATAGCCGGGCCGCCAGCGAATCGATCGCGGGCCGCACGGTGGCGAAGGTGGCGTCGGTGTTGGGGGCACCCAGGCGATCGTTGATGCGAAACAGGAACTCATCGGTGCGGAAATGAATCTTGCCGGCGAGCACCGGATCCTTTTCGAGCAGGATTGCGGTGTTGATGGCTCGGCGAAAAATGTCGCGCAGACGTTCCGATGAAGGCAACGGGTCACGCTTGCGGCTGGCAAGAAGGCCCGGGCGCGCCTCTGACTCGTCGAGGAAGTAGTCATGGGCGTGGCCGATCAGTGCCACCCCGGGCCCCTCGGGCACGTGGGCGTAGTTGGCGACGTCGATCAGTAACTCGCCGAGCTTCTTGTGCTTGATGAAACCGTGGAACACCGGGATGAACTCGGACAGGCCTGGGTGCTTGCCGCCATCGAGGTAGAGTTTGACCTGCAGCTTGAATGCGTCCATCGCCGCCTACTTGCTCTCCGGAGCGGCCATCGCAGTCGGCCCGCCCAGCGCGGCGCCGTGGCGCGTGTAGCACTGGTGGGCTGCGTCGACGAACAGCTGCGCCTGCTCGATGATTTGATGCGCGGTCTCCTTCGAATCGGCGCGCGCGCCGTCGTCGTGGACCCGGAAAAAATCGATGGCGAACTTCGGCCCCGCGAATGGATCGAAGAACAACTGCGTGTCGTAAAGGTGCGTCCGGAAGTCACGCACGATCTCGTCGGGCTCGTTGCCCAGGTTGGGACTCTTCTCTCGTGCCAGCGCCTTCGCCGCCGCCAGCATGGCGCTGTAGGCGCGCCGGGCCGCGTCCTCGATCTTGCCCTCGTCGAGCAGCATCTGCGCCTCGAACACCTCGCGCTCACTCGCCGCCAGGCCCATCTCGACGAATGGCACCACCTCGCCCGCGCACTCGCCCACGCCCATGTCCTCGATGGTGTACTCGCGCGGGTCGCCCCAGTCCGAGTAGTTGCTCGGGTCGTCCTGGTAGCTTGGCAGGACCTGCAGCTCCTCGACCATGGCGCGGATGCTCTTCTTGCCGACGCGGTTGACGTACGACGCGAAGGTCTCGTCGCCAACGCGATCCTTGGCGAACGCCTCGGTCAGGCGTCGCACCGCCTCGGGGACGCGTTTTGACGGCACAGCGCCGATGGCCAGGCCGTACGATCCGGCGTTGTTGGTCCACTGGCCACCGACGACCAGCTGGAAGTGTGGCACCCGGCGCCCGTTGACGTTGCGGCTGACGCCGAGAAAACCCAGGTCCGCCACGTGGTGCTGCGCGCACGAGTTGAAGCAGCCCGATGCCTTGATGTGCAGGCCCTTTGCGTTCGGGTGCTCGTGTATGCCCGAGGCAACCAGGCTGCGCTGCAATTCGGCCGCGAGGGCGCGCGACGACGAAATGCCGAGCTTGCAGGTGTCGGTGCCTGGGCACGCGGTGATGTCGGTGATGGTGCCGGCGCCCGCCTGGTCGAGACGGATGGCCTTGAGCGCCGCGTACACCGCCGGCAGATCCGCCTCGCTGACCCAGCGAAGCAGCATGTTCTGGTCCGCGGTCGTGCGCAGGGTGTCGCCCGAATACTTGCGGGCGATGTCGGACAGCCCACGCGCTTGATCGGATGTGAGATCGCCCAGCGGCAGGGTCAACATCGCGATGACATAGCCCGACTGGCGCTGCGGCAGCACGTTGGTCTTGCGCCAGGTCTCGAAGCCGGGCGGGTACGGTCCCGCCGGTAGTGCGCCGGCCTGGTGCAGTGGTTTCTCGTCGGTGGCCCGCAGATCGGCCAGGAACGCCGTCCAGCGCGGGTCGGGTCGCAGCAGCGCGCGCTCGGCCAGGACCAGGCGCTTGAGCTCGGGCATGCCCAGCTTCTTGACCAGGAATTTGATGCGCGCCTTCGCCCGGTTCTGCTTCTCGCCCAGCCGGGCGAACACGCGGCTTATCGCCTGGGCCATCGGCAGCAGCTCCTCCTCGGGCAGGAACTCGTCGAACAGCTGGGCCGACTGCGGCACCGAGCCCAGGCCACCGCCGACGTAAAACTCGAAGCCGCGCCTAGGCTGGCCGTTGTCGTCGCGCACGCGCGCGATCGCGCCCAGATCGTGGAAATTGGTCAGCCCGCACGGGTTGTCCTTGCAGCCCGAGAACGCGACCTTGAACTTGCGCCCGAAGTCTTGCGTGTCGTCGTGGCCCAGCAAGAACCAGGTCAGCGCATTGGCGTACGGCGTGACGTCGAAGGTTTCCTCATTGCACACCCCGGCCAGCGGGCACGCGGTCACGTTGCGGACGCTGTTGCCGCATGCCTCGCGTGTGGTGATGCCAGCCGCGGCCAGTCGCCGCATCAGATCGGGTGTGTCTTCGATGTGCACGAAATGCAGCTGGAAGTCCTGTCGGGTGGTGACGTGAAGGATGCGATCCGAGTATTCCTCGGCCAGCTCCGCCAGCACGTCGAGTTGCTCGGTGGTCACGCGGCCGAACGGGATCTTGATGCGCATCATGCCGGGCGCGTCCCACATGGTGTTCGGGCCCTTGGTGGTGTCGCCCGATGGGAACACCAGGGGCTGCTGCTTGTCGCCGTCGTGGCGCTGGCCGTTGTCGTAGCGCTGCCCGTACACGCCGCACCGCAGCCGCGTCTCGGCAAACAGCTTCTCCTCGATCTTGCCCTTCTTGCGCAGATCGATCTGGGTCTCGAAGATGTCGATCTCGCGCGCCATCGCTTCGGGCACCCGGCCTGCGAGTTTCTGTTTCCAGGACACCGGACTACCGGGCTGCATCGCTCACCTCGTTGCTGAAAAAAACCATTGTAGTATTCCCGCTTCCTAACATGAACGTGCGCGAAACCATCACCGCCGCCCGGGCGTCGGGCCACCGGCTGGCCGCCCTGCCGGCCACCGCACGCAGCGCCCTGCTGAGCGATCTGGCGGCGGCCCTGTCGCGGCCCGCGGCGCGCGCAGCGATCTTGGCCGCCAACGCACAGGATCTAGCGGCGGCGCAAGAGGATGCAGCCGCCGGCCGTCTGGGCGCTGCGCTGGTCAAGCGTCTCGGCCTCGACGGCAAGAAGCTCGACAACGTCGCCGACGGGCTCGGGCAGCTCGCGCGCATGCCCGAGGTCGTAGGTCGCGTGACCGCCCACCGTGAACTGGATGACGGCCTCATCCTCAAGCGCGTGACCTGCCCGCTTGGTGTGCTGGGCGTGGTGTTCGAGGCGAGGCCCGAGGCGCTGGTGCAGATCGCGGGCCTGGCCTTCAAAAGCGGCAACGCCGTCGTGCTCAAGGGCGGCCGCGAGGCGCGCTTGTCGTGCCGGGCACTGGCCGATGTGGTGCACGAGGTGCTTGGCCGCCATGGGTTGGACCCGAGCGTGCTGGCGCTGCTCGAGGATCGCGCCGAGGTCGATGCGCTGCTAGGCATGCACGACCTGGTCGATATGGTGGTGGCGCGCGGCTCGTCGGGCTTCGTTCGCCACGTCAAGGCACACACCAAGATCCCAGTCATGGCCCACGCCGATGGCATCTGTCACCTGTACCTGCACGCCGCCGCCGATCCGGGCATGGCCGCCCGGATCGCGGTCGATGCCAAGTGCAGTTACCCGGCCGCCTGCAACAGCATCGAGACTCTGTTGTGGGATCCCGGCGCGGGCCCGGCGCTGGATGCGTGCGTCGCGGCGCTCAAGCAGGTTGGGGTCGAATTGCACGGCTGCCTCGAGACCCGCCGCCGCCACCCTGATCTCCTCGCCGCGGCCGACGCCGACTGGGACACGGAATGGAGTGCGCCCGTCCTTTCGATCAAACAGGTGACCGGTCTCGACCAGGCGCTCGCGCACATCGCCGCGCACGGCTCGCGCCACACCGACGCCATCGTGACCGAGGACGCCGCCGCCGCGGGTCGGTTCCTGGCCGAGGTCGACGCCGCCGGCGTGTACCACAACGCCAGCACTCGCTTTGCCGACGGCTACCGCTATGGCCTGGGCGCCGAGGTCGGCATCAGCACGGACAAGCTGCATGCCCGCGGCCCGGTCGGGGTCGACGGGTTGCTCACCTACCGGTGGCTGCTTTCGGGTCGCGGCCAGGCCAGCACGGACTATGGTCCTGGCGGCCGCAAGTTCACCCACCGCGACCTGGCGACAGATTCTTGACCTTACAGACGTAGAATTATCGTTCGCGGCCATTGACAGCAAGAGGCCAGCTTCTTACCATCTGGCGGCGATCTGTCCACAGGTTGTTTTGAGGCAGGTGATTAGTTCTTGACTGTTTCTACGTACAATATCGGAGCAGCCGGCACGGGGGAGCTGCTCTACCCGGCGTTCCTCAAGCTCGCCGGCCGCCGGGTGGTCCTGGTTGGCGGTGGCAAGGTGGCGCTGGCGAAGCATGCGGCGCTGCAAGCGGCGGGGGCGCGGGTCACCGTGGTCGCGCCAGCCGTGGATCCAGAGCTGCTGCAAACCCAGGACGGCACCACGGTGGCGCTGCGCGAATTCGCCCCGGTGGATCTGGACGGCGCCTGGTTCGTGGTGGCGGCGGCGACCGCGGAAGTGAACCGAGCCGTGCTCGCGGCGGCCGAATCACGGCGCGTGTTCGTGAACGCGGTCGACGATCCGTCGGCTGCGACCGCATACGCGGGCGGCGTGATCCGGCGTGGCGAGGTCACGCTTGCCATCTCGACCGGCGGCACCGCGCCGGCACTGGCGGGCCTTTTGCGCGAGGGCATCGAGGCACTCTTGCCACCAGATCTCGCTACCTGGCTCGACACCGCCCACGCTCTGCGTGCCGGCTGGCGCGACGGCGATGCGGCGGTGCCGATGAACGAGCGCCGCCCTCGCCTCCTCGAGGCACTGAACCGGCTCTACGCGAGCCGCGGGCCGGTGCCGTGACCATGTCCGGGGTTGCGTGGGTGCCGGCGCCGCGGCCGGCGCGTGTGTACCTGGTCGGGGCCGGGCCGGGTGCGCCGGATCTGCTGACGGTGCGCGCGACGGTGCGCCTGGCCGAGGCCGATCTGGTGCTATGCGACGCTCTGGCCTCGCCCGAGCTGCGGGCGCTTGCGCCCGAGGCACGCTGGTTTTGTGTCGGCAAGCGGGCGGGTCGCGCGTCGGTGGCGCAGGAAACCATCAACCGCTTGATGATCCGCGAGGCGCGCCGCGGGCGCGTGGTGGTGCGGCTCAAGGGCGGCGATCCGTTCGTACTCGGGCGCGGTGCTGAAGAGGCGCTGGCGCTGGCCGCGGCGGACATCCCGTTCGAGGTCGTCCCCGGGTTGACTTCGGCGGTGGCGGCGCCGGCGCTGGCCGGCGTGCCGGTCACTCACCGCGGGCTCGCCTCCGGCTTCCTGGTGGTGTCGGGCCATGCCGAGGCGGCGTGGGCGCCAGCGCTGGAGGCGCTTCCGACGTCCGGCGTGACCGTCGTCGTGCTGATGGGCACGGGAGCGCGGCGCGAGATCGCGGCTAGGCTGATCGCGCGCGGCTGGCCCGCATCGACGCCGGCGGCCATCGTGCTGGGCGCCAGCACACCCGAGGCGTGGCGCTGGATCGGGGATCTGGCAGCCATGGCTGGCCCCGGCGCAATCGACGGCGTCGATGCCACGCTCGACGACGGCCCGCCTGGCGCGCCCGGCGTCCTGGTGATCGGGCAGGTGGTGGCGCTGGCGACGGCGCTTGACCAGCCGGCCGAGCTGGCGCGTGCCAGCGGGCGTGGGGCCTGAGGCGAGGCTGACAGAGGCATGCGTCTCACAAGTCGCACGAGTTACGGGGTGGCTGCCCTGTACGATCTGGCCTTTCATTGCGATGGCCGCGCAGCGCAGGCGCGCGAGATCGCTGCTCGGCAAGGCGTGCCGTTGCGCTACCTTGAGCAGATCCTGCAGGACCTGCGACGGGCGCGCCTGGTCGAGGCGCGGCGCGGCCCGCGGGGTGGCTACACCCTGGCGCGTGCCGCTGCGGACATTCCGCTGGCCGAGGCGATAGAGGCGCTGGATGGGCCGCTCGCGGCGCTGTTCGCGCCCGACGGCGGCGATGCGACGGGTGATCGCGACCAGGACAGCCGCACCGCACGCGACCGCAAGCGCGGTGGCCCCGGTGATGGCGCCGGAAGCGACGTGCCGGCTCTGTTCTGGCAGGACATGGGAGCGCGCGTGGCCGAGGTGTTCGCGGGGGTGACCTTGGGTGATCTGGTGGCTCGCGCCGAGGCACTGGGCGTCGTGCGCGCCGGCCCGGCGCCCCAGATGTACTTCATTTGATGGGCGCCACAGTGACGCCGACCATACCCAAGATGACGCCGCAGATACCGGTCACTCCAACCACGGAAGCGGCGGCCGCTGACGGACTGGCGGTGGTCGGGCTGACCAAGTTTTTCGGTCGCCACCCGGTCGTCGACGCGGTCACTTTCGCCGTACCGGTGGGTGGCATCACCACGCTCTTGGGCCCGTCGGGATCAGGCAAGTCGACGGTGCTGCGGCTCATCGCTGGCCTTGAGCATCCCGACGAGGGGCGCGTGGTGATAGGCGGGGTCGAGGGCACGCGCCTGCCGCCGCGGCGTCGCGGGGTTGGTTTCGTGTTCCAGAACTACGCTCTGTTCCCTCACATGACAGTGAAGCGCAACATCGCGTTCGGGCTGCACGTGCGCGGGCTGCGCCAGGCCGAGATCGATCGCGAGGTCGACGAATTGTTGGCCACGGTCGAGCTCACCGGTTTCGCTCTGCGCTACCCGAAGCAACTGTCGGGCGGTCAGCGGCAGCGGGTTGCTTTCGCGCGCGCACTGGCGGTGCGGCCCCGGATCCTGCTGCTGGACGAGCCATTCGGGGCGCTCGATGCGCAGGTGCGTGCGTCGCTCGGTGCGTGGCTCAAGCGCTTCCACGAAGATCGCGCTGGCTCGCCCGCGGCGGTGACGACCCTGCTGGTGACCCACGATCGCGAAGAAGCGATGGAGCTGTCCTCGCGCATCGTGGTGATGAACCAGGGCCGCGTGGTGCAGACCGGTACGCCGCAGGAGATCTACGACCGCCCGGCGTCGCCATTCGTGGCGTCCTTCGTCGGTGGCGCCAACGTGCTTTCGGGGCACATGCGCGACGGCAGCGCCGCGGTCGGATCGGTCGCGGTCGCGATCCCGGGCGGCACCACCGCCGCCGCGGACGGGGCCGCCGTGCACGCCTTCGTGCGTCCGCACGAGGTCAAGATCAGCCGCGCTGCCGATGAGGCCCCGCACGTGGCGGTGGCCCGGGTCGAGCGGCTGGCGTTCGTCGGAGCCCACGTCAAGGTGACGCTGCGGCTTCCCGACGGTGGCGTGCTTGCGGTAGAAATGGGCAACGCCGAGATGGCTGCGCTGAACATCCAGGAGGGCGATCGTGTGATGGCCGACTTGCAGGAGGCGCAGGTATTCATGGGCGATTACTCGATATGAGCGCGGTGTTCGCCAGCGTGGTCGAGACCGTCGGGCGCACGCCGCTGGTGGCGCTGTCGCACATCGGCGCGGGTCTGCCCGGGCGGCTGCTGGGCAAGGTCGAGGCGCGCAACCCGTGCGGCAGCGTCAAGGACCGCATCGGCGTGGCCATGGTCGAGGACGCCGAGAGGTCCGGGCGCCTGCGGCCGGGCGCGACCATCGTCGAGCCGTCGTCGGGCAACACCGGCATCGCGCTGGCGTTCGTGGCGGCCGGGCGCGGTTATCGTCTGCTGGTTACCATGCCCGAGCGCATGTCGGGCGAGCGCGCGGCGTTGCTGCGCTACCTGGGCGCCGAGGTGATCACGACGCCCGGCACGCTGATGCGCGAAGCGGTCAAGCGCGCCGAGGAGCTCACCCGCGAGATCCCGGGCGCGGTCATGCTGGGGCAGTTCACCAACCCCGCCAACCCCGAAATTCACCGCCGCACCACGGCCGAAGAGATCTGGCAAGACACCGGCGGTGTCGTCGACGTGTTCGTGGCGGGCGTGGGCACGGGTGGCACGATCACCGGGGTGGGCGAGGTGCTCAAGGCGCGGCGACCCGGCGTGCGCGTGGTGGCGGTCGAGCCGGCCAAGGCCGCGATCCTTTCGGGCGGCGCGGTGGCCAACCATCTGATCCAGGGCATCGGTGCCGGCTTCGTGCCGCCGGTGCTCAATCGCAACATTCTCGATGAGATCATCGCCGTGACCGAGGACGAGGCGTTCGCGTGCGCGCGGCGCCTGGCGCGCGAGGAAGGCCTGCTCTGCGGCATCTCGTGTGGCGCGGCGCTGGCCGCGGCGCTGGTGGTGGCCCGGCGTCCCGAGTCTGCGGGCCAGACCATCGTGGTCATGTTGCCTGACGGCGGTGAGCGCTACCTGTCGACGCCGCTGTTCTCCGAGCTGGTGGGCCCGTCGCGTTCGTGAGCGCATCCGCGGGCGACGCAACCGCCGCCGGAATCCTGGCCTATGTCGGCTGCACGCCGCTGGTGCGGCTGCGCCGGCTCGCTGCGCCCGGGGCCGCTGACGTGTTCGTGAAGTGCGAGCAGCAGAATCCCGGCGGCTCGGTCAAGGATCGTGCGGCGCTGGCCATGATCGAGGCGGCCGAGGCCGAAGGGCGTCTGCGGCCGGGCGAATCGGTGATCATCGAGGCCACCTCGGGCAACACCGGTATCGGGCTCGCGCTCGTGTGCGCGGTGAAAGGCTACCGGCTCATCCTCACCATGCCCGACAACATGTCACGTGAGCGGGTCGCGCTCTTGCGCGCGTACGGCGCCGAGATCCATCTGACGCCGGCGGCGGGGGTGATGGAGCGAGCGGTGGAGAAAGCAGCCGCGCTGGCAGCGCGCACGCCGGGTGCATTCTCGCCGCGGCAGTTCGATAACCCACACAACCCCGAGGCACACTTCCGCACGACCGGTCCGGAGATCCTGCGGCAACTTGGCGGCCGTGCGCCCGACGCCTTCGTCGCGGGCGTGGGCACGGGCGGCACCATCACCGGCGTGGGCCGCGCGCTGCGTGCCGTGGACGCGCGCGTTCGCCTGGTCGCGGTCGAGCCCGAGTCGAGCGCCGTGTTGCAAGGCGGCCGGCCTGGTCCGCACCGAATCCAGGGCATCGGCGCCGGCTTCGTGCCCGGGGCGCTCGACCGCGCGCTGCTAAGTGAGATCCGATCTGTGTCCGAGGGCGACGCGGAGAACATGCGTGTCACGCTGGCCCGCCAGGAGGGCCTGCTGGGCGGAATCTCGTCGGGCGCGAACGTAAAAGTTGCCCTCGATCTAGCCGGCGAACTTGGCCCCGGGCGGACGGTGGTCACAGTGATAGCGGATACCGGCGAGCGCTACCTGAGCAGCGACTAGAACTACTAGAACCGGTCGCCGAGGCCGACTTCAGCTTTCGAGGAAATCGAGATCCTTGCCGAAGGTTTCCTCCAGGCCAAGCACTGCGAACAGCGCCAGTGCCAGCGTGAACACGCCGACAGCGATGGCGCTTCCGGCCACGCCCAGCGTGTCCTTGCCGCCGTGAAAGGCCAGGGTCATGGGCACGACGGCGCCGCGCACGAAGTTGGGCGCGGTGGTGGTCACGGTGGCGCGGATGTTGGTGCCGAACTGCTCGCTCGCGACGGTGACGAACACCGCCCAGTAGCCGGTCGCCACGCCGAGTCCCAGGCAGATGCCGTAAAACGTGGTCAGCGAAGTGCCGCCGACGAGAAAGTAGGCGGCGACCAGGACCGCGGTGAGCAGGATGAACACCGTCAGGACCTTCTTGCGGGTGTGAAATAGTTGGCTTGCGAAGCCGCTGCCGAAATCGCCGAATACCAGGCCCAGGTAGCAGAAGAACACCGCGCGGGCAGGTGTCGGCGGTGGTGTCATGCCGAGCGCGGTGCCGATCTCGGCGGAAAAAGTCATCAGGACGCCGATCACGTACCAGATCGGCACACCGACGAGGATGATGCCCAGGTAACGGCGCGCGCGCGACCAGGTCGCGAACAGCAACAGGAAGTTGCCGCGACTCACCTTCTGCTGGCGCACCTGCCGGAACATGCCTGACTCCATCACCCCAAGCCGCAGGGCCAGGAGCGCCAGGCCGAGCCCGCCGCCGATGAAATAGGCCGCGCGCCACTTGGCGATCTCGGCGATGAGCACGGCCGCCAGAGCGCCGCAGATTCCGACCGTGGCGACGATCGCTGTGCCGTAGCCGCGCGATTCCTTGCGCATGACCTCGCTCACCAGAGTGATGCCGGCGCCCAGCTCGCCAGCAAGACCAACGCCGGCGATAAAACGCACGACCGCGTATTGCGCCGTGGTTTGCACAAGCCCGTTGGCGAGGTTGGCGACCGAGTAGAGAATGATGGACCCGAACAGCACCGACAACCGCCCGCGCCGATCGCCTAGCACCCCCCACAGAAGTCCACCGATGAGCATGCCGCCCATCTGCATGTTCAGCATGAGGACGCCCTGGCCGAGCAGCTGCGCCGCGGGGACGCCGATGTCTCGCAGGCTGGGCACCCGGATGATCGAGAACAGGATCAGATCGTAGATGTCGACGAAGTAGCCGAGTGCCGCTACCAGCACCGCGAGGCTCACGGCGCGGCCGGACGGGCGGGCGCTGGCGGCGGCGGTCATGGCATCACGGCGCCGTCAGATTCAGGCCCGCGGCGGCAAGCTGGGGCGCCAGCACCTTGGCGTCACCAGCCAGTGTGACGATCTCGTGGCCGACGCAGGTCTTCAGCAATTCACTGACTTTGCCGCGCGAGGTGGCTGCCAAACGCTTGGGGTACTGATCCCAAACGTCAGCCGGCCAGTTCTGTTCGACGGCCTCGAGGATGCCCTGCGCGATAGCCGACGCGCTGCCGAAGCGGCGCGAGAATTCGCGCGCCACGTCCCAGCGTTTGAGCAGGAAGGCCCGTTCGTCGAGTCCGTCGCCGGCAAGTCCCGCGACCAGGTCAAGCAGGCGCGCGATGGACGCGCCCGCCTGCCTGTTCTCGATGGCACCCGACAGCACCAGATCAGCGGCGCCTCCCGGCCGCAGGGTCACGCCCGCATGCACGCCGTACGTGGCACCGTACTGTTCGCGAATGGACCACACGCGCTCGTTGGCCAGTGCCTCCAGCAGATCGTAGGTGGGCACCGACTCGGCGCTGGCGTCGGGCAGGCGGCACCCGATCTGCACGGTGGCCTGCGTCGCTGCTGGCCGGTCCACCAGGAATACCCGCCGCGACGCCGGTCCGGGACCCACGGGGGGCAGGCCGCCCGCCGTGCCGCCGCCGCCTTGCCAGCTGGTCAGATACTTCTCGGCCAGCGTGCGCACCTCGGGCGCGGTCAGGTCGCCGACCATCACGGCGACCGCATTTTGGGGGCGAAAATGCCCGCGAATGAACCCGCTGACGTCCTCGAACTTGATGCCCTTCAATGTGGCCGGATTCACGGCGGTCACGCCGTACGGGTGGCCCGGATAAAGCTCGCTCCAGAACTTCTCGAACGCGGAAAAATCCGGCAGCTTCGCCGCGCGCTGGTAGTCGCGCCCCTGCAGTTCAAGGGCGCGCTCGTGAAACAGAAAACCCTCCTCGCTGGCTTCCAGACAGCCGATGCTATCGGCCAGCACCGCCACCCCGTTGGCCAGGTTGCCCGACAGCACGTCGACCTGCACCAGTGACGACGTGGCGCCCGACATGCGGCCCAGCCAGCCGCCGACGGGAAATAGGTCGCCGTGTTCCCGGCACGTCGATCGGGCGAAGCGGCTGGCATAGCGTCCGAGCCCGTAGGGTTGCGTGAAGGCGTCGCCGCCGCGGATGCCCATCATGATTTGGGCCACCGGCGCCGATCCGTAACGGACCGCCACGATCTGTAAACCGTTGGCGAGAGTGAAACGTGGATAGTTGGCAAGACCGGGCGAGCGAGCGATCTGGAGGATGCGCTGCGGGCCCAGATCCGTCGCTGCACTGCTGGCCTCGCGACCGATGTCGTGCTGCCCGGCTTGCGCGCTTGCGACGGTGCTGCGACCGCCACCACTACCACCACCGATCAGACGCGGCGCCTCGTCGTTCTCGGGCTCGAAGTACACCGCCGCCGCGCGCTCGCGGCGCAACCACTTGTTGGCCAGATCCATGACCTCGCCCGACTTGACCGCCAGCAGTTCTTCGAGCGTGTCGGAAAAATGCCGGGAGCGCCCAGTTTGCAACATGTGCTCGGCGACAGCCGTGGCTATGCCGGTGGCGTTGCCCAGGCGCAACAGCAAGCTCGTCGCCGAGCCCCAGCGCGTCGCCTCGGTTTGCAAGGGGCCGAGCTCGGTGGTCCACGCATGCACCAGCGCGTCCAGGATGCGTGCGTACGCCTTGTCAGGATTCGCCCCTGGGCGCAGATCGGCCTGCACGTAGAACACCGCCGCGCCGTCGAATCCGGCAACCCCCGCGCCAACGCCTTCAAGGTCGTCGTCGTAGTCGGTTTCAATGCCTTCCCGCAACGCCAGGTTGAGTCGCGCTGCCGTGAAACCCAGCAAGGCGTCGTTGCCCCGGTGCGCGCCCGGCGCCGTCCACCCAATCAGTAGCTGCGGCTGCACGACCGGCCCCTTGTGGCGGGCGAGCGTTCGCGTGTGCGGCTCGGGTGTCGGTGCCACGGGCCTGCCGACCACCGGACGCCGGGGCGCAACCGCGGGTCCTTCCTGTCCCTGCGGCCCGAACAGTAGCTCCGCCGGCCACGCGCCAAGCATCTTTTTGACCGCTTCCGGATCGACGTCACCGTAAACCACCATCGCGCAGTTCTCCGGTCGGTAGTGCGCCCTGACGAACGCGCGCGCGTGGTCGAGCGTCGCCGCGGTCAGGGATTCGTGCGTGCCGACCACCGCTCGTGACATCAAGTGGTCGGGCGGGAACAGCGATCCCAGCAGCGCCTGGAACTGCTTGCTGTTGACCGTGGTTTCGCCGCGCTGGCGAAGCTCGTTGCGCACCACCTCGCGCTCGGTGGTGAACACTTCGGGCGTCACGCCGTCGAGCGTCCGTGACAGGCGCCAAGCTTCGATCTGAAGCATCTCGTTCAGGACATCCTTGTGCGCGGTCTCGAAGTAGACCGTCATGTCCTGCGAGGTAAAGGCATTGAAGTCGGCGCCCAGACGCTTCAGGTGATCCCACACCTGCACATTTCCCGGCCGCGTGCGGAACGCGAGGTGCTCGATGAAGTGCGCCAGCCCTTCGACGCCTTTGGGATCCGACGTGCCCCCCACCCCGTACGCCGACACCACGGTGACCAGCGGCGTGCTGTGGTCGGGCAGCACCACGACGCGCAACCCGCTTTTCAGCGGGATTTCGTAAGGCGACAGCTCGAAGTCCCTGGGCACCGGTTTGTCCGGCAGCCCAACGGCCGCGCAGCCCGCCGCCAGACTCGTCAGTACAGCAATGGGAAGCGCTCGATAACCTCGCATGCCGCGACTATAGCGGCGCCGGTCGCGTCCGGCTTCAGACTTTCACGCGCCCGAGCGGCTGCAATTGCGCCTCGGACGACAGCTCCTGGAACGAGATGACGGCAATCCTCGGGTACTCGGTTTCACACAGTCGGCGGACGAAGCGGCGAATCTCGCCATTGGTCAGGATGACGCCGGCGCCGCCCGTGATGGTGCGTCCGATGGCGGCCAGGATGTCGCGCGACAGCGCCGGTTCCAGCGCCAGGTAGCTGCCACTCGGTGTCCGCTGGATGGACTCGCGTACGGTCTCCTCGATCATCGGGTCGAGCAAATACACACCCAGCACGCCGCCTGGCCCGGCGTATTTGTGCGTGATCTGGCGGCGCAAAGCCCCGCGCACGTGCTCGCTCAGGGCTACCGGATCGCGCTCGTGCGGCGCCCACTCGGCCAGCGCGCCCAGGATCTCGCGCAGGTTGCGCAAAGAGATGCTCTCCTCGGCCAGCCGTCGCAGCACGTCCGCGAGCAATACTGGCGACACCAGCTTGGGTACCACCTCGGCCACCAGCGCCGGGTGCGTGCGTTCCAGTCCTTCGAGCAACGTTTGGGTCTCCTGCACGCCGACAAACTCGTGGCCGTAGCGTCGCAACAGAGACAGCAAGTGCGACAGGATCGCCTCCTCGGGCCCGATGGTCGCGACTCCTGCAAGCCGCGCCGCCGCCAGCTCGGCCGGGCCGATCCAGGCCGCCGCAGCCGCGTCCGGATGTGCCGCCGCGGTGGCGACGATGCCCATTGCGCCCAAACGCTCCGCGCTGTCGAACGCGAGCCCGCCACCCACCACGACCTCGCCGCGCGCCATCGGCACTTCATTGAGGCGCAGCGTGTAGCCGCCCTCGGGCAGGCCGGGCGCGTCCGGCCGCAAGCGTACGGCGGGCAGCGGGATACCGGTCTCGGCAAAGAACCGTTCACGCAGCGCCGGCACCAGCTCGGACAGCAGGCGTGCGTTTGCGCCGGCCGCGAGCACCGCCCGGCTCACCGCCGGAGCGAGATCGATTGCGATCGGAGTCAGCGTGGGTGACGGTGCCTCGGGCCGATCCTTGCTTTTTGCGGCAGCGGCGCCCGGGACAACTGCAGCGCCCGCTCGGCCGCCACCCAGCGTGACCGCCACCGGCGTCTTCATCAGGCGCCACGCCACGAGACCGAGCACGGCCGCCAGCACCAGGAACGGCACTGTGGGCAGGCCCGGTACCACTGCCAGCAACGCCAGGAACGCCGCCGCGATGGCCAGGGCCTTGGGCTGCCCGATGATCTGGTTCCCAATGTCGCTACCCAGGTGGCCGCCCTCCTCCTCGGACGCCACGCGCGTCACGATGATGCCCGCGCCGGTCGAGATGAGCAGCGCCGGGATCTGCGACACCAGGCCCTCGCCTATGGTGAGCACCGTGTACGTGCGCGCCGCCGTGGCCGCGTCCATGCCGCGCTGGACGATGCCGATCACCAGGCCGCCCACGATGTTGGTGAAAAGCACGATGATGCCCGCGATGGCGTCGCCCTTGACGAATTTCATCGCGCCGTCCATCGAGCCGAAGAACTGCGATTCGCGCGCCAGATGCGCGCGCCGCCGCCGCGCTTCGTTGTGGTCGATGTGGCCGGCGCGCAACTCGGCGTCGATCGACATCTGCTTGCCCGGCATCGCATCCAGCGTGAAGCGCGCGCCGACCTCGGCGACTCGCTCCGAGCCCTTCGAGATGACGATGAACTGGTCCAGCGTCACGACATCGCCAACCACTTCCCTTTTTCACTTCAGCTACTTACCGGAAGGCCGCGAAGTAGACCGCTGGGCTCCGCCCGAGATCTTCCGCGCGAGGATGCCCGGCGACCGACCGACCCGGATAAGAGGCCCCGGTGCGGACGTATCTTCCTGCAGTCCCTCCAGAACCTTTCGCCCTCCGCTGGGTGACCACAGGCCTGCGGCGAAGCAGCAGGCCCGACCACTCCTACCGGGCACTCGCTCCCTACCCGCGGTCAGGCAAGGGCCCGAGAATACCCGGCGCGCTCATCGTGATCGGGGTAGGATCGAGCCCATGCCCGAGCCCGAGACCATCCAGCCATCTGTGGGCCGTCGACCTGCGCTCTCATTCTTCACGCTTGGCATCCTGCTCGCGTCGTCGCTGGGCGGCATTGGCTGTTTTGGCTCCGCTCAGCGGATCGCCGTCGTCGAGCCTGACCGTTTCCGCATCTCAGAGCTCAAGCGCGATGACTATTCGGTCCTCGGCGACGCGAAGGCGCGACACTGCCGGGCGCTGATCGCCCTCTGGCCCCTGCCAATCTGGTTCCACATCGTTCCGGAGTTTTCGCTGTATGGGTGGATCTACAACGCGGAAGGCGAGGCGTGGCAACGGGCGCTTGAATCGCAGCCGGACGCTGACGCGGTGCTCTTGCCCCGCGTCACGAAGGAAGAGGTCTACGTGTTCTGGTACCACCGCGTCTGTTACGACGTGCGGGCGAAGGCGATTCGACTCATCTTGGATTCGGAACGCCCCAAAGCGAAGTTGCACGTCACCCCGCCGCCTTGACGTGCGCGGGCGAAGCTCGTCGGGAGTGCCTGTTGGGCAAGCGCGACGAGTTCGAGCGCTACTACACCTTGTGAGCAATGACGCATTTGAAGCAGGAATGCGCGCGCTCACCGCCACTACGATAGCCTCGGATCATGTACGGAGCTGTCGGCTGCGGCGACAGGGGCGCTGGGACGCAGGCGCAACTACGCAAGCGATTGAGGCTGCCGGAGCCGCACGAGATCTTTTCATTGTGCTTCCGTTCTCTCAACGCATGTCTCGCAAGGGGTCGCTGGATAGATCGTCATGCTGTTCATAGAAACTGGGGAAGAATCGGGGCCATGCTGGGGTCACGAGCAACGGTTCGGAGGTCCCGCTACGGGCCACCGCTAAACAGGCACGTGCTTCCGCTGGCGGGACAGGCGTTTGGCGAGAAAGGTGTTGGCGGCGAAGGATCGCACTCTTGAGTGGAGACGAGCCACGAAAAGCGCCGCATTACGATCGCGCAGCTCGCGAGCCAAAGGAGGCGGAAGACCGCGGGGCATTTTTCGCGCCCGGGGAGGATCGTGGCGCCGCGCTTTCTCGCGATCGCTTCCGCTAGGGACACGCGAAGCGGCAGTCGGTGTTCGTCTGCCTTGCCGCAGTAAGCTCGCCGGAGCATCCCTTCCGGAGCTCGTCGCCTGATGTCTTGACGATTGTTCCGTCGACGTTGATGGCGCCTTTTTCCTTGTAGCAGTCGTGGTCGTAGAAGCACTTGTAGGTCGCGGCAGCGGCGCAGTGGCACGGGCCGATGGCCGTAGTGTTGCTGCACATCGCCTTCCAGTTGCCCAGGTCCTCGCGCTTGCAGATGTCGCCGTGGTCCGGGCACACTTGCCCGCCGCTGCCGCCTGCGCCCTGCCCTCCAGCTCCGCTGCCGCCGCTGCCGCC
>JANPCZ010000046.1:0-1515 GCA_031431215.1 Myxococcales bacterium
TGCATCGCCAACGAGGAGGACGCCGATGACGTCTTCGGCATCAAGGCCGGCGGCACCGACGTGACTTCGGGCGCGCTCGATCACGCGCGCTACGAAGACGTGGCCAGGCAATTGTCCGAGCGCTTCAAATTCAAGGGCGTCGCCATCACCTTGCGCGAGAGCTTCTCAGCCTCGCGGAACGGCTGGTCGGCGATGCTCTTCACCGACGAAAAGGCCCACGTCTCGCGCCGCTACGACATCGAGGTCGTCGACCGCGTGGGCGGTGGCGATTCCTTCGGCGGCGGCCTCATCCACGCGCTCCTCCGCGGCAAGGATCCCGAGACCGCCATCAACTTCGCGGTGGCCAACAGCTGCCTCAAGCACACCATCCAGGGCGACTACAACCTGGTCACTCTGGCCGAGGTCGAGAAGCTGGCCCAGGGCGACGCCTCGGGCCGCGTGCAGCGGTAGCGGCCGTACGCGGGCCGCACGCTGCGACCGGTGATACTCGAAGCTTATGCAGGGCTCGACGGCGGTCAGGCCACAGATCAGACCCTCGTCAACAGAATGTTCGGCGAGCAGTTCCCGCGCCGGGTCTTCCTTGCGCACACCAGCGCGCGCCAGCAACACGTGCAGGCCGCGATCTCGGATCAGCCTACCCGAGGTCGGACGCCGCTTCACTTGGGTTGCGGGCGTCAGCCCGCGCTGTGTAGACTGCCTCGAAAATGCCCCCCAGCTTTGGAATCGCCGTCCTTGTCCTAGGCGGCGTATTGTTGCTCATTGCCGTGGTTGGCGGGCGATTCAAGCTATTCGGCGCAGAGGTGACCGGCGAGGCTGGGAAAGGCGGCCGAATACTCGCGGGCGCCATCGGCGTCCTTTTGATCCTTGTCGCTCTTGGAAGTCCGCAAGCAACTCCGGAATTCGCTCAGGCAAGCGGCACATCGCCGGCGCCGAACGAAGGGCCGACCGCGATTGCCGCATCCTTGGCGACCGGGACCGAGGCGAACCAGCGCAAGGAATCCTACCCGCCAAGCGTGCGAAGCAAGTGGCTGCGGGAGTGTTTGGATGCCGGGAAGTCCATCTCTCAATGCCAGTGCTTTCTCGAACAGTTCGAGTCCCGCCACTCGGTAACCGAGTACGCGGCGCTCTTGGTGCAGATCCAAACCGGTGACATCCCAGCAGATTACAAGGCCGTGCGGGAAGAAATTGATACCGCCTGCGCTGACAAATAGACTCGTCGAACAACCGCCTGGCCTCTTCGAGCACGTTATCGGACAATCCAGGCTCGGCCGGCGCAGGAACAGCGGGGTTCGTCGGAGCGGGCCACGTGTCTCGGAACCCGGTGGGTCGCGAATCGGTGTGCCTCGAATTGCCATAAGAGTCGCGCACGTTCGCAAGGCGTGCCAGGAGGGCCGACAGCGACACCACATCGGCTCCGCGCGTCCGGTTAGCGCCTCACGGCAACAGATCCGCCACCTGGATCGGCCGGTCGGGTGCCGCGAGGGGCGCCACGGAATCCTCGGGGCCGAAGGTCGT
>JANPCZ010000047.1:0-40296 GCA_031431215.1 Myxococcales bacterium
CAGGCAGCGCGGCTTCGGCGTGAACCCCTGGGCCACGCACCATCGCTTCAAAAGGAGCTGGACGTGAGCGACGCGCCCCGAACGTCGCGATTTCTGATCTACCAGGCCGAAAACGGTGCCATCAAGATCGACGTCCGCTTCGAGGAGGAAACCGTCTGGCTGACCCAACCGTTGATGGCTGAGCTCTTCGGGACCACGCAGCAGAACATCAGTCTGCATCTGCAGAACATCTATGAGGAAGGTGAGCTGCTGGCCAAGGCAACTCACAAGGAATTCTTGTCGGTTCGCCGCGAAGGCTCTCGAGGTGTTCAGCGTCGAGTCTCGTTCTACAACCTCGACGTCATCATCTCGGTCGGATATCGCGTCAAGTCGCGCATTGCTACCCAGTTTCGCATCTGGGCCACCCAGCGCTTGCGGGAGTACATCGTCAAAGGCTTCGTACTCGACGACGAGCGGCTGAAAAACCCCGACGTCCCCTTCGACTATTTCGACGAGCTGCTGCGCCGTATCCAGGAAATCCGCACGTCCGAGCGGCGCTTCTACCAGAAGATCACCGACATCTACGCCACCAGCATCGACTACGATCCCACCGACGAATCAAGCGTCACATTCTTCAAGACGGTGCAGAACAAGATGCACTGGGCTATCGCCGGACAGACGCCGCCGAGATCATCCGCGCTCGGGCCGACAGTGCCAGGCCCAACATGGGGCTCACCAACTGGCGCGGCACCAAGGTGCGCAAGGAGGATGTCGCCATTGCCAAGAACTACCTGAGCGAGCCCGAACTGGCGGCGCTCAACAACCTGGTGGAACAATACCTGGTCTTTGCGGAAGGCCAGGCCATGCGCCACATTGCGATGCGCATGCGCGATTGGATCGCCAAGCTCGACGGGTTCCTCCGCCTGAACGATCGGGACATCCTGTCCCATGCGGGGCAGATCTCGCACGAGGTGGCCGTACACCCACGCCGAGACGCAATACGAGGCCTTCCACCAGCGGCATCTGAAGGACGACACCACTCGACCTGACGACTTCGAGCGCGCCATCCGGCACTTGCCGAAGCCCGAACCGACCAGTCGCGGGAAGAAGAAGGATCGGTCGTGATCGCCGACTTCAAGCCTATTCGCGATCTGGTCGAGGGGCTGTGAGCGCGCGCGACGCCGACCGCATCTTCCACGAGACGTGGCTCGGGCTGGCTCAACCGATCGCGGGTCTCGTGTTTTCGGTGCCCGTTCTTGCCGGGGCCCAGATCGCTCCGGCGGCGGTGGGGCGCGATGCCCTGCCGGAGTTCTACGCGCCCGAGTCCCACCAAGAAGTGCGCGCGACCTTCGGCATGGCTCGCTCGCCGGCCCCGCCGCTGGTGCATGCGTCACACAATACCTGCGCGCCCAGAAAGTCGCCCGCGCTAGTGCCTTCGCGACTCGCGTCGCTAGCGCCCAAGCACGTGGCGGGCGATCACCATGCGCTGGATCTGGCTCGTGCCTTCGTAGATCTGCAAAAGCTTGGCGTCGCGCATGAGCTTCTCGACCGGGTAATCCTTGGTGTAGCCGTAGCCGCCGAAGATCTGTACGGCGTCGGTCGCGACGCGCATGGCGGCGTCGGCGCCGTAGGCCTTGGCGTAGCTAGATACGATGCTGTCGGGCTTGCCGGCGTCGGTGGCCCAGGCCGCCTTCAGGCATAGCAGGCGGGTCGATTCGTAGGCGATGGCCATTTCGGCGAGCATGAACTGCACCGCCTGGTGCTGCGCTATGGGCACGCCGAAGGTTTTGCGATCGAGCGCGTAGGCCCGCGATTCATCCAGGCAGCGCCGGATCACACCGGCGGCGCCGGCCGCGATCCAAGGTCGCGTACGGTCGAAGGTTCGCATGGCGAGCTTGAAGCCGTCGCCCTCGACGCCGACGATGTTGTCTTTCTTGAGGACGACGTCTTCGAAGATCACGTCGGTGGTGTTGGACGCGCGCTGGCCCATCTTGTTTTCCTTCTTGCCGACTGACACCCCGGGCGTGTCGCGATCGAGCACGAAGCAGGTGATGCCCTTGTGTCGTTCGGTGCCTTCCAGCCGCGCGAACGCGGTGTAGAAGCTAGCGACGCCGCCGTTCGTGATCCAGCGCTTCTGGCCGGTGAGCACGTAGTCGTCGCCGACCTTGCGGTAGCGCGACTTCATGCCGGCAACATCCGAGCCGGCGTCGGGCTCGGAGCACGCGTAGGCGGCGAACACCGGCTTGGCCAGCAGGCGGCCCAGGTAGTTTTGCTTCTGCTGGTCAGTGCCCGCGATGATGAGCGGCATCGATCCGAGCGAGTTGCCCGCGATGGTGGTGTTGATTCCCATGCAGCCGTAGGACATCTCTTCCAGGATCAAGCAATGGTCCAGGTTGGACAGGCCGAGGCCGCCGGCCGACGCCGGGATCTCGCAGTTCATCAGGCCGGTGTCCCAGGCCTTCTCGCAAATGGCTTGTGGGAATGTCCCGTCCTCGTCGAGCTTGCCGGCGACCGGGATGATCTCCTTGCGGGTGAAGTCCCGCGCCGTGTCGACCAGTTGCTGCTGCTCTTCGGTGAGGTCGAATCCGATCATGGTGTCTTCTCCGTGGCGGTAGCCGCGCGGTCGGCCCGTTTGCGGGCGCGATCCTCGAGGCGTTTCTCCTGCAGACGAAAGGCTTCCCGCGTGGCGCGAGAGCCCCAGATGAAGCCCAGGGTGAGCCCCAGGAAAAGCATCGCGGGGATGTAGATGAAATGCGCCGTCGTAGGCAGATTCACCTGGGTGGGCTCCGCTCAGCGCTTGTCGAGCTCGGCGACCTTGCGGCGCAGGTCCTCGATGTCGCCGCGGGTGCCAGCGAGGCCGCGCGCGATGATCACGACGTACGCCAGCACCGCCACCCAGATGAAGCCGTAGGCGACCGCGACGAAGGGCGCGTGCGGCAGACGTTCTTGCACCGGGATGTCCACCTTGACGAATTCCTGCGCCAGCGCCGGCGCGGCAGAGCCGAGGCTGGCAACAAATGCGAGCAGGCCCAACGCGAGACTGCGGATGGCGGCGTGCGCACGAATCACGATCTTATTCATGGCAGATCTCCAGCTTCGTCGACCGCGAGTTGCAGCTCCGTGACCACCGCGCGCGCGTGTTCCAGGCGCACACGCAGGGCGAACAGCACCGCCCAGAAGACCGTGAACAACAGCATCGATGACAGGAACACGCGCGCCATGGCCGGCTCTAGCGTGGGCACCACCTTGTTGGTCGGATGCAAGGTGCGCCAGACGTTGACGCTGATGTAGACCAGCGGCACGTCGAAGGCAGCGAACAGCGCCAGCGCGGCGGCCAGCTTGCGGGCGCCGGGGCCGCCATACTTGCGCGCCAGCAGATACGCCACCAGCACCAGCCACAGCAACAGCGAGCTGGTCAGGCGCGCGTCCCAGGTCCAGTACACGCCCCAAGCCACGCGCGCCCACAGCGGCCCGGTGACCAGCGTGCAGATGCCGAACAGCACGCCCAGCTCGGCCGAGACCAGGGCGACACGATCGCCGCGCAGCGAGCCCTTGAACAGGTACGCGACGCTGCCGGCGCCCGCCACCAGCGTCGACATCAATAGCAGCCAGGCGCACGGGACGTGGAAGTAGAAGATGCGCTGGACGTTGCCCATGCTCTCTTCCCGCGGCGCGTGCGCGATCATGGTCGGGACCACCAGGAATCCGGCCGCCAGCACCAGCACGGCTGCAAGGAATGGCCAAGGGGGAACGGCAGATCGGGGCTGCATGAGGCGGCTCGGATGATAACTCGGAACCGCGTCCGGCCTATTCCCCCGACACCACAGGTTCGAACGACCACAGACCGAGGACCGTGAACACGATGGCCATGACGGCCTGGAACTGGGTCCAGAACACAGCACTCTTGAGATCGGAGGCGGTATCGAGCAGCTGCGCGGTGCCGTTGGCGCCGGCCAGCAGCACGGGCACGAGCAGTGGGAACAGTAGCACCGACAGCAAGACGTCGCGGCTGCGTGAACGCAGGAGCGCCGCCGAGAACACCACGCCCACCGCCGAGAACGCCACCGTGCCCAGAAACAGCAGCAGGGCGAGCCACAAGGGGTGCAGCCCGACCGGGGCCGAGAAGAACAGCGCGGTGAGCGGCGTGACGATGGCCTCGACCAGGAGCATGAGCAGCGCGGTCGCGACCACCTTGCCGGCGTAGATGGCCGAGCGTGGCACCGGCGACAGCAAGAGCGCGCGGATGACCTCGCTTTCGCGTTCGCGATCGAACGTGCGCGACAGGCCCACCATGCCCGAGAACAGCAGCGCCACCCACAGAATGCCGGCGGTCACGCCGGGGCCCAGATCGCTGCGGTCACCTGAGATGAAGGCGAACGCGAACACCAGCACGACCAGCACGGCGAAGAAGCCCATCGTGTAGACGATCTCGCGGCTGCGCCATTCGATGCGCAGATCCTTGCCGGCGATGCGAGCCGCCTGGGCTAGCCACGAGCTGTCACGCACGGGTGCGCTCCTCGTACAGCAGGCGTAGCATCTCGGTCGGGAAGCCGGTCGGGCGCAGATCGTCGAAAACCACGCGAGCACGGCGCAGGATCACGATGTGATCAGCGACGGCGGCGGCGGCGTCGAGATCGTGTGTGACCAGGACGACCGCTCGCCCCGCGTCGCGCTCGCGGCGCAGCTCGGTCACCAGCCAGGCGGCGCCGGCCGGATCGAGCGCCGCGGCTGGTTCGTCGAACAGCAGGATCTCCGGGCTGTGCAGCAGCGCTCGCGCCAGGGCCAAGCGCTGCAGCATGCCGCGCGAGAACGTGCGCGCGGCGGCATCCGGGCGCACGTCGCCGAGACCCACCCGGGTGAGCAGCTCGTCGGCGCGGGTGGCGGCGTTGGCGACGCCGTGCAGGCCGGCGAACAGGCGCAGGTTCTCGCGCGCGGTCAGATCGCCGTAGACGCCGGGCTCGTGACCGACATAGCCGATTGCGGCGCGCACGAGGGCGCCCATGGTCAGCGGCTGGCCCGCCCATGACACGGTGCCCGAGCTGGGCTGCACCAGCGTCGACAGGATGCCGAGCAACGTGGTCTTGCCGGCGCCGTTCGGGCCCAGGATGGCGGTGACACACCCGGCGGCCAGGGTGACTGACACATCGATGAGGGCGCGGTGGCGACCGTAGGTCTTGCCGACGTTTTCTAGGCGCAGGAGCCGCGGTGCTGGCGCGGGCGCGGCCGCCGGAGCCGCACCGACCGAGCTCACGATGGCATGCCCTCGCGGGCGTCCAGCGCGCCGAGGTCGCGGTACACGGTTTCGATTTTCGCCAGCAGCGCGCGGCGCTCGTCTTCCAGGGCGGCTTTGCGTTCGGCTGGGTTTCCCGCCGCTGCGGCCTGCGTTCGTCGCCGCTCCAGCGCCACCAGCTCGCCGAACAGCTTCTCGCGCCGATCAGTTAGCTCGGCGCGGCTCTTGCGCGCGGCGATCGCGTTCTTGGGTCGCCGGGCCAGCAGCACGCCGGCCAGCAGCACCAGGCTCGCCAGCGTGCCAGCGATCTTGTGGCCGCTGCGATCGCGCGCGCGCAGCCCGCTGACCGAGAAGCGCAGGGTACCGCCGGGCGGAATCGCGCCGGTTTCGTACTGGTGGACCTTGTTGCCCTGCTGATCGGTCTCGTCGCCCAGTCGGCGCAGGCCGTGGCCCGCCAGGGTCAGGCCGGCCGCCGCGGGCACCAGGATGTACGGCGCTTCCATGCCCAGCGGCAGGAGCTGCTCGAACTCGATGCTGGCGCCATCGCCCGGCAGCGCGAAGGCAAAGCGCGCCGAGGTGGCGAAGGCCGCCGCGCTATTGGGCGGGACGGTGGTCTTGATTGTGACGCCGCCTGTGCGTGGCTTGACCTCGGCGCCGCCGCTTACCTCTTGCGCGGCGGTGTGACCCTCGGGCAGGGGCAGGAAAAGGCCGTCCTCGCCGGGATCGAATACGCGCTCGCCGCTGTTGCTGAACAGAAGAGATTCGAACACCGCGATCGCTTCCTCGCGCGCGTCGACCACCAACTTCGAGCGCTTGTCGATGCGCACCGCTGCGGTGTCAGGCGTGCGCAGCAAGGCCTTGATGCGCCCGCGCGCACCCTTGTCGGTTGGCAGCCGGAACGCATCGGTCGACAGGCGCATGCCCTCGTGTTCGATGACACCGGCGTAAGCTATCTGCTCGCCTGTCGGCAGTCCCGAAAAGCGAACCACGCCGTTTCCGTCGGAGACAGCCCGGTGGACCTTGATGTCCTCGGCCTTGCCGGTGGCGTCCTGGCTGACCTGGCCGACCTTCATCGCTTTACCGGGGATGGGCTTGCCCGCGCCGTCGACCAGCTCGATTTCCAGCGAACCGATGGGCGTCCCGTCGGCGGGGCTGACGCTGCCGGTGACCGCGCCCAGGCGGAAGCCGTCAGCTTCCTCAGCAGGGGCCTCGCCGGCCGTCGCGCTTTCGTCATCGCCGCCGCCCAGGCCGCTTATCAGCATGGTGCGCAGGCCGCCGCTTGACGGAATGGTGAACTCCGACGTCTTGAGCGTCTCGCCGTCGACGGTGACCTCGGCGGTGAAGCGCGCTCCGGGGGCCAGGGCGTCGAAGGTTGCGCGTCCGTCGGCGCCGGTGGTGGCGGTGCGCTTGCGGCTTTCGCCTGCTGTGGTGGTGACGATGGCAATGATCTCGGTCGACGCAACTGCGTTGGCCGGGATCCGCCGCGCCACGCGAACCGTGACCGTACCAGGTGGCAGATCGGGCACCGGCAGCGGCTTGCCCATCATGGCGCGCAGGTTGGGCTGCTGCGCCCAGGCACCGGGCGCCCAGGGCAGCCCACACAGCGTTGCCGACAGGCACAGCACCCCGAGCCACCGGCGGATCACGCTCTTGCCTCCAGCTTGGCGCCGCATTTCTTGCAGAACTCGGCATCGGTGTCGTTGGGCGTGCCGCAGGTTGCGCAGCCGTGGCCGCCGGCGGCTTCGATGGCGGCGAGGCGAGTCTTGAGTTCCTGCTCGATGAGCGCGCGGTAGTCGTCACCGGCGTCGATCTCGCGCAGCAGGCGCATGGCGCGCGCGCGGTAGCGGTGGGTCATCTCCTTGTAGTCGGCCTCGGCTACCTTGCGCATCTGGTAGTCGAGTTCGATCTCGCGGATGGCCTTGAGCACCAGCTGTTTCTCGCGGTCGAGATCCTTGAGACGCGACGGTGCACGCGGCCCTTCGGCGCTGGCGGCATCGGGGCGCAACAGCGGATCCAGGATGCGCCACAGGCCCAGCCCGCACATGGCCAGCGCCACGCCACCAAGCCCCATCATGACCAGCGGCGGGCCGAAATGGAGCTTGGCTCCGGTCACGCCGTAGGCGACGGCCGCGATGGCCCCAGCCGCGCCATAGGCCAGGCCCGGGATCTTCTTCCGCGATCTCGCCGCGGTCTGCCCCGGCGTGGTCACGAATCGATTCGGTCGAGCTCGTCGTCGAGCCGGTCTTCCAGCTCAGTTTCGGCCTTGGCCACTGTCGGGGCGACTTCGCTCACCGGGGCGCGTTTGGCGAAGCGCCAGGCGCCGACGGCCAGGGCGCCGACACCGGCGATGCCAAAGCCGTAGGGCAGGGCCCAAACCAGACGGTTGAATCCTTTATCAAGCGGCGCGGTCAGGATGTGCTGGCCGCCGTATTCGGCGATGAATGAGGCCACGATCTCGTCGCGCGACTTGCCCTGACCGAGCAGCTCATCGACCTTGGCGGTCTCGGCTTCGTGCTTGCCGCAGTTGATCATGCCGCAGTCATTGAGCGGGCGCAGGCAGCCGCACATGCACACGATGTTGCTCATGAGGAACTGGCGATCAGCCTCGTGCCCGCGACCTGGCGACTCGGCAGCGTATGCTGTGCGGGCGCCACCAAGTAGCACCGCCGCCGCGCCGACGAACACCAGCAGCGTCGCGAGTCCCGAATCCGCCGAGCGCGCATGGCCTGCGGCGCCCGTGGGGCCTACCGGAGCCACGCCCGCCCGCGCCGCGAGCGGCACCAGGACGGCCTCGGGCAAGAGGGTGATCCCAGTGCCGATGGCCAGCATCATGAACCCGAACCAGATCCAGTCGACCAGCGGATTTATCACCACCTTCAGCGCGGCGGTGCCCTCGGTGAAATCGTAATTGCCCAGGGTCACGTAGAAGTCCTCGACCGGCGAGCGGTGGATGGCCACCTCGGTGGTGGGCTCGCCGGGTTTCTTCTGAAAGAACCACTTGGCGGGTCGCAGCCGGCCCAGCTCCTTGCCTTCTTTGAACAGCATCAGCTCGCCAGTGACCATTTCTTTCTGGCGATCTTCCTCGTGGGTCAGGCGGCTGTACTTGATGACGTACTTGCCGATGCTGAACTCGGCGCCCGGCACCATGTTGGTCTCGGCCTCACTTTTGTACGACTGGCCGGCCCAACCGAGGAACATGAACACGATGCCCATATGGACCACGTAGCCGCCGTAGCGGCGCCGCCCGCGCAGCACCATGCCGAGCAGCGCCGTTACCACGTCAGAGCCGGTGTTGCGCTTGCGCACGGACGCGCCGCGCGCGAACTCTTGCACGATGGTGCCGGTGACGAACGCGCACAGCGAGAAGCAGCTTATGGCGGCCCAGTGCTGCAGCGAGTACCCGAGCGCGATGAGCGTGACCAACGTGGTGACAGCCGCGGTGACTGGCCAGGTGAACTGGTAGCGCAAGTGCGACGGCGTGGCCTTGCGCCATGCGATGAGCGGCCCGACGCCAGTCAGGAACAACAGGACGATCCCGATGGGCACCATCCAGCGGTTGAACACCGGCTCGCCAACCCTGATGCGCTGGCCGGTGACTGCCTCGCTCAACGTCGGGAACAAGGTCGCGAACAGCACGAAGAATGCTGCGAACAGCAGGATCCAGTTGTTGACCAGGAAGGCCGCCTCGCGCGACAGCCACGAATCCAGCCGCGCGCGCGAGCGCAATTCCGGCAGGCGCGCGATCATGAAGCCGAAGCTGACCACGACGATGGTCGCCATGAAGATGCCGAACATCATCGCGAGCTTGGGATCCTTGCCGAACGCGTGCACCGACTCGACCACGCCCGAGCGGGTCAGGAAGGTGGCGACGATGGTCAGCAGGAAGGTCAGGATGACCAGCGTGAAGTTCCAGATCTTCAGCATCCCGCGCCGTTCCTGGATCATCACAGAGTGCAAGAACGCGGTGCCGGTCAGCCACGGGATGAAGCCCGCGTTCTCGACCGGATCCCAGGCCCAGAAGCCGCCCCAGCCAAGTTCCTCGTAGGCCCACAGCATGCCCAGGGTCAGACCCTGCGCCAGGAAGAACCAGGCCAGCAGCGTCCACTTGCGCACCGCCGCGATCCACGCGTCGTCGAGGTGGCCCGAGATGAGCGCCCCCATGGCGAACGCGTACGGGATGCTCATGCCCACGAGGCCGGTGTAGAGCGACGGCGGGTGGGTGACCATGTACGCGTTCTGCAAGATCGGGTTCAGGCCCTCGCCGGTGGTCGGCACCTGGGTCAGGAAGGTGTCGAACGGGTTCTTGTGGAACACGATGATGAACAGGAAGAAGTCGGCGATGCCCATCAACGTGGCGACCACGTAGGGCATGATCTCCTTGTGGCGGTGGCGGTTGCTGTAGATGGCGATGGCCGAGAACACCGACAGCAAGAACACCCACCACAGGATCGATCCGTCGAGCCCACCCCAGTACGCCGTGATCTTGTAGAACAGCGGCGACGACGCATCCGAGTAGCGCTGCACGTACTTGATCGAGTAGTCGTGCGTGACGAACGCGTAGACGATGGCGACCGACGTCAGGCTCAGGATCGCGGCCAGCGCGTAGGCCGCGGCGCGCCCCGATTCAATCAGGCGCAGGCTGCGTCGCCGGGCGCCCACGACCGACGCGACCCCGCCGTAGGTCGCGACTATCAAGGCAATGAGCAACGTGAAGGTGCCGAATGCAGCCATGCGAGCCCCCTTTTACCGCCAGGGCAACCGGCCTCGCGCCGGGGATCTTCCAGGAAGTTCCGCGGAAGTTAGCACGGAACCTGCGACCTTTCGCCAGGTCTCAGGGGGCCCGGGGCACCGTTGTCAGATGCACAGGGACGGGTTTGGCAGTCGGCAGGTGCCGTCGACGCAGAAGGTGGACGGCACGCAGTTGCGGCCCATAGCGCGATCGCCGCACGGCTCGCCGTCGCGATTGGCGGGCAGGCAGCGCGACTCGCCGGTGAGCGTCTTGGCGCAGACCGCGTTCGATGAGCACAGCGGCAGCAGCGGCGAGCACAGTTCATTCGGGCCCGGCAGCTTGATCGGCTGACACACTCCGCGTACGGCGGTGGGGGCTTTTTCGCAAAAAAGGCCGTGGCCCAGGCTGCACTCGCCGCCAACCGCGCATGGCGCTCCGGGCTTTTCGGCCGGGACCACGCAGAAACCGCCGGCGCAGCCCAGTGTCGTCAGGCACGGCTTCGTCTCGTCCTTGCACGGCTCGCCGGCCTTGGCGCGCGCCACGCAGACGTTGTTCGCGCAGGTCAGGCCGCGGGCGCACTGCCTGTCGTCGTCGAGCATCGAATCGCAGCCGCTGCTCGCGGGTAAACGTACGCCGCAACGACCGCACGCACCGGCGCTGCGGCAGTAGTTGCTCGCGCACTGCGAGTCCGATCCGCACACCGCCGCCAGGGGCCGGATGCCCGGCATGCTGCACGCGTCGATGGCATCGCTGTCGAGGATGTCGGCGCAGCTTGCGTTGTCCAGACCGCGCGCGCAGCGGCCAATTTCCACCGGCACCGGACGCGCGCCCGGCGCCATTGCGTCGATGGTGCACGAGCGGGTCAGCGCCTGAATGCAGTCCTTCACAGGCCCAAACACCAGTTGCACGAACAATGGCGCGCACTTGTCGAGCCGATCGCACGCGCTCTTGCCAAGCTCGGCGCAGGCTTCCGCGACGCTCTGGGGCAGCGGGGCTCCCAGGTCGGGTGCGGGCGGCGTCAGCGCGTCGGGTGGCTGTAGGTCCACGATCCGGGGCGCGTCGATACCCGGAAGCGCCGCATCCATGGCCGGCGGCGACGACGTCATCGAGCCATCACCTATTCTTGTGCCGATGCGCATGCCAACGCCGGTCGAGCCGCCGCTGCCCGTGGCGGTACCACCATCGCCCGCTGCCGGAGCCACGGCCGCCTTGTCGCCGCCTCCGCAACCCGGCGAGAACAACAGAAACACCGCGCAAGCGCCGCCGATGTGACGCAGACAAGCCATGCCCGCGATGTTACTCCCTGTCGGCCTTCGAAGGTGGCCTGCTGGTGGGTGCTGCCAGACGGCTCATCTTGACCTTGAGCAGCGCCTTGAAGTCGGCGGCACCGGTCTCGGCGAGCGGTACATAGAGCCACAGCAGCGCTGGGCTGCCGTGCGCAGCGCGCCGGGCCTTGTGGGCCACGCCCGACAGCGTCTTCCAATCCACCAACGCCGTGGTGGCGGCGTCCAGCGAGATGATGCCGAGGGGATGCTCGTCATTGACCAGCAACGCGCACAACGGGCGGGCGGCGAGCAAGTAGCGCAGCGCCCAGCCGGCCTTGGGCCCGTAGAAGTACACGTCCTCGGTCAGACCCGGTTGTTTCTGCAGGTAGGCGCGCACAGCCTCGAAGCGCTTGCCGAGCGGCAGCGGCATGTGCGCCGCGAAGGCGTCGGGTGCGGGCGGCTGGTTCTTCTTCGGGAAAGCGACGCGCGGCACGCGGACAGGCCGTAGCGGCAACGCCGGCTTCGCGACGGGCTTGCTGGAGGGCTTGCTGGCGGGCTTGGCGGCGGGCTTGGCGGGCGTCGCCCGGGCCGCCCGGGCCGGTGGCTTAGCTGGCACTTTGGGCATTGCGCCTGGCGAGGTACGAGCGGGTCCAGCCGATGAGGCCGGGCAGCAGCGACACGAAGATGATGACGATGATCAGCTTCTCGATGTGTTTGGTCACGCCCGGCCAGGCGCTGGCAAGGCCATAGCCCAGCAGCGACATGGACATGACCCAGAAGACGCCGCCGAACACGTTGTAGGCGACGAAGCGCCGGTAGTTCATCGCGCCGACGCCCGCGACCACCGGGGCGAAGGTGCGCACGATGGGCATGAAGCGGGCGATGATGATGGTCTTGCCACCGTGGCGCTCGTAGAACTCCCGGGTGCGCAAGATGTGCTTCTTGGAAAAGAACAGCGAGTCCTCGCGGGTGAAGATCTTGGGTCCGGTTTTCTTGCCGATGAAGTAGCCGACGCTGTCGCCGACGATGGCCGCCACCGACAGCAGCAGGTTCAGGTGGACGATGTCGAGCAGCGGCCGCCCGGTCGGGTTGTGCGGCGTGCAGAAGATGCCGGCGGTGACCAGCAATGAATCGCCAGGCAGGAAGAACCCGACCAGCAGCCCGGTCTCGGCGAACACCACGGCGGCCATGCCCAAGAGGCCGCCCCACGTGATGATGAGCTCGACGTTGTAGATTTTTCTGAACAGATCGATCAGGTCCTGCACGGTGATCCTTTCGAAGCTACAGCTCGCTTGCGCGGACAGCTGCGGCAAAACATGGGCGGTAAGGTGCCCTGGGTTGGCGCCCGGGGCAAGTTGGCCGACAGCTGCCCGACCACGCCGCGAAGTCAGCCTGGTCGGTTGCGTGAGGGCAAAGCCGCCCCTCAGCTCAGCCGGCGCCGCCCAGCTTCACGATGGCCTGCCACTCGGCCGCGGTCACCGGCTGGACCGACAGGCGCCCGCGACGCAAGAGGACCATGTTCTTGAGCGCCGGCAGGGCGCGAAGTTCATCGAGCGGGATGAAGCGCTTGAAGACGTGGTCAAGCTTGATGTCGATGCCGAACCAGCGTGGGTCCGCCTCGGGCGAGTCGGGATCGTAGTGGCCATCATGGGCGTCGAACTGGGTCGGGTCGGGCCGGCCCCCGCGCACGACGACGGCGGTACCGGCGACGCCCGGGGGATTGGCGTTCGAGTGGTAGAACAGCACGCCGTCGCCGATCTTGATGTCGTCGCGCAGGAAGTTGCGCGCCTGGTAGTTGCGCACGCCGTCCCAGAACGCGGTCTGCCGCGGCGCCTTCGCTAGATCCTGGATCGAGAACGCCTCGGGCTCGGACTTCAGCAACCAGGTGCGCTTGGCCATGCCGGGTTTCTCGCGCGCCTTGGGCCCGGCCGCAAGGCGCGGGCGCAGGTGCTTTGTCGGATCACCGTCGCGGGCCGCGGCGGGGACGAGCGCTGGCAAGCTCGGTGTGCAGCTTGAGCCAGCTGTCGTAGCGATCGGCCGTGAGCACGCCCGAGGTCAGGGCGGCGCGGACGGCGCAGTCGGGCTCGTCGCGGTGGCGGCAGTCGCCAAACCGGCAGGCGCTGGCGGCAACCGCCACGTCGGGAAAAGCCGCATCGACGCCTTCGCCTGCGTCCCACAGCTGAAGCTCGCGTAGACCGGGCGTGTCGATTACCAGCGCGCCGCCGGGCAGGGCGAATAACTGCGCGCGGGTCGTGGTGTGGCGGCCGCGGCCGGTGCGGGCGTCGGTGGCACCGGTGCGCGCCATCTCGCTGCCCGCCAGCAGATTGAGTAGCGTCGACTTGCCCACGCCCGATGACCCAAGGAGCGCGATGGTCTTGCGTGGCTCGATGAACGGAAGCAGCGGCCGTGCGCCGTCGGGCTGCGTGAGATCGGTTGACAGCACGGGCATGGCGGCGGCGGTCGCGTTCACGCTCTGCACACGCGCCGCCAGATCGGTTGCGAGATCGGCCTTGTTCAGCACCACGATCGGCCGCGCCCCGCTGGCGAACGCCATCGCCAGGTAGCGCTCGATGCGTCGCAGATTGAAGTCGCCGTCGTGGCCCATCATCAGGAACACGGTGTCGACGTTGGCGGCCACGACCTGTTCGACGTCGGTCTTGCCCGCGGCCCGTCGCGAGAAGCGGCTGCGCCGCGGCAGCACCTGTCGGATGGTTGCCAGCTTGCCGGTGCCGGCCTGCGCCGGTCGCAGCGCCACGAAATCGCCGACGGTCGGCAACTCGGCCGACGAGCCGGCTGCGTGGCGCAGGCTGCCCGCCGATACCGCCGAGATCGTGCCCACGCCGGTCGACATCTCGTAGAAGCGTCCGTGCTCGAACACCACGCGGGCCGCGAACAGCTCGGGCTCATCCAGCGCCGCGAACGCGCTCGCCCAGCGCGCGTCCCAGCCCAGGAGGTCGAGTTCGTTCATGCGCGCGGCAGGCTACCACTGTCACCGGGGCGCGGCAGAGCGAGCGAGTTTCGCGGGCCCGGGTCACGCTACAATCAAGCCACCACGCGGGGCGGCGGCAATGAGCACAAATGACCGTAACCTCGTGAAAAGCACATTCTCGATGGTGGTGCTGCTCGCGCTCGCGCTCGGGGACGGGCCGGCGTCGGCCGCGCTCGCCGCCGATCCGGCCGAGCCTGACCGGCCGCCACCGCCGGTTCACGTCGACCTGCCGCTTGCCGATGTGCCGTACAACACCGCCCACGGCGGCCGCTGGCCGTCGATGGCGCAGTCACTTTGGCTGGCCACCGATGCGTATGAGCTTCTCCACACGGGCCTGCGCTACGTGGTCGATCCCTACACCGGCTCGGTCGCCAAGCGGCTCGCGGGCTACCTGTTGGTGGCCGCCGTTGATCTCGTGACGGTCGAACTGCCGCCGTTTCTGGCATGGCAGCACGAGGAGTGGCACCGCGCGGCGATGGGCCGGCGCGGGATCGACAGTTTCGACGACATCTACAAGTTCCGGCTGTTCGCTGAGACCGTCTCGGTCAGCCACGTCCGCGACGCGGATCTGATCGCACTCAAGCGCGAGCACCCGGCCGAACAGGTGCGGCTGTCGGCCGCCGGTATCGAGGGCAATCAGGAACTCGTCGCCAGCATCGAGCGCGTGTCTTTCTTCGAGGGCACCCGCGGCGTGCACGAGATCATCTTGCCCCTGCTGGTGGCGCAGAACTTCTTGTACATGAACACCTGCGCCACCAGCGAGGGCGACGCGTTGACCGACCAGATCAACGTCGCCGAGGGCGCGGACGTTCCGCGCCGCGACTTCACGGGCCTCGACTGCACCGGTTGGGTTTACGATCTGTTCACGCCCGACGAGCCCTATGCCGATCGCGGCATCCACCCGTCCGGTGTGGGCATCGATCGCTACCGCAAGCTATCGCACCTGCCTCGCGAGGCGCGCTCGTACCTGAGCCGGCAGCGGTGGTTCTCGCTCGCGAATGTCCTCGACCCGCGCCTGTTTGGCGTGCGGCGCTTTTCGCGCGCGGGCGCCGCGGGTGGCCCACCGTTGTTCGTCAACGCGGCCGTGCGCCACCTGCCGACGTCGTTCGGCTACGCGTTCCGTGGCGACGTCTACCTCATGCGCGGTGACGCCAAGTTGCTGGCCTCGGTCTATGCCTACGGCGCCGGTGATCGGTTGTCGCCCGGGCTCGACGCCAGCCTGCTGCGCTGGCCGCTGCCGCACGCACTTTTCCTTTCGGCACGCACAGCGCTGTGGTTACAGCCCGAGGGCCAGCGCTACCACAGCGGTGGCATCAGCCCCGGCGGTCTCGCCGGCCTGCGCCTCGGTCTGCGCGCCGGCGCCCGCGTCGAGCCGTGGATCGAGATCGAGGGAAAATCCCCGGGCTGGGTGCCCGGCAATGTGTACCTCGACGCCAACCTGTCGGTGCGCACGGGCCTGTCGGCGTGGCTGCTGTGAGGTCGATCGCCAGCTGCCGCGGCGCCGGTCTCACGGCAGTCATTATGCTGCCGCCGATGTTGCGCGCGGCCTCGCCGGTCTTGCTGTTCGCGCTGCTACTTGCGAATTGTGACGACTCCGATCCAGCCGGCGGCGGCGTGATCGGTCGCCCAGGCGAATCCATGTGTCCTGCCGAGGGCGAGTGCCGACATCCGCTGCTCGCCGGTGATCACGTCGCTGGCCCCACCGATGTGTTGGCGGCCGGCACCTGGTCGTCGAACCCGCCGTCGTCGGGCAAGCACTGTGGCTCGTGGGGCGCCTACCAGGTGTTCAGCTCCGCCCGGCCGCTGCCTCGCTGCAACTACGTCCACAACCTGGAACACGGCGCCGTGGTGCTGCTTTATAGCTGCGCCAAGGGCTGCTCCGAGATCGTCGCGGCCTTGCAGTCCATCTTCGACAGCCCGCCGAAGGATCCCGATTGCGCGAAGGCGCGCGTGCTGGTCACGCCTGACGGCGAGATCGACGGGTCCGTGGCCGCGGTCGCGTGGGGCTGGACCTGGCGCGCGGCCGCGCTGGGCGATGCCGCGCTGCTGTCGCTGAGGAAGTTCGTCAGCGATCACATCGGCAGCCGCGGCGAGGCGCCCGAGGCGCGCGTGTGTTCCGACGGCACGGTCGCGCCGTGACCTGCCGTCCCGGCTTTCACCCGGGCTAGCAGGCGCAATCCTGGCAAGCATCGTGCGAGCAGGTTCCGCACAACTGGGTCAGGTGTGACCGCAGCGCTTGCCGCGCCCGGTGCAGTCGCACACCCGCGTTGTTGGGCGAGATGCCGGCCTCGATCGCGTACGCGGGAACGCCTATGCCGTCCATTTCCACGCGCCGAAGCGCCTGGGCGTAGTCCGGCTTCAGCGAATCGAGCATCCCCACCACGCACGCACAGGTCTGCTCTTTGAGCCCATCGTCAGGATCAACGAACGGGGATGCCTCGGCCGCCGCGCCATCGTGTGCGCGCCGCTCGGCCGCGCTCTTGCGGTGATGGTCCACCAGAGCGTTGCGCAGCACCCGGTAAAACCACGCCACCACCGATTCGCTGTCGCGCAGAGATCCGCCGCGATCGAGGCTGCGCACCAGCGCTTCTTGCAGGATCTCCTCCGCGGTGTGGCGGTTGCCAACTCGCTGGGTGACAAAGCGCAGAAAGCGCGCCTGGTTCTCGAGCAGAACCTGAGTGACCCCGCCCGATCGCCCGGATGAGGGGCGAACGGGCGGGGTGGTCTCAGCAGCAGGTTTCATCGGGTGAGCAATCACAGTCTGGACCACATGGGCAGCCGGGGCCGCAACAACCGGTGGCCTTCGGTCGGTTGGTTTGGACGGTACGCTGGGTCGCGGGGCAACATCCATGAGCATTGGCGGGGCGTGGCTGGCAGCAGGGCGAGTCGGACATTTCTTGCGATGGTTGGTTCATTTCGATCCTCCTGCCATGCTGACGAACCAACCGCCCAACTCTTACAGCGCGGCACGCGACGGTCCTGGCGTGGATCGGCGGCTGGACCCGGACCTCCAGACGCCGACGCGCGCCACTTTCGGTGCGTTCGACGCCATCCTCTAGGCCAGCGCCGCGTAGATATTCTGGATGTCGTCGTCGGCGTCGAGCGCCTCCAGGAAGGCCTCGACCTCGGCGCGCGCCTCGGCTGCCAACGACACCGGGTTCTTGGCTCGCCAACCCAGGCTTGCCGAGGTCACGGCAAAGCCCAGCTTGCCCAACGCGCGGTTCACCACGTCGACATCGCTTGGATCCGTATAGAAACGAAAAGCTCCCTCGCCGTCTGGCTCGACGTCCTGCGCCCCGGCCTCGATGGCGGCCGCCTCGGCGTCGACCGACGCCGAGGGCGCGGTCGCCTCCACGATGCCCACGTGGTTGAAGTCCCACGAGACAGCGCCCGACGACGCGAGCTGGCCCTTGCGAAACAGGATGCGTACGTTGGTCGCGGTTCGGTTCTTGTTGTCCGTCAAGCACTCGACCATGACGGGAACCTTGTGCGGTGCGAACCCTTCGTAGACGATCGTCTCGTAGTTCACGTTTTCGTCGAGCAGGCCAGCGCCCTTCTTGATGGCCCGATCGAGGGTGTCGCGTGGCATGGAGGCCTTCTTCGCGGCCTCGACTGCGACGCGCAGGCGCGGGTTCATGCCCGGGTCAGCGCCGCCCTTGGCGGCGACGATGATCTCCTTGGCCAGCTTGGTGAAGATGCGGCCCTTGGCATCGGCCGCGGCCACTCGTCCTTTTTGCTTCCACTGCGCGCCCATGGCTCCGAGTGCTAGCGCGAAACTCGCTCGGCGCAAAGCGCCGGCGGCACGACCGGCTGTGGCATGCTGGCCCGCGCATGCCTCCTGACGCCCCCACGTTTCGTTCCTGGCGCAGCAGCGATCTGGCCGCGCTTGTCCACCACGCCAACAGCCGCAACGTCTGGCTGCAGTTGCGCGATCGATTCCCTCATCCCTACACCGCGCCGGATGGCGAGGATTACATCGGCCGCTGCCAGGCTCACGTGGGGCCGGCGCTGGACTTCGCCATCGCGATCGGCGGCGCTGCCATCGGCGCTGTCGGCATGCGGCGTCGCGATGATGTTCATCGCCGCTCGGCCCGCATCGGATACTGGATTGGCGAGGAATTCTGGGGCCGCGGCATCGGCACCGCCGCGGCTCGTTTCATCACCGACTACGCCTTCGCCACATTCCCATTGGAGCGGGTCGAAGCTGGCGTGTTCGACAGGAACACGGCCTCGGCGCGCGTGCTCGAGAAGGCGGGGTTTGCACTGGAAGGTCGGCAGGTGCGCGCGGTGTGCAAGGCCGGTCGCATCGGCGACCTCCTGCTCTATGCCCACTTGCGTCCGGCCGGAGTGCCGCTGGTCAAGGAGATCGAAATCGACCTGCCGGACAGTTCGGCCGACGACGACACCGATCCAGACTGAACCCGTCTTCGCGTGGTCACGGCCGGCGCAGACGTTTTTCCAGCAGCTTGTACGATTCGGTCAGCTTCTGGGTCAGCTCGTGTGCGGCCTTCTGCTTGTCGGGTGAGCGGGTGTGATGGTCGGGATGATACTTGCGCATCATCTGACGGTAGGCGCGCCGCACGGTTTCGAAGTTCGAGCCCGGCGGCACCTCAAGCGCGGCGTAAGCGGCTGCCACCTCATCGCCCGCCCGCGCGGACCCGGATGCCGGCGGCGACGGCTTTGGGTTTGGCCGCGGGGAGCCGGTGCCGGTCGCGCTGGTGGCGCGGCCCTTCGCGGCGGTCGCCCGTGCCTTCTGGCGCCGCTCGATCTCGGCTTCCAGCTGGGCGTCGGTCAGCTGATCCAGGCTGAAGCGCCGGTATAGATCTTCGTCGCTGTCGGGCTGGCTGCCGCCATCGCCCTCGCTGCCGCCATCGCCTCCGCCTCGGCCCGCCCGATCGAGCAGCGAGTTCAGCTCCGATCGCGCCATGTTGATGAAGCGCTTGCCGATGCTCACGTCAGCGATTGTAGGGTTCGCCCCGCACGATAGAAAGCGCGCGATAGATCTGCTCGCACAGGATCACGCGCGCCAGGCGGTGGGGCAGGGTCAGTGGCGACAGCGACAGCCGCAGGTGCGCGCGTCCCACGGTCGCTGGCTGGAGTCCGTCGGCGCCGCCGATCAGGAACGCGGCCGCCTTGGTCCCGCGCAACATGCGCTCGGCCAGGTACTTGGTCAGCTCGTCCGTGGTCCAGCTCGCGCCGCCAGGCTCCAGTGCCACGATCTCGGTGCCGGTCGGCAGTCCGCGCAGCAATGCCGCGTCGGTCTCGGCTTCCACCATGTCGATGGGCAGGTGCCGGCGGGCGCGTTCCAGGTACTCGTCGCATACCTCGGCGAGCCGGCGGTCGCGCATCCGGCCGACCGCCCGGATCAGAATTTTCACAGGCTCTCGTACAGCGCGTCCGGTGCGGGCAGATTGGCCTCGGGCGGGACCACGATCTTCAGGCGCGGCGCATCGATCCACAGGCTCTCGATGTCGTAGAACTCGCGCACCGGGTGGTAGAACACGTGCACCACCACGTCGCCGAAGTCCAGCAGCGTCCAGCGTCCGTTGCCGGTGCCCTCGCGGCCGAGCAGCCGAAGGCCTTGCTTCTCCATCACGATCTCGACGTTTTCGGCAATCGCGTCGACCTGCCTGTCACTTCGCCCGCTGACCACGGCGATGAAGTCGGTGTAGCTGGCGCGGCCCGAGACGTCGATCAGCACCGGCGAAAGCGCCTTCTTGTCCAGTGCGGCGTCGATGGCTGCCACGGCAGCGGCGCGCGAGGCCTTGTGGCGCGCCGGATCGGGTCGGTTGCCGCCTAGCAGTCCCTGGGGTGGTTCCGGCGGCTGCTCTTGCGCTCGCCGGCCGGCGCGGCCAGCTCGGGCAGGCGCTTTTTTGGGGGCGTCCGAGCGGCGTTTTTCGGGTTTGGCGGCGCGGCGGGTTCCGGGGCCAGACGGGGAAGCGGATAGCTTTTTCTTCAAACTGCTCCAATCGTAGCAAAGCCAGACGGGGCTCTCAATCAGCCCGGGGGCGTGGGTTGACCGTTTGGTGCCGATCCTGCCGGAGATCGCGGTGGCCGGCTTCGCCACGCGTGTTCGAAGGTTTCCAGTAAGCCATTCAGGTAGTCCTGGCCCAGGGCCGAAAGGCTGTCCTCGACAGCGGCCGAGGCGCGATCGAGCCAGCGCGACTCCTCGTCACCCACCGGCAACTCAGCCGCCGGGTTCAAAGTTGCGTCGGCGTTGCCTCTGGTCGAGATCCAGCGTTGCGCCAGTTCCGTCAGCCGCCCGGTTGCCCAGCGGGGTGCTTCCAGCAGCGACCGGCCGAGCAAGCGCGCGCCATTGCGAAAGGCGCCCACCAATCGCGTTTTCTCGGTGCGGCTGACGGTGCTGAAGATGATGGTGCGCAACTCATTGGCGGCGGCCCGATCGATGGCAGGTCCTACGTGCAGGCGCGCGCAGTAGTGATCGAACAGGGTCGCGAACTGAAACGTCGCCGCCATCTCATCGGCGCCGCGGCCCGCGGCCAGCAGCGCGAACACCTTTCGCCAGGCCAACTTCAGCGCCACCATGGTGATCGCGGTCAGGGTGGCGCTGCGAACGGCCGAGCCGTCCTTGGCCTCGGCCAGCACCTCGGCGGACGACGGTGGCAGATCCACCTGGCGCGTCTGCCCCAATTTCATCAACAGGCCCGCTCGCACCCGCGCCGCGACGTATTCGTCCATCACCGGTAGCGGCACGAAGCTGCCCATCGCGGTGGCCAGCAGCGAGCGGCGCACGATGAGGGCACGGTTGCTGGCCAGGTGGTCGAGGCGACTTGGATCGGAGATCTCGACCAGTTCAGCGCCCACCAGCAGGTTGGGGGTCGCCGCGTTGCGGTCGTCGCCGTCATCGGCGTCATCGCTCATCGGCGGTCCTTGCCACTGCCCGGCGTGCTCGACAGCAAAGCGCGTTCCTCCAGCACGGGGCGCTGCCGTGGCGGCAGTTCGACGGCACTGGCCGGCAGGGTGACGGGCTCGGCGTGGCCGATGCCGTCTGCGCGCAGCGCGATGTCGATGCCGCCCGCCACCGGCAGCGCCATACCCGGGGAATCGCGGCGGGCCGAGAAGCGCGCGTTCAAGGCAAACCCGACCAGAGCGCGGGTGGTGGCATCAAGTTCCACCTCGCCCGATAGAGCTTCGACCGTGATGCTCTCGCGCCACCTGCGCCCGGGCGTTGCGCTGCCCGCCGGCTCGGGTGGCACAAGCGGGCTTCCGCTCTTGCTCAGTCGGTAGCTGCCCGGCTTGCCCGGCACCGTTGCGACGCTGGCAAAGCGCCCGACGATTTCCCAGGCGGCACCCGGCGCGCCGAGTGCCTCCTCCAGCATGCGCGTCGGTTCGGGCTCCTGGGTCGCCCGGCGCACCAGCTTGCCGTAGCGCAAGGCGACCGCGATCTCACGGCCGGAGAATCCGATGTCGCGGCCGCCGTCCTGGTCGTTGGTCTCGGTCAGGCGGAAGCGCCCCTCTGCGTCGAGCCACAGATCTGTGGTCGTGGTCAGGGTGTCCTTGGTGGTGGCCTCGACCGGGGGCGCGACCGGGGGTTTCCCGAAAACCGGGCTGATGCGAAAGGTCGCCGTGCCGTGGTAGTGGGCGCCGCCCAGCTTGCGCGCGGCGGCTGCCGCGGCCGCGGGTGCGAGGGCCGCCGCCACTGCATCGGTCAATGCGGGCGGACGTGGTGCCGGCGCGCGTCCGCACGACGCCGAAGTCGCGCATAGCGCTGCGCACGCCAGGGCACTGACGATAGCGGCGACGGATCCGCGTGCGAAAGGCTCGCTGTTCAAGAGGCGCGAAATCTAGCACCAAATGTTACGGTGAGGCGTGGACGCGGCCGACGTTCTGAGCTCCCCCGTCGCGCTTGCGGGCGCCGCGGCCTTTGGCGCCATCTGGGGCAGCTTCTTCAATGTGGCCATCGCGCGCGTGCCGCGCGGCCTGTCGGTGGTGAGTCCTGGGTCGCATTGCTTCTCGTGTGGCAAGCCGGTGCGCGCCTTCGACAACATTCCTGTGCTGTCGTACTTCATCTTGCGCGGCCGGTGCCGCTCGTGCGGCGCACGGTTCTCGCCTCGCTACATGCTGGTCGAGCTACTCGCGGCGGCGCTGAGCCTGCTGGTCTGGTGGCAGTTCGTCGCGCGCGCACCAGATCTGGCGCCGGGCATTCGCAGCGCGCGCTACGCGCTTGGCTTCGGCTTCGCGGGCGTGCTGCTGGTGCTGTCGTTCATCGATCTCGACACCAAACGCTTGCCTGACAGCATCACCCTGCCGTCGATCGCCGTGTTCTTTCTGGCTGGCTTCGGCGCCCAGCTGGTGCCATGGCACGAGCGCGCCATCGGGGCCGCCGCCGGGTACCTCGCTGTGCGCATCATCGCGGACGGCTACTACTATCTGACCGGGCGCGAGGGTCTTGGTCTGGGCGACGGCAAGCTGCTGGCCGTTGTGGGAGCCACGCTGGGCTGGCGGTCGCTGCCGGTCGTCGTGTTCGGCGCGTCCCTGCTTGGTATCGCGGTGGCGGTTCCGGCGCTGCTGCTGGCGCGGCGTCAGGCTTCGGCGGCCGCCGGGCCGGACGTGCCGCCGGTACGCCGGACCGAGGTTCCGTTCGGTCCGTTCCTGTCGCTGTCGGCGCTCATCTACCTTTTCGTCGGCGACGTGATCTGGCGAGCGGTCGCCGTGCTCACCGGCGCGGAGTGAAGCCCAGTTCAGTGATCATCGGGCTGTGATCGCCGCCCAATGCGGTACCGACGGTGGCTGACAGGCAGGTGAAACTGGCGTCGTAAAGCACGTGATCAATGCGGATGCCGTGCCAGCTGGTGTGCTTGGTGGCGCCGAAGCCGCGGCCGCAGCGGGAAAACGCGTTGTCGAGGTCGCCCCAGTGACGGCGGTAGATCGCACTCTCGACCGGAAGGTTGAAGTCGCCGAGCACGATCAGCGGCTGGCCGCCCCGTCGCAACCAGGTGCGTGCCAGATCCGATTCCCAGTTGCGTTGGGCGATGTTGGCGACCATGGCGCGCCGGCCGGTGCGCAGAGCGTGGCGCAAGACCTCCAGTCCCGAGCGGACGGTTTCGAGGTGGACGAGCATCAGGTTGACCAGTCCACCGGGCGTGTCGATCTCGTAGCGCAGGATCACGCCGGCGCCGCCCTTGGCCCACACGTCGTGGGGATCGCGTACATCGACCGTGCGGATGGGGTAGCGAGACAACAGGCAGGCGCCACCGTCCCGTCGCAAAGTGAAGCCGGGCATCGACTGGTGGCCCTCAAGCTTGCACTCGGGCATGCCGACGATATCAGCGTCGGTGTCTTGCAGCAGGCGCGCCAACATGGTTCGCGATTTGACCCCGCCTACGTTGTAGGAGACGACTTTCAGGTGCGGCCCGCCGTTTACCGCGCCAGCGCCGAGACCGAGCCGCAGGTCCAGCACCGCGAACAGCAGGATCGGGATCGACGCCACAAGTGGCACCAGATGGCGCCGCCCGAGCAACGCCGACGCGGGCAAGAGACCTAGCAGCGGTAGCGCCCAGATCCAGCGTGGCGCGAACGCGATGACCGTGATGGGCCACCACAAATCGGTCAGCAGCCGAAGCGCCAGCGCAACGGCGGCGACCGCACCGAGATAGGACCAGGCGGCCACCGCGACGGCCCGACGCAGACGATCGCGCGGCCCCACTAGAGCAGATCGTCCCGGCGAGAGTTTTTCAGCGCCTCGACCACCGCCCGCACGTCCTGCGCACGGTCGCGCGGCACGACCAGGATCGCGTCCTTGGTGGCGATGATCACCAGATCCTTGACCCCGACCACGCCGATGAGCGGCGCGCCCGGCTCGCTGTGCACCACGCTGCCGGATGTGTCGCTCAACACCGCGTCCCCGGAGACGACATTGCCGTGCGTGTCCGCCGGTCGCATCGCGGCCAGGGCGGCCCAGCTACCGACGTCGTTCCAACCGAAGGCGCCCGGGACCACCAGGATCCCGGCTGCTTTTTCCATGACACCGTAGTCGATCGAGATGGCCGGCACGCCTGGGTACAGGTTTCGCACGGTGACGTCGAAGTCCGCGGCGGCGCGCATCCGATCGAGTGCCAGGCCAAGGTCGGGCATGTGGCGCCGGGTTTCTTCCAGCAACCGACCCGCGCTGAAGAAAAACATTCCCGAGTTCCAGTAGTGATCGCCCGACGCCAGGTAGGCGCGGGCGTGCGCGAGATCGGGCTTCTCGACGAAGCGGGCGACCTCATGAACGCCAGGCGCGACCTCGGGCCCGAGACGCAGGTAGCCGAACCCGGTCTCCGGGTGGGTGGGTTGTACGCCGATGGTCACGATGGTGTGCTGGGCCTGGGTGATGCACAGACGCAGGATGTCTGCGAAGCGGGCCTCGTCACCGATGTGCGCGTCGGACGGTAGCACCGCCAGAACAGCGCTGTCGCCGGCCCGGCGAGCGACGACGATGGCGCCTAGTCCCACGGCGGCCGCGGTGTTGCGGGCCGCGGGCTCGGCTATCAGGTTGTCGGGCGGCAACCCGGGCAGCGCCGCGCGGATGGCGTCGGCCTGGTCGGCGGCGGTGACGATCAGGGTCCGCTCGATGGAGAACAGCGCCTGCGCGCGGCGGACGGTGGCTGCCAGCAAGGTCTCGTCGCCACCCAGCGTGAGCAGCTGCTTGGGTCGCTTGCGCCGGCTGGCCGGCCACAGCCTGGTACCGCCGCCCCCGGCGAGGATGAGCGCGTACGCGTTCGCGTGAATGGGACCGGGCTGCAAGCCCGGCATTAAAGCGTCAAAAACCGGGCGGCGCCAAGGTGGCGTGCAGCTCCTGGGCTGGCAACTGGGGCCGACCCAGGTCGCCCGGCTTGTTGTTCTGGCGTTGCCGCGGCTGGTGTCCGAACATCAGGCCGGCAGTGTCATGGTGCTAGGCGTCTTTCTGATCGCGACCGGTCTTGCGCTGACGGTGACCGGCGTGCTGGCGACTCTACGCCCGCGTCCCGTCAATCTCGCGGGCGCGCTACTGGCGCCGCTGGGACTGCTCATCGCTTTTGCTGGCGTCGCGAGGCTGTTGCAGCCTGGTTTTTTCGGCGGCTGACCGGTCACGCGCCGCGCAGGTGCCACGCCTTCGGCTGCAGGAAGGCGCGGATGCCATAGGTCGACAGGGTCGAGCCGATGCCGGAGTTCTTGCGGCCGGTCCAGGGCAGGCGCGGGCTGACCCGGTCGCAGCAGTTCCAGTACACGCTTCCGGCGTTCACCTGGCGCAGGATTGATTGGGCGCGCGCGCGATCGGCGGTGTACACGCCGGCGGTGAGACCGTAGTCGGTGTCGTTCATCAGGGCGACTGCCTCGTCGTCGCTGTCGACGGCCTGGATGCCGATCACCGGGCCGAAGCTCTCCTGCCGCATGACCAACATGTCGTTGCGTGCTTCGATGAGCACCGTCGGCTCGAAATAAGCGCCGGTGCCCTTGGCGGCCTTGCCCCCGCACAGCACGCGTGCGCCCTTGGCCACGGCGTCGGCTACCTGGGCGTCGAGTACCGCCAGTTGCTCGCGGCGGGCGAGCGGGCCGATGGTGGTCGCGCTGTCTTCCGGATCGCCACTGACCAGGCCACGCACGGCGGCGACGAAGGCGTCGACGAACGGGCCGATGATGCGGCGGTGAACGTAGATGCGTTCGACCGAGCAGCAGCTCTGGCCGGTGTTGTACATGGCGCCATCGGCCAGGCTCTCGGCGGCTGCCTGCACGTCGACGTCCTCGCACACGTACGTGGGATCCTTGCCGCCCAGTTCGAGCTGCATCTTGATGAGCCGCGGTGCCAGCGCTTCGGCTATCTTGCGGCCGGTGGCGTAACTGCCGGTGAAGAAAACACCGTCGACGGGTTGCGCGCACAACGCCGCTCCGGTCGCGCCGCCGCCGACCACCGCGATGACCGCGTCGGCGGGAACGCCGGCCTCGTGCAACAGCTCGACGATGCGCAGGCCAGTCAGGCAGGCCAGCTCGGACGGCTTGTAAAGCACGGTGTTGCCAGTCAGGAGCGCCGGCACGAACACGTTCGAGCCGACGAAGTACGGGTAGTTCCACGCCGAGATGTTGGCGATCACACCGAGTGGCTCGTGTGCGATCACCTCTTCCATGCGCGGCTTGGCTGGATCGCTTTCGCGGTACACGGTCTCGTCGGCCAGCACCGCGTCCGTGTGCGCGATAAAGAAATCGATGCGCGCGGGCATGGCCGCAAGCTCGTTCTTGGCCTGCGCGATGGGCTTGCCCATCTCGCGCGTCAGGGTCAGCGCCAGCTCGTCCTGGCGTGCGATCAGCAGATCGCGAAAGCGCGTGATGGCATCCCTCCGGGTAGCAAACGGCGTCGCCGCCCACGCCGGCTGGGCCGCCCGCGCTCGGCTGTACTTGGCCGCCACGCTCGCTGCGTCGTCTTCCTTGATGTCCGCAATGACCTGTTCGGTGGCTGGATTGATGACTTTCATGCTCGGCGCTGGCCAGCCTCCGCGAGAAAGACTCGCATCAGAACCGTCGGATCAAGCAGGCCCGGCTCGTCGGTGGTGGCGAGAAACTCGGGGTGCCACTGCACGCCGTACGCGAACTGGCCGCCGGTGTAGCGGACAGCCTCGGGCACACCATCGGGCAGCGAGCGCGCCTCGACCACCAGATCACGGCCAAGGTCCTTCAAACCCTGGTGGTGCACGCTGTTCACGCGGCCGCCGGTCACGCCGCCATACCAGCGCGACAGCTCGGACCCCGGCTCGATGGTGATGTCATGCAGGTGGCGATCGTAAATCTCCCAGTTGCGGTGCACGTGGTGCTCTGGATGCTGGGTCGCGATGTCCTGCCACAGCGTCCCGCCCAGGGCCACGTTCAAGACCTGCGCGCCCCGGCACGCGCCCAGCACTGGCTTGTCAGCGGCCAGGCACAGCGTGACAAGCTCGATCTCGTACAGATCGCGCGCGCGATCGCCGGACCACTCGGGGCGCAGCGGCGTCTCGCCATAGCTCTCGGGCGCCATGTCGGCGCCGCCTTGCAGGACCAGGCCGTCGATGTCGTCGATGAAGTCGTGCGCCGTCAGCGCGCCCGCTGCGCGGGGTAGCAACACCGGCACCGCGCCCTCGTTCATGATCCAGCGCAGCATCGATTCCTCGGCGTACAGCAGGGTCTTGCCCTTGAACAGGTTGCGCGTGGGATCGGCGTGCATCAAACACGCGGACACGCCAATGCGGACGCGGCTCATGCGCCGGTGAGCGCGCGGTGGAACAGGACGCGGAAGTCCGCCTCCCGCACCGGCCTGGGGTTGTTGGGGTGGCAGCCGTCCGCGACCGCGATCGCGACCATGCGATCGATATGCTCGGGCTTGACGCCCGCGTCGGCGAGCGTGCGCGGGATGCCGATCTGCGCCTTCAATTCGCCAAGCCAGGCGATGAAGCCATCGGCCGATTGGTCTTTCGCGCCCGCCATGTGTCCGAGCTCGGCCAGGCGGTCCGCCGCCACCGCTTGGTTGAACGCCATCGCGTACGGGATGCAGATGCCGTTGGCCAGGCCATGGTGCAAATCGCACACCGTCGACAGCGCGTGCGCGAGCGAGTGCGTGACCCCGAGCCCCTTTTGAAAGGCCACGCCGCCCATCAAGGCCGCGTTCAGCATGCCGGCGCGCGCCTGGCGGTGCGCCTCGTCGGTTAGCAGGGCGTGATCACCGGCCTCGATGCGGCGTGCGAAATCGACGGCGGCGACCAGGCTTTGCGACACCATGCGTACGCCTTGCAGCGCGATGCCGTCGCACAGCGGCTGGAAGCCTTTCGCCAGATACGACTCGCACAGGTGGGTAAGCGCGTCCATCCCAGTCGCGGCGGTGACCAACGCCGGCAGGCCGAGGGTCAGGTCAGGATCGGCGAACACCCGCAGCGCCATCAGCCGCGGCGAGAACATGATCTTCTTCACGTGGGTCTCGTCGTCCGAGATGACGGTGCTGCGGCCGACCTCGCTACCGGTGCCAGCGGTGGTTGGCACCGAGACGTAGTACGGGATCTCCTTGTCGATGGGGCGCGCGCCGGGTTTCTCGTCCTCGTAGTCGAACAGATCGCCCGGGTGGTGGGCCAGAAGCGCGATGGCCTTGGCCACGTCGATGGCCGCGCCCCCGCCCAGCGCGACGATCGCGTCGGCGTCGTGCGCGGCGAACGCGGCCACGCCTGCCAGCACCTGCGACTTGACCGGGTTGCCCCACACACCCGAGAACACCTCGACCGCCAGTCCAGCGTCTTCGAGCAGCCGTCTGGTCTCGACCGAAGGTGGCAGCGGCGCCAGCCCCCGGTCCGTGACGATGAGCGGCCGTTTGCGGCCGGCATCCTTGAGCGCATCGGGCAAGAGCTTGATCGCCCCCGCGCCGAACTGGATGCGGGTCGGGAAGTTGTACTGGTGGATGGCCATGCGCTCCTTGGGTTTCCGTTCAGATGATCTCGAAGTACCGTCTGGTCTCCCAGTCGGTGACCGCCTTGCCGAATTGCCGCCACTCCCACAACCGCGTGGCCACGAAATGGTCGACGAACTCGTCGCCGAACAGCTCGCGCGCCAGCTTCGACTGATCGAGACGCTGCGTGGCCTCGAACAGGTTGCGCGGCAACACCTTCGCCTTGCTGTCCTGATAGCCGCTGCCGGTGATGGGCGCGGCGTCGAGCGCAAGCTGGTTCTTCACGCCCCACAGCCCGCTCGCCAGCGCCGCCGCGAGCGCCAGGTACGGGTTCGCGTCCGAGCCGCCGACCCGGGTCTCGATGCGGGTCGATTTGGCGCTACCCGCGATCACCCGCAGCGCCGTGGTGCGGTTGTCGACGCCCCAGTTGGCCCGGGTCGGCGCCCAGGCGCCCTCGACCAGGCGCTTGTAGCTGTTCACCGTCGGTGCATAGAACGGCAACAACTCGGGCAGCGCGTGCAGCTGGCCCGCGACGTAACTCTTGAACACGGCGCTCATCCTGTTGGGCGCGCCCTGGTCGAAGAACAGGTTCTTCTTGCCGGCGGCATCCCACAGGCTCTGGTGGATATGGCCGCTGCAGCCGGGCAAGTCAGCGTTCCACTTGGCCATGAACGAGGGCAGGATGCCGAAGCGGTGGGCGATCTCCTTGGCGCCGGTCTTGAACAGCACGGCGCGGTCAGCGGCCTGCAGCGGGTCGGCATACAGAATCGCGGCTTCCAGCACGCCGGGACCGGTCTCGGTGTGCAGGCCCTCGATGGGGACACCGAAGGCCAGCATCTCGTCGAACAGCGCATTGACGTAGCCGCGGTTCTGGTTGAGCCGGATGAGCGAGTAGCCGAACATCCCCGGCGTCAGCGGTTGCGGGCGCGCGTAACCCTTGTCGGCGAGCGACTGCGCGGTCTCGCGAAAGTTGAAAAATTCGTACTCGAGCGACGTCAGCGCCGAGTATCCGGCCGCGGCGGCGCGCTCGACGACCCCGCGCAATAGTTGCCGCGGGCACACCGCCAGTGGCGCGCCCTGCGGGTCGACGAATTCGCCAAGTAGAAACGGCACCTGGCCGTCCCACGGCACCTCGCGGTAGGTCGCGAGGTCGAGCCGCGCAAGCGCGTCCGGGTAGCCGGTGTGCCAGCCGGTGTAGCGGGCGTTGTCATAACAGACGTCGTTCGCATCCCAGCCGAACACGACGCTGCAGAAGCCGAAGTTGCCTTGCAGCGCTGACAGGAACTTGTCCTTGTGGATGTACTTGCCGCGCAGGATGCCGTCGATGTCGGTGACCGCGACCTTGACCTTGCCAGCCGGCGATTTCAGGGCGCGCGACATGACCGCGCGGGTCGCGGCGGCAGGCGAGGGCGGCTTTGGCATCGGCGTCGCAGTATCGATAATTTCCCGCGGCGACGAAAGGGGCGCGGGTACCATCCACAATCCATGGACGTGAAGGCCGCCTGCATCGCCGAGATCGAATCGGTCGACCGCGCGGCGTACAGCGAGCTCGCCATCTCGACCTGCATGAGCACACTGGATGGACGCCTGCGGAAGTTTGCCGGCGGGCCCCTCCTGCTCGACTACATCGAGCGCCTGCTCAAGGCTGGCAACGCCGAACGCGCGGTGACACTCGTGACCGACACGCCCCTGCGCCGGTTCGAGCCCTGGGTTGCCATCGTGATCGGCACGATCTTGGCGGCGGTGGCGTTCTCGGTTTTCATGACCAAGTTCACGCGATCGAAAGTCGAAAGCGCGAAGAACGCGGTCGCCACCACACCGGACCGGCCGTGGCCGCCACCCGAGATGGTGGCTGTGCAAGACTTGGCCAGAGCGTTCGTGCATGAGCTTGCCACCGGCCGATTCGCGGACGCCCACGCTCGTCTGTCGGCGCCCTACCGCCGCCAGTTCACCGTGAGGACCCTGGCCAATTCGGCGCGCCATCCTTATCTGCAGCCTGATGCCCAGGTGCAGCTTCGTCGGGTCCAGATGACTGGCGGCGCCGCCCAGGGTGAAGGCACGCTCCAGACTGGCGCTGGTAGCGTGACCCTGCTGGTCGACTGCTCGCTTGAAGGCGACGCTTGGAAGCTGACCGGCCTGCGTCTGGGTGGGGTCGAGGTGTTGCGGCAACCGTAGCGCCGCGCTACGGCGCTCGCGACGGGCGTGACATGCGGGCAATGCGCGCCGCGTGCGCGGGATAGCGCGCAGCCAGCTCGGGCCCTGCCGCCAGCTCGAAGTCCGCGAAGTCGAATCCGGGCGCGACTGTGCAGCCGAACAGGCAATGCGAGGCCCCGGGGGCAAGCTCGACGGCGAACCAGGTGCCGGCAGCGATTACGAGTTGGGGCCGCTCGCCCGCCGCGACGTCGAGGCCAAGCCGCCGCACCTCGCCGCCGTCCGTCGCACCCAGTAGCAGCACATCGAGCGGTCCGCCCTCGTAGAGATGAAACAGCTCGTCGGACCTGAGCCGGTGCAGGTACGTCGTCGGTTGCTCGCGGGCCACCAGGAAGTAGATCGCCGTGCTGGCAGCACGCGCGTCGCCATGGGGCAGGCCGGTGACGGCCAGCGACGCGCGGTAGGTCTCGACGTAGTGCCCGCGTTCAGGATGGGGAATCAGCCCCAACCGATCAATCAGCTCGGAGGCGCGGTCCATGGGTGCCGTCACGCTAGCAGCATGCGACGCGCGCGGTGTACCAGATCTGAGCAGCGATTTTGGAGCACCTGGAGAACACCAGGGCCCCGAAAGCATCGGGCTACCAAGTTGGGGACGGGCGCGCTATCTCGGTTGCAGACGCAATGTTCACAATCTATGATTCTGTGAACATGAAAGTTCGGCACAAACACCTCAAGCTGGACCAGACGAAGTTGGACCGTGCTCGACGTCTCCTCGGTCTCAAAACCGAACAGGAAACGGTCGAGAGGGCTCTGGATATGGTCGTTGCTGAAGAGCCGATCTTGAAGGCGCTTCGCAAGGCGAGGGGCGTGGGTGGAGTTGTCGACGCGTTCGGACGGTGAAAAAGGTCGTCCTTGATACCAGCATCTTGATCGACTGGCTCAACCGCGGCCTTCGCGAGGAGATTGTGGTCGGGCCCGGGATGGTCCGCTATCTGTCAGCGGTGGTGGCGATGGAACTCCTCGCAGGCGCACGTACGGGTCCTGCACGGCGGGCCATCGATGGAATCGTCCGAGCGCATCGGGCAGTAGGTCGCCTCGTCGCTCCACCTGCAGACCAGCTTGTGCGCGCCGGGGCCGTTCTTCGGCAGCTCAAGTTGGCCGGACTCGAGGTCCGATCGGCATCATTGGTGACCGATCTTTTCATCGCGCTCACCGCGAGATCCTTGGGCGCGACGGTTCTTACCGCGAACGCGACCGACTTCGAAGCCATACAGCGCATCGAGCCGTTCGCGCTCGAGATCGTCTGACCAGGCCGGGGTCAATCTGTCGACGCACCGGTAGGACGGCGCACGAACATTGCCTTCATCCTCCGGGGTCTAGTGCGGTCTAGTGCTCGCAACTTCATCGCGGTCACGTGCCGCGGTCCCATTGGGCACAGCGCACATTTTCTTACTAGGCACACAGTGTGCTCCTGTGTAGATTGCGGGCTCCGGATGTACTGAATCCAGCCGGTGAGCTGGGTCAGAACCAGAGACGTGGAGGGTAGACATGCGAAGCTCAACTGGACGACGCAGTTTTCTAAAGGCTGGTGTGGTCGCGGCGGGAACGGTTCCATTCGCGAATCGTTTCCAGGCACTAGCCGCTCACAACGTTCCACTCTTTCCGACCATCGACAGCGGCGGCACCGGGTTGGCCCTGCTCGAACTGCCTGCGGGCTTCTGGTACGTCGCGATGAGCTTCAAGGGCGACTCGATGACGGACGCCGCGGGCGTGCCGCTGGCAAACGGCGCCCAGGTGACCACCAACCACGACGGCGGGGCCGTTTTCCAGAATCCCGCCACGGGCAACCTGCACTACGTTCGCAACTGTGAGATGTCCTCCAGTGCAAATGCCGCGAATTCGGCGGCGGCGCAGGCGTTCCTGCTTGGCGGCGGTGATGCCTCTGTCCCGGTATACGATCCGTCGGATCCCGGCGCTGTCAGCCGGAACATGGGCGGCACCACGACCGTCGTCTTCAATCCGGGCACCAGCGCCCACGTGCACACGTATCCGAGCTTCGCCGGTACGCGACGAAACTGCGCGGGCGGACCGCGTGGCAACTCCTGGTTCACGTGCGAGGAGGATCTGGGCGCCGCCGCCGGCTCGTCGACGCGGGCCAAGGATCACGGGTTCGTGTTCGAGGTGGACGCCTTCGGTGTCGGAAATCCCGCTCCGATCACGGCCATGGGGCGCTTCAACCACGAAGCCGTCTGCTTCGACCCGGCCGACGGGTACGCGTACCTGACCGAGGACAACATGACCTCGGGTCTCTATCGCTTCCGCCCCACCACGCCAGGCGACTTTCACGGCGGCGGCGCGCTCGAGATGTTGAAGATCGTCGACAAGCCCGCCTACGACACCTCCTTTGACGACAAGACGAAGGGCAAGCCCATTCGCTACTCGTGCGAGTGGGTGCCGATCGCGGATCCCCTCGGCAACATCGGAGCCGGAGGCGCCTTCGACACCTTGGGTTGCTACAAACAGGGCCTGGCCCAGGGCGGCGCCACCTTCCGCCGCGGCGAAGGCATCTGGTTCCAGGGCGACAAGATGTACTTCACCTGCACGCGCGGTGGAAACATCCAGCCGCCCTTCGCCGTTGGCGACTACCGATACGGCTGGGGACAAGTCTGGGAGTTCAACCCGCGGAATCAGCGCCTCACGCTCATCTTCACGTCGCAGGGCACCTCGCAGCTCGTGAGCCCGGACAACATCACGCTGAGGCCAACCGGTGGCGCCAGCATGATCGTCTGCGAGGATCCCGCACAGAGCATCGTGACCGCGGTGGACGGCAGTGGCAACGCCACGGCCACCACCGGGTTCAACTGGCCGGCCACCCTGATGCGGGGTTTGAACCCCGGCGGACACATCTTCGACGTGTGCCGGAACGCCGTGAACGTCACGGGTGCCGTGCCCGGACATCCGAACTATCCGCTTGGCGATCACCGTGGCACCGAGTGGGCGGGCGCGGCGTTCTCGCCTGACGGGGAGTTCCTGTTCGCGAGCATCTTCGACCCCGGCATCACGTTCGCCATCACGGGTCCCTGGGACAGCATCGGCCTCGAGTAGACAAAAGGCTTGGTCCCGGCGAGCGCCGGGACGCGGCCCCAAAGCGCGGCGGTGGGCTTCGGCCCCCGCCGCGCTTTGTCGTTCGGGCCGCTTGTCTCCGTCGTCGATCCGCGTCGGTTGCGGCCGGGCCGCAAATACTGGGGATGGTAGTGTTCGTCATGGTCGCCTGCGCCCGCGTTCTCAGTGGCCTGCTGGTAGCCTTGCTGGGCGCGCCGGTCAGCGCTCTCGGCGACGACCGCCCGCTTGCGCTGACCGCTTCCTATGGCGTCGCGGCGAGCAATGCCGACATCGTCGGAGTGGCGGGAGGCATGGGCACGTCGTTGATGGTCCACGATAACTGGGGCGTGTTGGCCATGGCCCGGGTGTCCGCTGGGCTCGGCGCTGTCGGCGGGGCCGCGAGTGTCGGGGCCTGCGCCTACAGCCAAATCAGCCTCTGCATGTTCGGCGCTTTCTTGCAGGCGCGCGTGCTGCGCACCTACTGGATTAGCCCGTGGCGCGACGACTGGTACGCGGGGGCCCAGGTGGAGGCCTTGGCGGCCATCGTCAAGATCGGCGGTGGCATCTTCTGGCCGATCGCCGCGTTCGACCGGGGCTTCACCGCCTCGAAGGCGCGCTTCCTCATTTCGCTCACCGTGGGGATCAACTGACCGTACCGCAGTTCTTGAGGCGGCTCGCAGCGGCGGCGTTTTCGGGATATGGCGCCGACCACGCCTAATATTCGCCTAATATCCGCAATGCGAGTTTGAGGGTGGGCTGGGATCCTTCGGGGTATTACTGCAGCGCCACGGGTTCTGCACCCTGTCCCGCACTGGCGGCTGACGTTGGCTGACGTACCTGATCGCGCCCACCGCACGTATACTCAACAAAATGGCGCAGCCGCTCCGTATGCCGCCCCCTGGGTTCGACGACCTTCCCATCGACGACAAGATCGACTACGTACAGTCGCTCTGGGACAGGATCGCGACCAATGCCGACCAAGTACCCCTGCACGAGTGGCAGCGACAGCTCCTGGAAGAGCGGCTTGCTGCTCATCACGCTGCACCTCTTGAAGCGCGACCATGGAACGAGGTCCTCGATGGCCTTGAGCGGCGGCTGACGGCTCGATGACCGAACTTCGGGTTCGCCCCGAAGCGGAGATGCATCTTCATCGGCACCCAAGCTCGTGGGAGCAACGACGGTGAAGAGCCGCCAGCGGCCCGCGAGTGCCGCGAGTGCGATAGATTGGGGGCCGATAGAGGGGTGACAGGCCCCAGCACCGATTTCCTACGGCGTCGCGGCCCGCACCGGGTTGTCCGGTCCGATTCGACCAGACGCAAGACCATCACGCTCCCGTTCGTAGGTGCTGCGGCAATCGTGAGGCCGCTCGGGGTATCCTGGGGCCAGCTTCGTGTCGCTGGCCCTGCCGCTCGTGTGTCCCGCTTGCCGCGCCGTCATGGAGCCGCGGCTTGCCGTGTGCCTGTCGTGCGGCCGCCTTTCACCCGACGACAACGAGACGGCGCTGACGGTGGTCATCCGGCACGCGCCGCTTTCGGGCAGCGGCGCGGACCGCGACGTCGCACGCGTGCTCGCCCAGGCCACCGGCACCGACAGCGAATGGATGGCGCGGTACCTGCGCGCGCGACCATCGCGTTTGCGCCTGCCGGGCTCGGAGGCGCTGTCGCGGCGCCTGCAGGAATGGCTCGCCGACAACGGCTTCGACAGCGAGGTGCTGGACCTACCACCTGAGGAGACCAGCGTCGCCGGCTACCTGCGCTGGCTTTTCACCAGCAAGCTCGGTCTGGTTCCTTATGGCGTCGGCGCAGGCCTTTGGGCGCTGTGTGCGGGGCAGGGCGCGCACGGCACGGGCATGGTTGTGCTGGGCGCGACGGTGGCGTGGGCGTTGTTCGATCGCGCGCGCTTTCTCCGGTGCGTGACCTTGCGGCCCGACGTGCTGGCCGAAGCGCTGGGCATGGTGCCGCGGGCGATCACCGGGGCCGCGGCCGCCGTGCTGAAGGACGCGCGCTCGCCCGAGCTGCGCGCCGCGCTGGCAGCGGTGCTGACCGAGCAGGCGCGGCTACTGGGCGTCCTCGATCGGGTGTGGCGCGAACATCGGCGTCTGCATGCGCCCATGCGCGCGGCGCTTGAGGATCTGGCGGGTCACGCCCTGCGCCTGGCCGGCCGTGCCGCCGCCATCGAGCTGGCCGGCGAGCCCGACGATCCGGAACTTCCGCGCAGGCTGGCGGGGTTTCGCGCGATGGGCAGCGTCGAGGTCGAGCGGCAACTGCGGGCGCTGGGTGCAGCAACCCAGGAGCGCCAGGTGCGCCGCCAGTGGCTGCACCAGGTGCAAGCGGTCTTGATGTTGCGGCTTGAGACCATCGCGGATGCGCTGCGATCGCTGCGCCAGCGCGCGGTGGCCGCGACGGTCGGGGACGCGCCCCTCGGCGACGCCGCCGCCGACCGCCTGGTCGCTGAACTGGCAGGTGAGATCGAGGTCGCCGTGTCGGCCCTGGTCGAGATCGAGAGCACCGTCGATGAACACTTGCCGGTCGTGGTGGGTGACCCGGTGGGGTGAAGATGCGCGGCAAGTAACCTTGCATATTGGAAGCAGCCATTCCAATATACAAGGTATGTGGAGACGCCTCGCGACCGCTCGACTGCAGGCACTGGCCGCGAGCTTTCCAGCGGTGCTGGTGCTGGGTGCGCGCCAGGTAGGCAAGACCACGCTCGTGCGCACTGCGTTCCGGGGCGTTCCCTATGTTGACCTGGAGGAACCGCGCCTGCGCGCCCTGTTTCGTGACGACGCTACCTTCCAGATCGAGAGTCGGGCCGCCCCATCGCTCATCCTCGACGAAGCCCAGTCGGTCCCTGACGTTTTCTCGGCTCTGCGTGGAATTATCGATGCACGTAGAAAAGCCAACGGCCGCTTCATCTTGCTTGGGTCGGCGCAACCGTCCCTGGTTCGCGGAGTTTCCGAATCGCTGGCTGGCCGCGTCGGTATCCTGGACCTGGACCCCTTGACCGCCGCAGAGGTGGCGACCGGCCGCGAGCGCCGCCCCTGGACGGACGTGTGGTTGCGAGGCGGGTTTCCCACGCCGCTCAGTGGCGGCGACTATCGCGAGTGGTGGGAATCGTATCTGCGCACATACGTCGAAAGAGATCTTCCCGCGCTCGGCGTCGGGGCGGATCCGATTCTTCTGCGGCGCCTGCTCACGATGCTGGCGCACAACCAGGGCGGCATCCTCAATACCTCGCAGCTCGGCGGATCGCTCGGGGTCTCCCACCACACCGTCAGGCGGTACCTCGATGTGCTCCAGCAATCGTATCTGCTGCGGTGGCTGCCGCCCTATTTCCGCAACGTCGGCAAGCGCCTGGTCAAGGCGCCCAAGGTGTACCTGAGGGACTCGGGCCTCTTGCATCACCTGCTCAACATCACGACACGGAAGGATCTTGAATCGCACCCGATCCAGGGCGCGAGCTGGGAAACCTTCGTCATCGAGGATCTGATCCGGCGCGAACGGCTCCGGCATCCGCACTCGGGCTTCTTCTATTGGCGAACCGCTGCTGGCGCGGAGATAGACCTCGTGATCGAGCGCGGCGCCAATCGGTTTTCGATCGAGATCAAGTCCGCGCGGGCCGACAACTCGCGTGCCATCCGCGCGCTCTCTGCTGCTACCAAGGACATTGGCGCCAAGAAGGCCTATCTGGTCGATCAGGCCCCGGGCAAGGATCCGTTGCGTCCTGGCATCGAGCGGCGCGGCTTCTCGGAAGCGCTCGACTGGCTGCCCGGCCCCTGATTCGGACCTTCGCCACAACGGTCAGCGGCGTCCGCCGACTGGTTGCGGCGTTCCGGCGAATGGGAGTATCTGGGTGTGGCAAACCATGCCACGGCCGTCGAGACAAGCGCACCTCTCGGTCTGGGCGGGAGCCGCGCGGGACGCTGACTTCACCCTCGAATTGCCGGGGGGGATGCCCATGTTCTTCCGCCATGTGCCGGCGGGCGGCTTTCGAATGGGCGCGCGCGGCTACGAACCCAACGAAGAGCCGGTGCACCACGTGGTGATTCCGCACGATTTCTGTGTCGGAACCTTCCCTGTCACGCAGGACCAGTACCGCGCGGTGGCGGAGCGCTGCGGTGCCCTGCGGTTCCGCGCCAATCCCTCCGGCTTCAAGGGACCCCGGCGTCCGGTCGAAAACGTGAGCTGGCGCGAGGCAGTCACATTCTGCGACTGGCTGACGCGCGAGCGGAGCGCGGTGGTGCCGCCGGGGTTCGGGCTTTTCTGCCTGCCGACCGAGGCGGAATGGGAGTACGCCTGCCGCGCGGGCAGCGAAACCGAATACTACGCGGGCGACGGCGAGGCGGCGCTCGGAGAGGTCGGGTGGTACGACGCAAACTCCGGCAACGAGACCCACGCCGTGGATGAGCGAGCGGAATCGCATCCGTTTGGCCTGTTCGGGATGCACGGCAACGCATGGGAGTGGTGCCACGATGAGTGGGACCACGCTGCCTACCGCGGGCGGGTGGACGGCGCTCGGGACGAGGGTGGGCAGCGGCGGCGCGACGACTGGCAGGCGGGACTGGCCTCGCTGCTGAAGGTGGTCCAGACCCGCGTCCTGCGGGGCGGCTCGTGGAGCAACACCGCTTCGTGGTGCCGATCGGCGTATCGCGACTGGGTCGCGCCGGTTGACTGCTCCGGGTTCTACGGGTTCCGGGTCTGTTTGGTTCGCGGTCCGGCGGCCGGAACGGAAACAGAAAGTGGAGCGACGGGAGCCGGAGGCCGAGGGACGAGGCCGGAGGCGGACGGCGCGGCGACATGAACGCGCGGGTGGCACGGCGTTTTCGCGAGCGGCGCTTGCTTGACCTGTTCGACCAGCTGCTGGTGTCCATGAACATCGGCCCGGCAAGGGGCTTCCGATCGGCGCGCTGACGAGTCAGTATCTGGGCAATTTCTACCTTGATGGGTTCGAGCTTTTCACGACTGAGATTTGGGCCCGAAGGGGAGGCGCAAGGACCAGACCCGCGTCCTGCGGGGCGGCTCGTGGAACAACACCGCCACGAGGTGCCGATCGGCGTATCGCAACAGGAACACGCCGGATGACCGCAACAGGAACAACGGGTTCCGGGTCTGTTTGGTTCGCGGCACGGCGGCCGGGGCCGCCGGACGACGCGCTTTCCCGCGCCCGGCCTGGCCGGGACGAAACCACCACGGAGCCCCCGCCGCGGGCCGATATCCAAGGCACAGAGGTGCCAGCGGAGAAGGCCAGCGGCGGGGCAACTTCGCCGGAGCTGCCACGTTTCGTGCTCGAGTGGCCGGGCGATGGCGTGAGGATGGCCTTTCGCTTGATCCCGGCGGGCAACTTCCGCATGGGTGCGCGGGGCTACCGGCGCGACGAGGAGCCGGTGCACGGGGTGCGGATCGCCGAGCCGTTCTGGATGGCGGAGACACCGGTGACGCAGGCGCAATTCGGGCTCTTCACACGGGCGATGCATGTCAAGCATGAGAATCACTTCAACGGCCGGCCGGAGCATCCGGCGGAAAACATGAGCTGGCACGAGGCGGTCACATTCTGCGACTGGCTGACGCGCGAGCGGGGCGCGGGCGCGCCCGAGGGGTGGGGGCTTTTCTGCTTGCCCACCGAAGCGGAATGGGAGTACGCGTGCCGCGCGGGCAGCGAAACCGAATATTACGCGGGCGACGGCGAGGCGGCGTTGCAGCAGGTCGGCTGGTTCGATGAGGAATTGGAGGGGGGCTCGACGCACGCGGTGGCATTGAAACCGGCCAACGCCTTTGGTCTGTTCGACCTGCACGGCAACGTGTGGGAGTGGTGCCACGATGTGTGGGAAGCGGGTGCGTACCGCGGGCGGGTGGACGGCGCTCCGGACGCGGGGTGGCAGCGGCGGCGCGACGCGGGACTGGCCTCGCTGCTGAGGATGGGCCAGGCCCGCGTCGTGCGGGGCGGCTCGTGGTTCGACTCGGCCTCGGGGTGCCGGTCGGCGTGTCGCTACTGGTACACGCCGGGTGACCGCGTCAGGTACTACGGGTTCCGGGTCTGTTTGGTTCGCGGTCCGGCGGCCAGAAAAGAAACAGAAACAGAAGCGACCGGAGCCGGAGGCCGAGGGACGAGGCCGGAGGCGGACGGAGCGGCGGCGGAACGCGCCTCGGCTGAGCCGAGGCATCAAAGGGGGCGAACATGAGTGCCGGAGAGCCGCAAGTCATCGACAGTCCCGACGGCGTGCCCAACTGGGACGCGGTCGGGCACGCCAAGGACGTCCGCAAGATCGTCCTCGGCCAGCCGCCGATCGGCGACGAAAAGCAGCCACTGCCGCTGGCGTTGCTGCCGGCCGATCTGGCCACTGTTGCCGCGCAGGTTGGTTGATGGGTTCGCGCGCCGGCTTTGTGATGGCGTCACTCGGCGAAGTTTCTGGGTGGCGGCGGCGTGAGGCACGGGATGCGGGCGCGGTAGCGGGCATCGTCGAGGGCCGCGCGGTGGTAC
>JANPCZ010000048.1:0-44092 GCA_031431215.1 Myxococcales bacterium
TGTGGAGGCGCCGGGTACTGCCCCCGGGTCCGGAAGCGCTCTGCTCAAGCCACTACGTGCGTGTTCGGCGTTTTGATCTCACTTCTGGGGTAGCCCACCGACGAGGCGTCCCGGAAGCCAGCCCTCCCTGTTTCTTATGACTGCGCCGGAAGACGTTGCGCGATCACCAGCCTGCGAGGTCCCCGCTTCCCCAGGCCACAGGCACCTCCCAGAGTCGCGGTCTAGCTATCGCTTTTTAGGCGGCCAGAGCAAACGAGTTATCGTTCGCAGATATGTTTTTGCCCGTTTTTTACGAGGCCTCGGGCGCCTCGGCACGCGACCAGAACTTTGCTAACTCCCGTCGAATCTGTTTCGCCCCCTTCGGTGCAAGAATATAGCTGATACTGGCAGCGGCGCATGGGGTTCTTGCTCACCCTGCTCGTATCGGCGGCTCCCTCGGTGGCGCTGCTGGGGTATTTCTACTTTCGCGACCGCTTCGAGCGTGAGCCGCTGCAGCACGTGGCCGGCGCCTTCGTGCTTGGCATGTACGCGATGATCGCCGCCCACGGGCTGGCCGTCACAGCCGAGGGCTGGGTATCGGAGGCGTGGCTGCGCACCGGCGGCGAGCCCGCGCGCCTGTTCGACGCCTTCGTCCTGTCGGGCCTGATCGAGGAACTGTCGAAGTGGGTGATTTTGATGGCCGCTATCCTGCACTGGCGCGAGTTCGACGAGCCGCTCGACGGGTTGGTGTACGGCGTGGCGGTGGCGCTCGGCTTTGCCACCCTCGAGAACTTCTACTACGTGTCCAGTCGCGGGGTGGCGATCGGCTGGCAGCGGGCGCTATTCGCGGTGCCCGCACACGCCCTGTTCGGCGGCGCTATGGGCTACTACGTGGGCCGCGCCAAGTTCGATCGCGGCGGCAAGCGTTGGCTCGAACAGACGCTCAGTCTGGTAATTCCCACCGCCTTCCACGGCGCCTACGATTACGCTCTCGAGCATCGCCTCGACTGGAAGATATGGGGCAGCATCACGGTTCTGTCCGTGGGCTTCTGGGTGTTTGTTCTCCGGCGGGTCTTCCGTGCCCAGCGTGCCTCGCCGTATCGCCCGAAGACCATGGTGCCGACCATGTTGCCACCGCAGTATCGGCCGAAAAAATAGCTCGGCCCGTTCCGTGACTGGCCGCCGGTCGGACTACTTTGTCTGTGGCTGCGACTGCCGCCAGAACTCGCCGAGCAGGACTGCCGCCGCCGCCGCGACGTTGAGGCTTTCGACGTGGCCGGTGCCGGGAATGCGCACCAGGAGGTCCGCCCTGGCTCTGATTTCCGGGGGCAGGCCCTCACCTTCGCCGCCCAGCATCAGCACAGCTCGCGGTGGCCAGGTCTCGGCAAACGCGTTGCGTCCCTGGTGGCTGCTGGACGCGCATACGGTGAAGCCGGCGGTCCGGCTGCTGGTCAAGACCTCATCAAGGGTTTCGACACCCACCACGTCGATCCACTCGGCGCCGCCCTGCGCGGTACGTTCCGCAGCAGGTGAGAGGCGCGTCGCTGCTCCCGGCAGCACCACGGCGCGTGCACCGAAGTGAGCCGCCGTCCGCAAGATGGCTCCGATGTTGTGGGGGTTTTGCACCCCGACCAGCGCCACCAGCACGGCCGGTCCCGGCGCACGCAGCACGTCGGCCAGCGAGCGCGCTGGCCGCGGCCGCGCCACCACGCAGATGCCTTCGTGATGCCGGCTGTCGGTCAGCTTCTCAAGCTCGCCGGGCGTCACCACCTTGTATGTGCGACGCAGGCGGGCCAGGTGGCTCAGGAGGTCGCCGAACGGCTTCGAGGCTTCGGCCGAAACGTACGCGCGCAGGAGATCCTCGGGCCTGCGCCTGAAAACTGCCCTGCAGGCGTGCTGACCATGGATCTTGATCTCGTGTTCGTGGTGATGGGAAGCCATGAGAAGTGGTAAATTAGCCGGATGCCGCGCATGGGTCTCACTGGTTTTGTGCTTATTGCTGCTGTCGCCGCCGCAGCCTGCTCGAAGTCTCAGCCCGCCAAGGCGCCCGAGCCTAGCGACCCGGCTTTTGATTCGAAGTGGACGTCGCTGGCCACCCAGGGGGTCGAGGCGGTCTACATCGAGGACGATCACGGCGAGGGGCTGATGGGCAACGTCCGGCGCGCGTCCCGGCCACCGACGGCACCGTCGCTGCAACCGCAGGCGGTGGTCGATCCGAGCCAGCCGCTGCCGCCGGCTCCCCCTGGTGATGAGGTCCAGCGCGTCATCCGATCGAACCTTGCTGCGGTGAAGGGCTGCTACATGACCATGGCCCGCTCCGGTACCACCCGTTCGGGCAAGGCAATTGTCAGCTTCGACATCGCCGCCGATGGCAGGCCCGCCGGAGTCAAGGTGGATGCGCCTTCTTTCAGCGGCACCGGATTGCCCAATTGCGTGGTCAGCCAGGTCGCGCACTGGACGTTCCCGAAGTCGCAGAAGGGTGGCGGCTCGGTCAGCTACCCGTTCGTCTTTGTGGGCAGCTGAGGTCGCTGCGCATGCCAACCCGTGCGCTGGTCCCGGTCGCTTCGGCTCTGATCGTGTTCGTGCTGGGCGTGCTCGCGTGCCAGAAGACCGAGAAGCCGCCGGAGTCGCTCGGCAGCATGTCCCTGGGACCGGTCCCCGATCCTGCTTTCGATGACAGTTGGCGCAAGCTGTCGGCGCGTCCGGGGATCGAGGCCGAGGTGTTCTACATCGAGGACGACCGGGGCGAAGGGCTGATGGGCCGCGTGCGCCGCGCCGGAAAACAGCTGCCCAAGCCGGCGCCGCCACCCGAAGCCGAGCCGGTGGCCGCGATCCAGCCCGCGGGCACAGCACAGCCACCCGAACTTCCCAGCGGCGACGAGGTGTCAGCCGTCGTTCGCTCGAATCTGCCGCTGGTGAAGGGTTGCTACCTGCGCATGAGCCGCGAGGGCAAAGTGGTATCGGGTCGGGCCATCGTTAGCTTCACGGTTGCCAAGGACGGCGCAGTCGAAAACGTGCGGGTGGACGCGCCGGCGTTCCGTGAGACCGCTTTGCCTCGCTGTGTGGCCCAGCAGGTTTCGCGCTGGTCCTTTCCGAAATCCAGCAAGGGCGGCCTGGACGTGAGCTACCCCTTCGTCTTCGTCGGCGGCTGAAAGGCCCTCGGCTCACGGCGGGCCCGGGCGGCTACTTGCTCTTGCCCTCTTCCCAGAAGAAGACCGTGATGGCTAGACAGTGGAAGGCCTCATCCGACGACTGGGTGACGATGGTGTCGACGATCTGGCACTGCGTATGTTCGCGAATCCAGAGCGTCACCTTCTCGCCAAGATTCTCTCGTTCCTGGGCCATGGTGGCCGAGAACACCTTGACTCCATTGAAGCGGGCTGTTGTGTGGTTTTGGTTCTGTGACATCGCTCTTGTTCTTCCTGCCCGGGCTTTTCACCCGGTGCGGCCAGAACTGTCGGCGCCGCCATTCTCCGACGGTGAAGTGGTCGAAGAACGAATTGCCGCAGTCGTTTTTTGAGGTGCCCTTTTGCAGGTGCGCCGCGTTTATAGTATTCGAGAGCGGCCAGGGCAACGCGATTGTGCGAGATTTTTTACGTAATACCTCGAACAATATATTTATTGGTAGTAACCCGTAAGGGCCCCCGGGGCCGACCACCTTGTCCCCGGATCAGACGACCGCGGAGGTACCCAGGTCCATTCGGATTTCGACGTGTTCCGGACCGATCGCGAAGTCGATCAGATCCTCCAGAGCGGCCGGGCCGTCTTCCTCCGCAACGAACTGCCCGATACGGAGCAGATCCCCCGCCACCACCAGACCCAGCCGGGTGGCCGCACGGTTGAGGGCGCGCGCCCAGTCGTTGAGATCCACCGCGTCGCCGCGGCCGGCGAGCCGTTCGGCAACCTCGGCCACCCTGGTCACCAGATCCGGCCCGGCTGCGGAAATCGCTTTGCGAATGGCATCGGCCGGCCCGCCTCCGGAACCGGTGCCGGCTCGACCAAAGGCCAGACTGGCTTCTAAGTAGGGTCGCAACTCGACACCGGAACGTGCCGAGCCGGCGATGCGCCCGGGGCTGGCCAGCGCCAGGGCTCGGCCGATGCGAAACCCGATGTCCAGCGTGTTCCCGGTATCCAGCAGGGCTGGCCCCAGCAGTAGAGCGTGCGGACGCACATCAGCCAGACGTGCGTCGCCGCCTAGCGAGGCGTGGCGGTAGAAAGCGAGCGGCAACGTGGCACCCAGGGTGCGCGCGACGTAGTCGAATACGCGACGAAACTGCGGCGGCAGAGCGTCGGCCGTCAGGGGCGCATCCTCGCTGACCCCGAGAGCCAGCAACGAGAACGGGATCATCACACCGGCACTGGCCAGCAAGGCGAATAGTGCCTCGAGATCCGGGTCCTCGCCCGGGTGAGCGATCTTCTTGCGCGCATCGGCTGACAGTGGCTGGCCAATCCGCGGCAGAAAGCGCGGCCGGTGGCGTTCTGCGATGCGGCGGGTCTCGTCGTCAGCCACTCTGCGCAGTACCTGGGCCGTTGCCACCAGCACAGCAGCATCGTTTTGCCCGACGCTGACGTAGCAGTTGTAAAGCGCCTTGCCGCGCTCGGCCTGGTCGGGTCGCGCCCGCCATTCGGCCGCTAGCGCTCGCGCTGTTTCGCGCCACCGCACCGGATCAGAGGCTGCCAACTCGATCACCTTGCGCGCTAGCGCCGTGTCCCTGGGTGCCAGCTTGGCGGCCATCTCGTACGCCAGACGGGCCCGGCCGCGGTCGCCGAGTTCCCCTTCGTACAGGTCGCCGAGTTCCTTCCATAGCCGGCGCCTCAGCGTCAGCGATCGCTCGCCCAGGCCGGCGATCACCCGACGATAGAGTCGTTCGGTGGCGACCACGTCGCCTGCGCGCGTGTGCACCCGCACCAGCAAGTCCACCGCCTCAATCCGCGAAGGATCGATGGCCAGCGTCCGCTCCAGATGGCGTCGCGCGCCCTCCGCGTCGCCAGCGCTGTCGGCCACGCGGCCCAGAAACAGATGCGCGTCGGGCAGGTCGGGGTCGAGAGCGAGCGCGTGCTTGAGGTGCTTTCCGGCGGGCTCGGCAGCGGCCTCACCAGTCGCCTGGAACAGCGCCCAACCAAGGTAGGCGTGATAGGCGGCCTGGTCCGGGCGGGCGTCCACCGCCTCCTGAAAGCGAATGGCGGCCTGGCCGGCATCCCCCGCCGCTAGGGCGCCTAGGCCGTCCTGGAACGAAAGCTCGGCACCGAGCGGGTCGATGGCATGGCTGCGGGCGGTTCGATCGGCGTCGTCGTCGCGCACCGGCTCGGCCAGCGCATCGAACGCGCGCTCGAAAGCCGCTCGCACCACGTCCAGCTTGGGGCGGTCCTCACCCAGATCGGCGCTTGAGTAGGCCTCATCGGCGAACTGCTGCATCTTTTCGGCGAACGCCTGCGTCACCTCTTCCCTCGTCGCCGACGTGGCCACGCCCAGGATCTGGTGCGGCGGTTTTCCGTGGACGTCCAGGTATGCCCGTAGCAGCTCGCGCCGCGCTGCAGCCGGTCCGACTGCCGGGGGCAGCGTGGGTGCCGCTCGTCCGGTCCCAATCGCCGTCGGATTCACCGACGGAGGTGGGGTCACTTCGGGCGGTGGCCCCCCTGACGCGGCGTCTGCGCCGAGTCGCTCGAGCGCGTACACGTCGATCGGATCGGCACGGAAACCATCGTCGGCCGTTTCCACCGGCGGCCCCAGCGTGGCCAGCTCCGTGAGAATCAGAGCCTCGATCGCCGTGAACAACGTGTCGGCGCTGGGCCGCAGCACCATCGACGCCAGCAGGGGCTCGTCGTCGAGCAAAGGCAGCAGCTCGTTACCGAGTGCGCGCTCGAATGCTTTGCGGAAACGCGGGAAGCGCGTCCCCAGACGGATCGGGCGCGGGCCGTCCTGTTCCAGCCGGGCCATCAGACCCTCGGCTGACGTGGTCTTGGCCAGCCCGGCGAATACCACCCATTCGGTGTCTGTGGGGTGCTCCATGATCCGGCGCGCGAACTCCTCGCCCGGGACGAAGCTCCACACCCCGTCCGACCAGCGCAGGCTGTCGACCACGCGCTTGCGCACCTGGGCTGCCAAGAAATCCAACACCACCTCGGGCGAGAACCAGCCCAGCTCGACCAGCACGGATCCCATCTTCTGGCCCCGCTGCTTGAGCTCCGACAGCACCAGGGCCAGCTGGCGCTCGTCGATCACGCCGCGCTCCAGCAGCAGCGATCCGAGCGCCTCTTGCCGCAGGTTCGACTCTGCCCCCACGATCGTTCCGTCGCGCAGGAAGATCTCCTTGCGCATCTGCCCCCGGGTCAGCACCAGGCTTCCCGTCACCCCGGCCTCGGCCTGATCGAGCAGCAAGGCCGCGACCGTCCGCCCGCCCAGGGTTCCCCCACTGACCTTCTCGGGCGTCGAACTCTCCTGTGTCATCGACATGAGCGAGCTGGCGACAAGAGACAGTCGGCAGATTCGGCGCTGGCTTCAGGGAGCGGGCTGGCGCTCATCGGGGCAATACGGTGGCCGTTCATGACGGAGTGTGGTCTTAGCTCTTCGCGTGGCCCGATGGGTCCGACTCCTCCTCCTCGACCGCGACCCGTTCAGACTGACCCGGCAGCGTGCCTCGGGTTGCGCCCGGCACGGGCCCGAGGCCCATCTTAGCCTTGAGGTCAGCCAGCGCTCGGTCGCTGCCCGCCGGGCTCGATTCCAGTGCCTTGAACTTCTGGGCCAGCGTGTCGCCTGACAGCTCGCCGCCCAGCTCGGTCGATGCCTCGGCCTCGGCTTCTATCTGGTCCACCTTCTGGGACATGCGATCGAAGGTGTCGAAGGCGCTGGTGTCCGACAGGCCCCGCATGGTGTCCTGGATGGACTTCTGCGCCTCGGCGCGCTTCTGTCGCGCGATAAGGATGTTCTTCTTGCGCTTGGCTTCCTCGATCTTGTCGTTGAGGCTGCGCAACTGCTCTTTGAGCTTGTCGACCGCGGCCTTTTGCAGGTCGGCTTGCTTGGTGAACTCGGCCAGTTGCGTGTCGTGCTCACCCTTGCGCTTGAGTGCCTCGCGCGCCAGCCCGTCGTCGCCGCTCTGCACCGCCAGCATGGCCTTGCGCTCCCACTCGGCGCTGAGCTCCTTGTGCTCTTCTCGCTGTTTTTCCAGCCGCTTCTGGTCGGCGATGGAGACCGCCACCTGTTTCTTCGCCTCAACAAGCTGGTTCTGCATGTCGACGACGATCTGGTTCAGCATCTTTTGCGGATCTTCCGCCTTGCTGATGAGATCGTTCAGGTTGGACTTGATGAGGGTGCCGAGCCGCGAAAAAATTCCCATGACAGTGACCGCTTTCCTCTGGTTTCCCTGATGCGCGCGCGGGGCCGAGTTCAGGCCGCCGTTCGGAACTTCGACAAGACCGGATAGTGCTTCGAGACAGCCATCGCGATGTCGTCGATGACCGCCTGGAATTCGTTGAAGTCCAAGTTCTCAAGTTCAAGGGCGTTGACGATGACGATGGAGGCACCCTCGATGCCGAAGGCGCCGTGCACCATCTCGGTGGCATTGAGGCGCAGCAGGGTTTCGAGCAGCGTCTCGCGGCTGCCAACCGGCAAGTTCATGACCTTGAGCCGGAACACCACCACTGGCCCGGCGATGGTCACGACCAGATTTTCGCTGCTGTCGGCCTGCAGGCTCCACATTTCGGGGCCGATCTGCTCCCAGGGCAGACCTAGCTTTAGCAGATACGACTCGATGTCTTCCCGGCCCTTCATGCTGGTGTCCTCCGGTCAGGTCCGTCGGACGCAGCGTAGTCCATTGTCGACGCCGGGTCGAGGTTGCTGGAAGCGCCGTCCTGTGGTAGCGGAAACCGCCTGATGTACTTGGATCCGAGTAGCCTACCGCGGCATGTCGCGGTCATCATGGATGGTAACGGGCGCTGGGCGCAGCGCCGAGGCTTGCCCCGGGTGGACGGTCACCGGCAGGGTGCACAGGCGGTGCGCGAGGTGGTCCGCGCAGCTCGCGAAGTGGGGCTGCGCGCCATCACGCTCTACGCGTTCTCGGCGCAGAACTGGCAGCGGCCGCCCGACGAGGTCGCGACTCTGATGCAGCTTCTGCGTGACTACGTCATCGAGGAGCGCGCCGAGATCATGGACAACGCCATCCGCCTGGTTGCCATCGGCGACGTCGACAAGTTGCCTGATTTCGTCCGCGATCCGCTTGAGCAGCTGATCGCCGATTCAGCCGGCAACCGCGCCATGACCCTGTGCCTGGCGCTGTCCTACGGCGGCCGCGAGTCCATCGTGGCGACGGCACGCGCCCTGTGCGAGTTGGTAGCCCGCGGCGCCCTCAAGCCCGACGACATCACTGAGGATCGGTTCTCGGGAGCGATGCAGACGGCGGGACTGCCGCAGTTGGACCTCTTGGTGCGAACGTCCGGTGAGGAGCGGCTGTCGAATTTTCTGCTCTGGGAGTCGGCCTACGCGGAACTCTATTTCACGCCCACCTTCTGGCCTGACTTCGATCGCGAGGAACTGCTGAAGGCGCTTGAGTCATATCGTGGCCGCGAGCGGCGTTTTGGCCGGACGCGCGAGCAGATCCGTAGCCACGGATAGCGGGCTCTGGGTCGGCATGGCGTCCAATCTCGCGCTGCGTGTGGCGTCCGCGGCTGTCGGCCTGCCCTTGATCGGGGTCGTGGTGTTGTGGCGGAACTCGCTCGGCATGGCCGCTCTGGTGCTGTTGGTGGTAGCGCTTGGCCTGCGGGAATACGTGGCGCTCTTGATGGCCGACGCTCCCCCGGTGCAGCGGTGGGCGGTACTGGTGGTGGGCATCACGTTCGCGGTGGCGGTCTATCAGCGACCGGCGATGACCTTTGCCCTGGCCGCGGTCGCACTGGTCGGGGTCGGGATCTCCACCTTGCTCGCGCCGGGCCCGATCGATCGCGCGGCGGGGCGGTTGGGGATCGGCGTGTTCGGGGTGTTCTATCTGTCGCTGCTAGTCTCGCTGGCCTTGCTACACCGCGATCTTCCTGAAGGTCGTGTGTGGGTCGCGGTCGCCTTGGGGGTAACGTTCTGCAACGATACCGGTGCCTACTTCGTGGGCCGCGCGGTCGGGCGGCACAAGCTCGCACCCGCGATCTCGCCGGGCAAGACCGTCGAAGGTGGGGTCGGTGGTCTGGCGGCTGGCATAGGGTTCATGCTCGCTTCGCGGGCTACATTCTTTCCCGCGATCGGCCTGTTCGACTGTCTTGCAATCGGCTCGGGTGCCGGCTTTCTCGGGCCGGCTGGCGACCTCGTCGAGTCGCTGCTCAAGCGGTCGGTGGGGGCCAAGGACTCGGGGCGCCTCATTCCCGGCCACGGTGGCATCCTTGACCGGATCGACGCGGTGCTGTTCGTGGGCGCCTTTGTCTATGCCTACGCTCGCTACCTGCACTGACGGCGGGTTCCAGAAATGACGAAACCCCTGCGGGGAGTACCCGCAGGGGCCGCCAATCTTTAGGCTAAGCGAAGGTGAAGGTTCTAAGCTTTTCTATCTTCTCTAATCTTGAGCGGCCAATTTTCGCCGCAATTCTTAGGTCACACCGACTTGCGCCGGTGTGGTGGGGAGGAGGAGCAACTCTCGGAGGGAAGCCGCCGGTTGTCACTGCCGGCCGCGACCTAAGCAACCGGCGTGCCCACGCCCTGGAAGCGAGTCCCAAGATCTCGAATCCTTTGAGATCCTGGAGTCGCCATGCTACAAAACCACTTGTCGCCTCCTACGACGCACCACAAAGACCCTGACATTCGCGTCAGCCTCGCTCGTTCGCGGCGCGTTTTATTTCATAGCGATTTATGTCCAACAGCCTCCTCGTCATCAACGCGGATGGCCCCGAAACACGTGTCGCGCTGGTTGAGAACGGGCTCCTCGGCGAGCTCTACATCGAGCGCAAACGGGAACGGGGCATCGCGGGAAACATTTACAAGGGCCGCGTCGAGCGGGTGCTTCCCGGCATGCAAGCGGCCTTCGTCAACATCGGGCTTGAGAAGTCTGCTTACCTGCACGTCTCGGATGTTCGCGGCACGCCCGATGACTTGAAGCGCCTGCTATCAGGCTCGGAGCGCACAGAGCCCGACGATGACGAAGACAGCGCCCAGCCGTCGAGCGGCGCGCGCATCGAGGACTTGCTCAAGGACGGGCAGGAAATCGTCATGCAGGTCACCAAGGAGCCCATCAGCACCAAGGGCGCCCGGACCACGCGCTACATTTCGCTGCCGGGACGCCATCTGGTGTTCATGCCGACCGTGGATCACGTGGGCATCTCGCGGCGGATCTCGTCCGACAAGGAGCGGCGGCGGCTGCGCGACATCATCGACCAGATGCGCCCGCCCGGGTCGGGGTTCGTGGTTCGTACCGTGGCCGAGAACGTGTCCGAGAAGGACCTCAGGGCCGACATGGACTTCCTCATCAAGCTGTGGAACGAAGTGGTCAAGAAGACCGAGACGGGCCGCTGCCCGTCCCTGATCTACAGCGATCTGGATCTGCTGTTGCGTACCGTGCGGGATCTGTTCACACCAGACGTCGAGAAGCTGATCATCGACTCGCGCTCCGAGTACGACCGGGTCAAGAAGTTCATCGCGACATACATGCCCGACTTCCCCGGGGAGATCGAACTGTACGACGGCTCGGAACCCATCTTCGATGGCTACGGCATCGAGATCGAGATCGACCGAGCGCTCGAACGCAAGGTCTGGTTGAAGTCAGGTGGGTACTTGATCGTGGACGAGGTGGAGGCGCTGACCGCCGTCGACGTGAACACCGGGCGCTTCGTTGGCAAGAAGAACCTCGAGGACACCATCACGCAGACCAACCTCGAGGCCTGTCGGGAGGTCGCCGAGCAGCTTCGCATCCGGTCGATCGGGGGCATGATCGTCGTCGACTTCATCGACATGGACCGCCCGTCCAACCGGGACCGCGTCATGCGCGCCTTCAATGACCAGCTAAAGAAGGATCGCTCCAAGGCCACGGTCACCCGCATTTCGGAAATTGGCCTGGTCGAGATGACGCGCAAGCGGACGCGCGATTCGCTGCTGCACAGTCTGACTGAGCCGTGCTCCAACTGCGAGGGCAAGGGTTACAACAAGTCTCGGCGGACGGTGTCCTACGAACTTCTGCGCGAGCTGCGGCGGCAGGGCAACATGATCGAGGGCGACACCGTCTTGTGCGAGGTGAACCCGGATGTCGCGCAGGTGCTGGCGACGACCGACAGGCAGTTCCTGGAGGACATGGAGAAGCGCTTGTTCAAGCGCATCGTGATCAAAGCGCGCGGGTCGTTTCACGTCGAGGATTTCGAGATCAGGTCGCCTGGTGAGAAGCCGCTGGAGAAGTCCGAGATGGTGGCGGGGCGCGACGACCAGAAGGACACGCGGCGGCGGCGGCGCAAGAAGGCGCTGGGGCCGCCGTCCGAGGTTGAGGCGCTGCTTGAGGAGGAGGAGCGGCAGAGCGTGGTGAATCCCGAGCTGTTGGCGGAGGCGGTTGCCAGCGAGCAGTTGAGCGAGGCGGATGCCGTAGCACGAGCAGCCGCCGAGTCCCGCGGCGATGCCGCTCAGGCCGGGCGCGAGGACGACAAGGGAACGGATGACGGGCCGCTGGCATCCCAGGATGCTGGTGGGGCACGAGGCCCGACGGCGGCAGCGCCGGTTCCTGAAGCGCCGTCGCTCCTGACGGTGGCGCCGGACGAGAAGATATCGGGAGGTTGACCCATGCCGCCGGGGGGATCTGCGACCAAAAAGTCCAGCCTTCGCCCCAAGCGCGTCGATATCAACCGCGACTTTGACTCGCTCGAGCGGCTGACTGAATACGTGAGCAACGTTTCCAAGTCGGGCGCTTTTATCCGCACGCGGGATCCCTGGCCGGTCGGAACAAAGCTCAATCTCAAGTTCACGCTGGTGGTCGAGGATCCCGAAATCTTGGAGGGCGTCGGCGAGGTGGTGCGAGTCAGCGACAAGCCGCGCGGCATGGGCGTCCGGTTCGTCGAGTTGAGCGAGAAGTCGAAGACGCTGATCGAACAGCTGCTGGAGAAGCAGCGGGCCCGCAGATAGCGCTGCTAGCAGCAGCCGCGCGGGCGCATCACAGCTGCCCGGGTGCCGTCTCGGCGGCGGCGGCGGGATCACCGTCGACCAGGACGCCGTCGGCGATGCGCACCACGCGGCGGGCGTGTTTCATCACACGCGGATCGTGGGTCGAGAACAGGAAAGTGACGCCCTTGTCCCGGTTCAGCGCCACCATGAGATCGATGATCTGGCTGCTGGTCACCGAGTCAAGGTTGGCGGTGGGTTCGTCGGCGAGCACCAGCTGAGGCTCGGTGACGAGAGCGCGTGCGATGGCCACGCGTTGCCGCTGCCCGCCGGACAGCTCGTCGGGCTTGTGGCGGATGAAATCGTGCAGGCCGACGTCGCGCGCAAGGGCAAGGACCCGCTTGCGCAGCTCGCGCCGGTTGTCGCCGCGAATCAGGCAAGGGAACTCGATGTTCTCGGCCACGTCGAGCACCGGGATGAGGTTGAAGGACTGGAAGATGAACCCGATCTTGCGGTTGCGGATATCGGCCAGATCGTTGAAGTCCTGACCACCGAGTTCGACTCCGTCGAGCTGGTACGAGCCTTCGTCCATGCGGTCGAGGCAGCCGATGATATTGAGCAGAGTGGTCTTGCCCGAGCCGGACGGGCCCATCACCACGGTGAACTCGCCCTTGTCGATCACGAGATCGACACCCTTGAGCGCGGGCACCAAGGTGTGGCCGAGGTGGTAGGTCTTTTTGACGTGTGTGAGTTCGACCAGGTGCACGGTGGGCCTCTCTGTGAGGGTGTCTGCTAGTAGAAAGCTCGGGCGCTGACCAGGACCCGCCAGTCCTGCGGGGCGAGCGAGAACTCGCCCCAGCGGCGGCCTCTGATTTCCACCTTGTTCGATGCCAGGCCAGGCAGCGGTGCAAACAGAGCCAATGTCAGGTTCAGCCACTCGCGTGCATTCCACATGACCGACGGAGCGATGCGGCCGGTGAGATCCTGGGCGTTCATGAGCACAGTCGCCTGCAGCGTGAAGTCGTCGCGGATGCGTGGCTTGGTGTAGCTCACGAAAAGGTAGTGGCGGCGCTGTGGGTCGAACGTGAACTTTTGCGGGGCGCCGGGATCAGTGGCGCTGCCACCCTGACCGGGCCGCAGGCCCTTCTGAAGGGCCAGATCGACCGCCGCGAGCGCGGTTTGGAATTCGGCGAGCGTATAGCCGTCGCCGCTGAAGTAGTACTCAACGCCCAGCATCGAATCGTCGTCGAAGGTGTAACGGGGCCCTGCGATGGCCTTGATGACCAGATCGTCGATGCCTAGATTGGCCGGACGGTTCTTGAATAGGCGATGGGTGCCGGTCTGGGCGATGGCCTCGGAATGAATCTCGAGCGACTTTCCCACCAGGCGAGAGACCGAGAGCCCGACGCGGCTGCGGTGATCGAAGTCGTCGCCGTAACGATTGGTGAAGGCGTAGTACGCGCCCAGATCAGTGTCGGCGACCAGGGCGTAGATCCGCGCTACCAGGGCGTAGTGGGCGCGGTCGTCACGGTCGTCGGCCGCGCCCATCGTTGTAGCGCCCGCGGCCGGGTAGTCCGGATAGCGCACGAGCGACGTCGGTACGCCGCCGTAGGTGCGCAGCGCTTGCGCGGCGGCGACCGCGGACACCGTGAAGCGCTCGAACGGCGCCTCGACGCGAGCGAGCCAGGCGCCCGCGCGCTGGAACGTCGGGTCGGTGGGATCCTTGGGCGGATTGAGGACGTCGCTTGGGTTGATGACTTGCCCCGGCCCCCACACCACACGCTTCTTGCCAATCGTGACGTTCAGGTGATCGGATACGTTGTAGGACGCATAGGCTTCACTGACGATCGCGAGCGGGCGGTACGCCGCGACGTCGTGGGCGGGGCCGGGAAACTGCCACGCGTGCTGCCAGAAGAACCCGGCATCGACCAGCGCGAAAGCGCGCTCGCCCCAGCGCAGCTTGAGCTGGAAGTTGAACTCGCTCAGATTGGTCCAGGCTGGGACGTCGGTCCCCGGAAGCAGGGGATCGGTCACGGCGTGGCCCCAGGCTGTCCGCGAATCCAGGTAGCCGGTGACCGCGGTCGATAGCAGCGGCCGGGCCTTGTCTGCGGTTGGCTCTCCGGTGGATGCGGGCGCCGTTTCAGCGGACTCGGCGCCGGTCGATGCGGGCGTGTTGGTGGTGATCGATGCAGGCTCTGCGGGCGCTGACAACGGCGCGGGGTCCGGCGCTGTTTCCGCAGCTGACTCTGCGCCCGGAACCGGGTTCACCGCCGGCGTGGGCGGCGCGGCTTGGGCGCCGAGCACGAGGACGAGAAGAACTGCGTGCATGCCTAGCGTCCCAGATCATCCAGTACGAACCGGGTCGACGCGGGCTTGACCCGGGTGTCGAGCGCCAGAACCACGAACTCTGAGAATCGTTTGGTCGCGAGCATGTTCTTCATCACGATCTTGGCCGGCCGCCGGTAGCCGCCGGCGAACGTCTTCACGTCCGAGAACTCAGCCTCGCGCAACATCTTGCCGCTGGCAGTGAAGTACTGGCCCTTGATCGGCATGAGTTCCTTCTTGCTCATCCACAACTTGATGTGGTCGTAGGCAGCGTCGCTCGACTTTGCTTTCAGCTCGATCGCCCACGCGTCGGGGATGTCGCTGGTCGCCGCCACGGTCGCCGTGTAGTCGGCTCGGTAGTTCACCCGCAGAACATCGGCGTTGTTGAAGTCGCCGCCCTGGAAGGATTCGCGTGACGCCAGGCGCACCGCACGCTTCAGGCTTGGCATGTAGATCCACAGGTTCTCGCCCTGACGCAACATCTCCTGGCCGCGCACCGCGGCCGGTTCCTGGAACCAGATGCGCAACTTGTCGGTGCTGCTCTTGAGAACGCGCATCGTATACGCGCGCGTGGTGCCGTCGTCGCGGTGGGCGGTCATCAGGCTTTGCGATTCGAAGTTCTCGGGGCCCATGACGGCGTCATATTGCTTGAGCAATTGCTCGGCGCTGGGTGGAGCGGTGGGCTTCGCTGTGGCAGGGGCGGCAACGGCCGTCGCGACCAGCAAGAGCGCGGCGCCACCGACCAGACCCAGGGCGAGGCGTGGGGTTTTCATCGGGCGTTCCTTTCGCGGGGTCTCGGTTTCATAGCGCCCGCAAGGCTTCGACGGGGCGCATGCGAGCTGCCTTCCATGCCGGGTAGAGCGCGGCCAGTACCGCGCCGGCCACGGCACCCACCAGTGCCATGCGGATCATCCCGGGGGGAATCACCGGCACCAGGTGGAACTTCTCGACCGTCATCCCGGGCGCGGCCATCTTGATTCCGCCGCGCGTGCCGATGAGCCAGACGATACCGCGTCCGGTGGCGGCTCCGAGGCCACCACCGACGACGGCCAGCGCCGCGGCCTCCCACACGAACAGCAGACTTACCTGGGCGCGCCGCACGCCCAGCGCCATCATGGTGCCGATCTCACGGGTTCGCTCGAGCACGCTCATGACCATGGTGTTCACCACGCCGAACACGACGATGACCAGGAAGACGATCGAGACAATACCGACCACGATCTGCTGGAACCGGATCACGTCGTCGATGTTCGGGCGCAACACGCGCCAGGTCTCGACCTCGTAGTCGGAGCCGAGCTTTGTACGAAGACTTGCAGCGACGCCATCGATGGCGTCTAGATCGTCCACCCGCACCACCCATTCGGTCACACGGCCGGGCATGCGCAGCAGATCCTGCGCGAAGGCCAGCGGCACGTCGAGCAGCCGCTTGGATTCGAACGCGTTCTGGTTGTCGATGGTGCCAGCCACTTCCAGGTCGAGCGCGTTCTGCTGGCCGGCCTGGGTGGTCGCCTGCAACGTGAGGGAGGTCTGCGCTACCTTCGCGCCCAGGGCTCGCGCAAGCTCGGCCCCAAGCACGCCGGCGTTGCGTCGCTTCTCACCGGGCTCGATGCGGCTGCCCTCGATGTCGTTGCCGCCCCAGGGCAGCACCTGGTACTCGCCCACCGGATCGACCCCGCGTCCGACGAACATGGTGGCCTCGCGCCCATTGTTGAGCAAGCCAGCGAACACGATGCGCGGTGACACCGCGGCGACCCCGGGCACGCGCCCGATCTCGTCGCGGAGCGCGCCGGCCTCAGGCATGTCGAGCTTGAGCGGCTGGTTGTCGCGCTCGCCCGCGTAGCCCCGGCGGTGGATTTGGATGGCGCCGACCTTTGCCTTGACCACGTCGTTGGCCATCAACACGCCCAGCCCGTTGCCGAAGCCCGCCAGCACGATGGTCATGGCGACACCCAGGAAGATGGCGCCCAGGGTGAGGGCGCTGCGTGAACGGTTCCGCCGGATGTTGCGGATGGCGAGGCGAATCAGCGTCAGCATGGTGGCAGCATCGTGTTGCTACTGACCGGCGAGTGCCTGCACCGGGCGCAGGCGGCTGGCACGGAAGGCGGGGTAGAGGGCGAACAGGCCGGCCCCGACGGTCGCGAGCAGGGTGACCTGCGCCAGGTACACCGCAGGAACGTACGCGACCAGCTTGAATCCGACGCTGGACCCGGGCGCGGTGAACTCGAGGCCGCGCCGGGCGAGCAGTTGCACCGCCGCGTAGCCGGCCGCGCTACCGGCAACTCCGCCCAGGGCACCGATGGCGAGCGCTTCGATGATGAACAGGGCCAGGATCTTTCGCCGGCGCACGCCCACCGCCATCATGGTGCCGATCTCTCGCGTGCGTTCGAGGACGCTCATCAACATGGTGTTGGCCACACCTATCAACATCAGCAGCATGAACGCCGATGCGATGAATCGGATGATGAAATCCTGACGCCCCATTGCCTGGCGGACGAAGAGGGCGATCTGGTCCCAGGTGTGCACTTCGTAATCCGGACCGAGACGCGCTCGCAGTTCTGCCGCGACGGCGGTGGCGCTCTCGATGGGCTCCACCGCGACTGCGAGCTCGGTTGCACGGCCGTCCATCTTCAGGAGTCGCTGCGCGAGCGACAGCGGCACCAAGCCGATCTTCTTATCGCCCGGGAGAGCCAGGTTCATGGTGCCGGCGAGGTGGATGTTTTCGCCCGACAGCGCGCCATCGCGATCGGGCGCCAACAGCGCCGCCTCGCCGCCCTGCTGCAGGCCAATCGACTTGGCCAGACTGGTTGTCAGCACCACTCCATCGCGGCCGCCGATGAACTGGCTGCCAGGGTCGAGCGTCTTGCTGCGCAGCGGACAAACTGCAAGCTCGGCGATGGGGTCGAGGGCCATCGCCGCCATGAACAACGTCTGCTCGCCCGAACTCACCATGCCAGCGAACAGGATGCGTGCCGCCACAGCCTGCACGCCCGGTTGCGCCTTCACCTTGGCTGCGATCTCGTCCATCGGGAAATCGAGTGTCAGGGGTGTCGAGAGCACGTTCGCCAGGTACCCGGTGCGGTGCACTTGCAGAGAGCCGGTCTGGCCGTGCGCAACGTTGTCGACCAGCGCGCGCTGCAGGCCGTTCAGGAGGCCACGCATGGTGACCATCACGCCAACCCCGACGAACAGGGCCCCGAGGGTGATGAGGGTCCGGCGCCGGTTTCGCAGCACGTTCCGCAGAGCAATGATGAGAAGGGTGAACAAGGGTTCTCGTGGGCGGCTGGCTCAGGGGCCCGTGCCGACCCATTCCTCGCCCGTGGGGCCGATTTCCTTCTTCCAGATCGGCGCGCGGATCTTCAAGCGCTCGATGCCAGCGCGACAGGCCTCGAAGGCCGGGGCGCGGTGTGGGGCCGACGCGGCGATGACGACCGCGGCCTCGCCGACCGTCAGTGTGCCGATGCGGTGGTGGATGGCGACGCGCGCGCCCGGCCACTCGCGCTCGATCTCGTCGGCGATGGCGGTCAGCACTTCGACGGCCATCGGCACGTAGGCTTCGTAGGTGAGCTGCGCGACGCTGGCGAGCGTGCCGTGGTTGCGCACGCAGCCGGTGAACGTGGCGATGCCTCCTTGTCCCGCGGCCTCGACCACCGCCACCACCTCATTGAGCGACAGAGGCTCGGCGGTGACGGCGATGCGGCGTCCCGCGGAGCCGCCCGCGACCGGCGGGATGAGCGCACATTCGTCACCGTCGCTGATCGCATGATCAGGTGGGACCATCTGACGATTGACCGCGACCCGTACGCGCGGGAGCAATCCCGCAATCTCGGGACGCAACCGAGACACCTCGGACAGGACGGTCGCGACCGTGGCAGAGCCCGCTAGATCGAGTACGTCGTCGTCCCGCCGTAGTCGCTCTCGCAGCACCGCGAAGTACAGGATCTGGATTCGCACGGCACGGCTTTCTTAGCAGGAAAAGTCTGCGCTTGATCGCCGCTTGGCGGCCGGCGCGCTGCGGCCGATCCTCGTTCCGCGTTCCGGAAGAGCGGTGGTTGTCAGAATCTATCCACAAGAAAACCCAAGCGACTCCGAACTGATAGGAAACTTGGCAGTGAAGCGAGAGCGTTGATAGCATTTGTCTTCGCGGTTAGGCGCGGGCCCTGGTGGCCGCCCAGAAAAAGGATTCCTTGAAGGCCAAGTCTTCCGTCCATGACGCCGGCTCGATGCTAAGACCAGAAGGCATGCGTGGCAGGCAGCCCCTGCGGCCGGGTCTGGCCGAGGTAGCGGTGGTAGCGCCGGGACAGCTGGCGTTACCGTTTACCGGGTCCGATACGGATCCCTGCCCGCTACCCGCAAGTTCCGTCCCGCAGTCCCGGCGCGCTGTGTCGCGTGCCTTGGCGGGCCGCCGAGTCAGGATCGGCGACGCTCTCGCGCGCGTGCCGGAGGAGTGCGCCCTGGAAGAGGCGCTCGCGGGCTTCATCCCACTTGGCAAGGGCCTGCGGGTCACGCTCACCAACAACCGTTTCACGATGGTCTCGGTCAAGCGTGCGCAGGCTGGCTACACGGTGCGGCTGCACCGCATGTTCATCGGGGCCGAACCGCGCCTGATGCGCGCGATCGCCCGCTACGTGGTCCACAATGATCGGCGTGCGTCCGAGGCCATCGGCGCCTTCATCGAGCACAACCAGCACGTCATTAGGCGCCAGGTGCGTGCGCCGCGGCTGCTGAAGGTCCGGACCCAGGGCAGGGCTTACGATCTTCAAGCTATCTTCGACCGAGTGAACGCCGACCGATTCGAGGGCCGCCTGCAAGCGCGGATCACCTGGGGCTCGGCACCCGCACGGCGCCGCCCGCGGCGATCGATCAAGATGGGTAGCTTCTCGGTCGAAGATCGCATCATCCGCATCCACCCGGTGCTCGACCAGGTGTCGGTGCCCGAGTACTTCGTTGCCTGGATCGTCTTTCACGAGATGTTGCACGGAAAGCATGAGGTCGTGCGCAAGGACGGTCGCCGCTGCTTTCATGGGCCCGAGTTCGTCGCCGAGGAGAAGACCTTCGCTGACTACGAGCGCGCGGTGGCCTGGGAGCAGGCCAACATCGATCGGCTGCTGGGCGGCTGATTGAACGCCTGCCAAAATGGCAGGGACCGGGCTGGCCCGCAGTCGAACAGTCCCGGCCTGGCCAGTCGGCGCTGGGGAGCCCGCGAAAACACAGCGCTTTTCTCCTGGAACGAATGATGCTATTCGCGAACCCGGTTCCATGAGGAAGAAGCGTCATTGGCTCCTGGTTGTGGTCGCGGCCGGCGCGCTGGCTGGCGGCGCAGGTTGTGCGCATACCAACAACCTGCCGGGGACGACCGTGCCGGACACCGAGGAGAACCGGGCCGTGCTTGAGACGGTGGACAAGTACCGCGAGCGCCTGATGGCGAAGGACGTGGAGGGCTTGCTGGTCCTGGCGTCGGAGAAGTACTTCGAGGACTCCGGCACGCCGCGCGCCAACGACGACTACGGATATGAGGGTCTGCGGGGCGTACTCAAGAAGCTGGTGCGGGTCCGATCGATCCGCTACGAGATCCAGTTCCGCAACGTGAAGGTCGAGCGCGGACGCGCCGAGGTCGAGGTGTTCATCAACGGTGCGTTCGAGCTGAACGCCGAATCGGGCGAGCGCTACCGACGGGTGAGCGACTACCACCGCTTCGTGCTGGAGCAGAACTCAAATAGCAAGTGGAAGTTCATCTCGGGGATGTAACCTCGCGGGCCAACGGGAGTAGACATCGATGCCCAGATTGGTCCGCGTGCTGATGATGGCGGCCCTGGCCGCGAGTGGGGCGGGCTGTGCGGGTGCCAAGGTGCTGCGGACGCCTCGCTACATCCTGACGTACCCGGAATTCTGGGAGCTCAAGTCCGAGGGCCAGAAGGACGGCGAGGCCAGCGTCTTCACGATCGGGCAGTACGGCTCCGCTGTCATCGATGAGGGTTCAGGAGCCTTGACGCCGCGCGAGGCCAGCTACGACACCGTCACAGCGGACGTCGAGGTCAGGTTGTTCTCTTGGGCCGAGCCTGACAACGTCAAGAATCCCTCCGACGCGGTCATGGAACTGCTGGCGCGAGACAAGGACCTGAAGCTATCGACCCATCACCTGGTGCTGGACAGCCCGCCCGAGTGCGGGCGCTTCCGCAGGAAGTACAAGAGCCTCGGCGTCGTGCGCGACCCGGTGGATCTGGTCAGCCGTCCCGGGTTCCGGGCCATCGTCATCGGCTCCAACCAGGGCGGGGTGCTGCTGGGAGTCGTCACACGGGTTGAATTCCAGCAGGATATGGGCCGCTACTGCCACGACCTGTCCAACATGCAGGTACAGCTACAGAATGTTCTGGACGGCCTGGTCGTGGTTCCGGTGGCCGGCGGCAAGGCAGCGCCAGCCGCAGCCCCGGCGGCCGAGCCTGCGGTTCCGCCGCCGGCCGCGCCGGCCCCGGCGTCTTAGGACCATCGCACGCATGGCTTTCTCCGCGGGCAGGGATGGGGTATGGGATGCAACCGTGGAGCAGCCCTGGGGGGAAACCGTGAATTTTCTGGGCCGCAGGAACGCCTGGGTCGGGACGCTGGCACTGGCGCTCGGCCTGCTGGTTCCCGCCGGCCGGGCCGTGGGGCAAACCTTCGAGGCGCTCGCGCAAGGGGCGACCGAAGGGATGGATCTGGCGACCCTGGTGGGGCCGTTCGTCGACGATTGCGCCAAGGCCCGCCGCGATATCGATCGCGCGCGCTGCCGCGGCATGCATGCGCAGCTCAAACGGCAGTTGCCGGGCAAGTCTTTTTCCGCGGTGGTGGACGAGCCCGGGGTGGTGCTGGTGTCCGAGTACGATGCGCGCCTTCGCGGCATGCGCATGCGGGTGTTCGGGTGCCTGGCGTGCCAGCGACCGGTGGTGGTGGGCGCGGCGGGAGAGAAGCGCTTCGTAACGTTGAAGGTGCCGGCCAAGGGCGCCGCCCTGCCTGCGGCCTCCGAGATCGCGAATACCATCGTCGACCTGCCCAATGTCACAGCCGCCGACGAGTGGTCGAAGACGGTCAAGCCCCACCTGCGCGCCGAGTTCGTGTTTCAGCCGGCGGACGCCGAATGGACGCTGGCGGCCGGCAAGGGGCTCGCGTTCAAGCTGCTGGGTGGCCGCGTGTTCAACCGCTGCAGTGGCGAGGTGATCTGGTCCGAGCCCAAGTCCGCCGAGGCCGCTTCTCGTGACGCCGACGATCCAGTGTGCGGCGGCGGTAAGGCGGTCGCCGGTGGCGAGCCGGCGTCCGGCGATGGGATGGCTCAGCTCGGTATGGCGCAGATCAACGAGACCATGGCCGGCCTCCGTGGCGACATCGATTCATGCGGCAGGAAGTTCTCGCAGAAGGGCACTGCGACGCTCGCTTTCACGGTGCGCGGCAATGGGCTGGTTCAGAGCGTGAACGTCGAGGGCGGGTTGGGCGGCACGGCGCTTGCCGAGTGTCTGGTCGACGGTGCTCGCAAACTGCAGTTCCCGAAGTTCGCGGCCGACAAGCAGAGCTTCAAGTACCCGGTGCCGTTCAAGCGCTAGCGCTAGCCCGTGCGCCCAACCCTGGTCACAGGTCGTAGACCAGCAAGCGCGCTTCGATCGGACCGTTCCATAGCCGGTGGGAGATCTGGGGCTTGCGCACCATCGCGCGCGCGAGGTCCGGGTTGCCGGCCAGCAAGACGGCGCGCGAGCCGCGGCTGCGGGACAGAGCGCGGGCGATGTCGTCATACAGCGCCGCCAGCGCACGGTCGGGGCCAGCGTCGATGCGGTGGCCGTAGGGCGGATTGCTGCAGATGATGGCGCCGGCCGCCTGGGCAGCGAAGCTGCGCACGTCGGCCACCTCGAATGTGACATCGGCGCCCACACCGGCCGCGCGCGCGTTGGCGCGGGCCGCGGCCACGGCGGATGGCAATACGTCGCGCGCCACGATGGGCGCAGCGGCCCGGGGTAACGCCAGGGCAAGGGCTTCGGACTTGAGCGGCTGCCAGGCCATGCGCTGGGCGGCGTCGGGCCAGCGTTCGAAGCCGAAGCGACGGTGAAGCCCAGGCGCCAGCCGGCGCGACGCCAGCGCTTGCTCGATGGCCAGGGTGCCCGAGCCACACATGGGATCGAAGAAGGCCGCCTCGGCAGTCGCGCCACCGAGGGTCAAAATGGCGGCGGCCAGGGTCTCCTTGAGGGGCGCGTCGGCCATGGCCACGCGGTAGCCGCGCCGGTGCAGCGGCTCACCTGCGAGGTCCAGGTAGAGCCGAGCCTCGCTTGCCGCCACGTGAAGAAAGACGGCGACGTCGGGATCCTCGGTATCGACGTTGGGGCGCGAACCCGTCCGGGCGCGGATAGCGTCGACCAGCGCATCCTTGACCTTGAGCGCCGCGAAGCCGGTGTGGTGGAGCTGTGGGTTGTCGCGGACGCTGGCGCTCACTGCCAGGGTGGTGTTCGCGGTCAAGTACGCGCCGAGATCGGCCGCAAGCGCGCCGTCGTACAGCGCGCCGGCATCGGGCGCGGCAAACGCGCTGACCTCAAGCAGCACGCGCATCGCCACCCGCGACCACAGGCAGACCTTCATCGCGTCGGTGAAACTGCCCTCGAATGAGACGCCGCCGGTCTCGCCACGCGGCGCGCGGATGCGCAGGCCGACCAGCTCTCGCCGCAACGGCCCTTCGGTGCCTTTGGCACAAGTGACGAAGAACTTCACGATACCCAGCTCGAAGGCGGCGCTGTTGGCTAGTGCGGCGCGACCCGAGCGGCCGCGTCGACGCGGGCCGCGGTCCAGGCCCGACGCAGGAGCAAGGCGGACAGTTCGCCGCCGGGCTCTTTCTTCCAGGCCGCGAGTTCCGCGTCGATCTGGCCGAGCTCGCTGGCCGCGGCGTCACGGTCGATGTCGGCGCCGCCCTGGGCCTGATCGACCAGCACCAGGATCTTGTCGCCAGCGTCGGCGTGGGCTACCTGCAAGACACCCTGGCCTACAGCGAAGACGCGGGTAACGTCCTTGGTGCGGAATACCAGGACGCCAGGCTTGAGCGCCGACAGGAACGAGATGTGGCCGGGTAGCACGCCGAACTCGCCCAAGGCGCCGGGGGCGGTGATCTCCTCGGCCTCCACGTCGATGATCGACCCCTTCGGTGTGGTGAGCGACAGTCGCATGGACGCCACGCGCCGCTAGGCGGTTTCCTTGGCCATCTTCTCGGCGCGGGCGCGCACCTCGTCGAGGTTGCCCATCATGTAGAAGGCCTGTTCGGGAATGTCGTCGCACTTGCCATCGATGATCTCCTTGAAGCCGGAGATGGTGTCCTTGACCTCGACGTACTTGCCGGGCGTGCCGGTGAAGGTCTCGGCGACGTGGAACGGCTGCGACAGGAAACGCTGGATCTTGCGCGCGCGCGACACGGCCAGCTTGTCGTCCTCGGACAGTTCGTCCATGCCCAGGATGGCGATGATGTCGATCAGTTCCTTGTAGCGCTGCAGGATCTTTTGCACGCCGCGCGCGACCGCGTAGTGCTCGGCGCCGACCACGTCGGGCGACAGGATGGTCGAGGTGGAATCCAGCGGATCGACAGCGGGGTAGATACCCAGCTCGGAGATGGCGCGGTTGAGCACCGTGGTTGCGTCGAGGTGGGCGAAAGCGGTCGCTGGCGCCGGATCGGTCAAGTCATCGGCAGGCACGTAGATGGCTTGCACGGACGTGATCGAACCCTTGCTGGTCGACGTGATGCGCTCCTGCAGCACGCCCATCTCGGTTGCCAGCGTGGGCTGGTAGCCGACCGCGCTGGGGATGCGGCCAAGCAATGCCGACACTTCGGAGCCGGCCTGGGTGAAGCGAAAGATGTTGTCGACGAAGAGCAGCACGTCCTGGCCCTCCTCGTCGCGGAAATACTCGGCCACGGTCAGCGCCGACAGTGCCACCCGCGCGCGCGCGCCCGGCGGCTCATTCATCTGGCCGTAGATAAGCGCGGCCCTCGAGATGACGGTGTCGCCCGACGACAGCTTCGACTCGCTCATCTCGTTGTAAAGGTCGCGGCCTTCACGGGTGCGCTCGCCGACACCCGCGAACACCGAGAAGCCGCCGTGCTTCTTGGCGACGTTGTTGATGAGCTCCATGATGAGCACGGTCTTGCCGACGCCAGCGCCGCCGAACAGGCCGATCTTGCCGCCGCGGCGATAGGGGGCCAGAAGATCGACGACCTTGATGCCGGTCTCGAACATCTCGACCTTGACTGACTGGTCGACGAACTTGGGGGCGGGGCGGTGGATGGGCAGGAACTTCGTGGCTCCCAGCGGGCCGAGCTCGTCGACCGGCATGCCGATCACGTTGACGATGCGGCCCAAGACCTCTTTGCCCACCGGCATCATGATCGGCGCGCCGGTGTTCTTGACCGGCATCCCGCGCACCAATCCATCGGTGGTGTCCATCGACACGCACCGGACGGTGCGCTCGCCCAGGTGCTGCGCCACCTCGACGATGAGGTTGTCGGCGCGGTCGTCGATCGATGGATTGGTGATCGACAGTGCGGTGTTGATCTCGGGCAAGTCCGCGCCCGAGAACTCCACGTCGACCACTGGCCCGATGACCTGAACGATGCGTCCTTGCTGGCTACTTGCTGTCCCTGCTGGCGTCATGGCGTGTTCATCCCTTCGACTTCATCCCTTGAGGGTTCATCCCTTGAGGGCCTCGGCGCCGCCCACGATCTCCATCAGTTCCTTGGTGATGGCGGCCTGGCGGGCGCGGTTGTACTGGAGGGTCAACCTCCCGATCATCTCTTTGGCGCTCTTGGTGGCGTTCTCCATCGCGCTCATGCGCGAGCCGAACTCCGAAGCGATCGATTCAAGCAGCGCGCGGTGAATCTGCGAGTCGACGTAGAGCGGCAGCAACAGATTGAGCAAGTCTTCCTTGCTGGGCTCGTACGCGAAGTCGATCTGGCCGGCGCTCTGCGCCAGCATCGAGGTTGTCACCGGCAGCAGCGGTTCGACCACCACCCGCTGCACGATGGCGGACTTGAATTCGTTGTAGATCAGCAGGACGCCATCGATGCGTCCGTCGAGAAAGTCGCTGGACACCTGCAGCGCGATCTCCTTGGCGCGCGCCGCGGCTGTGTCGCCGACCGCGCCCGCCAGCTCGTGCGCGACCGGCATCTTGCGGCGCTTGAAGAAGTCACGGCCCTTGCGGCCCACAACTTCGATGCGCAGCTCGTCGACCTCTGCTGCCTGGGTCTTTTCGTCGATTGTCCGCGCGGTGGCGCGGCATACGTTGGCGTTGAAGCCACCGCATAGGCCGCGATCACTGGTGATGGCAACCAGCGCCAGGCGGCGGCCTGGCCGCCGCGCCAGCATCGGGTGCGAGTCGTCTCCCGCGCGCGCCGCCACCTCGGCCACTGCCTCGGCCAGTGCACGGGCATACGGTCGCGCGGCGATGATGGCGTCCTGGGCGCGGCGCAGCTTGGCGGCCGACACCAGCTTCATGGCGCGCGTGATCTTCTCGGTCGATTTGACCGAGGCGATCCGGGTGCGGACGGCTTTCAGGGACGGCATCGGCAGATGTCAGCTGTTTTTGGCGTCGGGGGCGAACTGCTTGGCGAATTCGCCAAGTACGGTCTTCATGCGCGTGACCAGGCCATCCCAGGCTTTGCCGTCCTTGCCCTTGCCCGCGAGTTCGGTCCACAGGTCAGGGTGGCGGGCATCGACGAACGCGTACAGATCCCGCTCGTAGCGCCCCAGCGCCTCGATGGGAACACTGTCCACGTAGCCGTTGGTGCCGGCGTAGATGATGAGGATCTGCTTCTCGACGACCAGCGGCGCGTACTGGCCCTGCTTGAGCATCTCGGTCATGCGTGCGCCGCGGGCGAGCTGTTGCTGCGTTGCCTTGTCCAGATCCGAGCCGAACTGCGCGAACGCCGCCAGCGCGCGGTACTGCGCCAGTTCCAGCCGTAGCTTGCCCGCGACCTTCTTCATGCCGGCTATCTGCGCCGCGCCACCGACCCGGCTCACCGACAGGCCGGCGTTTACCGCTGGCCGCTGGCCCGAGTAGAACAGGTCGCTTTCCAGGTAGATCTGCCCGTCGGTGATCGAGATGACGTTGGTCGGGATGTACGCCGACACGTCACCAGCCTGGGTCTCGATGATGGGCAGCGCGGTCAGCGAACCACCGCCCTCCTTGTCGCTGAGCTTGGCGGCGCGCTCGAGCAGGCGGCTATGCACATAGAACACGTCGCCGGGATACGCCTCGCGGCCGGGCGGGCGTCGCAGCAGGAGTGACAGCTGCCGGTACGCAACCGCCTGCTTCGACAGATCGTCGTAGATGATGAGCGCGTGGCGGCCGCTGTCGCGGAAATACTCGGCCATGGTGACGCCGGTGTACGGCGCCAGGAACTGAAGCGGCGCCGGCTCGGACGCGGTCGCGACCACCACGGTGGTGTAGGCCATGGCACCGGCCTCACGCAGCTTCTCCACCACCGAGGCCACCGTCGACTGCTTCTGGCCGATGGCCACGTAGAAGCAGAACATGTCCTGGCCCTTCTGGTTGATGATCGTATCGACGGCGATGGCGGTCTTGCCGGTTTGCCGGTCGCCGATGATGAGCTCGCGCTGGCCGCGGCCGATCGGGATCATCGAATCGATGGCCTTGATGCCGGTCTGCATCGGCTCGTGCACCGGTTTGCGCGCGATGATACCGGGCGCCTTGATCTCGATCTTGCGGGTGTGCTTGGCCTCGATGGGACCCTTGCCGTCCACCGCCTGTCCCAGCGAGTCGACCACGCGGCCGATCAAGGCCTCACCCACCGGCACCTGGGCGATGCGGCCGGTGCGCTTGACGGTGTCGCCCTCGCGGATCGCCTCGAAGTTGCCCAGCAGAATCACGCCGACGTTGTCTTCTTCGAGGTTCAGCACCAGGCCGACCACGCCCTTGCCGAAGTCCAGCAACTCGCCCGCCATCGCCGACTGCAAGCCGTAGACGCGGGCGATGCCGTCGCCAGTCTCGAGCACCGTGCCGGTCTCGCTGACCGCGACCTTCTGGTCGAATCCTTCGATCTCCTGGCGGATGATCTGGCTGATTTCCTCGGCCCTTATCTGCGTGCTCATGGTGTGTTCCTGTGTCGTGCCATCAATCGAGAACTTTTTGTCGCAAGGTTTCCAGGCGCGCCCGCAGGCTGCCGTCCAGCACCAGATCGCCGACCCGCGCGACCAGGCCGCCAATGAGCGACGGGTCGACCGCGGTGGTCATCAGGACCGTCTTGCCGGTGCGGCGCGCCAGCGCCCGCTCGATGCCGGCGATGATCTCCGGGTTGAGGGCTTGCGCCGAGGTCAGAGTCGCGCGCACGCGGCCCTTCTGCACATCGGTCATCTCGCCGTACGCACGGGCTATGGCGGGCAGGAACGAGATGCGCCCGCGTTCCAGCAGCAGCAGCACGAAATTACCGACCTCGCGGCTGGGCGCGACCTGGGGCAGCAACTTTTCCAGGATCGCGCGCCGTTGCGCCAAGCGGAATACTGGGTTCTCCAGCGTCTGTCGCAGCTCGGTCGATTCAGCGTAGACCGCGGCCAGGGCGGCCAGCTCGCCGCCGTACGCCTCGTAGGTGGTCTTGTCGACGCCGATCTGGAACAGGGCCCGTGCGTACCGGCGTGCCACCGAGCCACCCATCGCGGCCATCAGTTGCGTCCTTCCGGCGGGGCGTCGATGCCGGTCACGAAGCTGCTGGCCAGTCGTCGCTCGTCCTCGGGATTGACCGACCGGCGCAGGGTGTCCTCGGCTATCTTGAGAGCCGCCTCGCTGACCTCGCGCCGGAAGCGCAACTCGGCCTCCTTGATCTGTTGCTGCAGCAGGAACGCGGTCTCGTCCTTGACCCGCCGGGCCCGCTCCTCGGCAGCGGCGACCAGTCGCGACTTCTCATGTTCGGCTTCCTGGCGCATGGATGCCCGCAGGGCCGCTATCTCGTGTTCCAGGTTTGCCAGCCGCTTGTCCTGCTCGCGCAAACGGGTCTCGGCGTCGGCGCGCAGCGTGGCGGCCTCGGCGAGGTCCGACTTGAGCTGTTCATGCCGGGTCCTCAGGGTCTGGTTCACGGCCTTGCCGCCAAATTTGATCAGCACGAACAGCAGAATGCCGAAGTTGATCAGTTGAAAGGCGAAAGTCTTCCCGTCGAGACCCTGGTGGCCACCGTGGCCGTTCGCGTGTTCCTCACCAGCGGCCCACGCGCCGCCGCCCGCCAGCACGGCAATGGCAAGCGCCGCGAACACGGCTCGCGCTCGACTCGCCAAAGTCCGGTTCATGGCACCACCGGTCGGCCCAGGATGCGCTCTGCCGCGTGCGTGCCCAGGGACTTCGCGCGCACGGCCAGCGTCGCTTTTTCGCGCGTCATGGCGGCCTCCAGTTCCGCACGCGCCTCGGCCAGCGCGCGCTGCGCCTGAGCCTGCGCTTCGGCGACTATCATTTGCTCGCGTGCGTGGGCCTCCGCGCGTGCCTTGGCCTGATCCTGGCTGCCCTCGCGTCGCGCCAGTGCGAGATCGGCGGTCACCTTATCAAGGCGTTGCCTGGCCTCGGCCTCAAGCCGAAGCGCCTCGTCCTTGTAGCCATGCACGCGCGTGATGCGCTCGTCCCGCACCCGCAGGTACGGTTTCCACAGCCACCGGCTCAGCACCAGCGCCAGCACCACGAACAGACCGAGCGACACGAACAGGGTGCCGTCGATGTCGAGCAACTGCTGGTCGGCCGACTCGGGAGCGGTCACGAGGATGGAAAAAAGAGTCATGGCGAGGAAAAGCCCGCGCCTCGCGTACCAAAATCCTGCTCAAGGGTCAAGCGAGTCAGCTCAACGAAACCCGCCCCGAGCACGTCACGATCAGCTGGTCGCGGCACTGCGGGCCGACTCCACTGAGGCTCCTCCGGCCGCACGCTTGCCCTCGGCGGGGGCCGCGGTTTCCATCTGGCAGGTGCCGTCGAACATGACCCCTTTTTCTATGAACAGCGACGGGGTGGTGATGTTGCCGCGAACGCGGCCAGGCGTGCGGATCTCGACCGACCGCTTGGCGTGGATGTTGCCGCGCACCGAGCCTTCGATGATGACCGAGCCGACGTGGACCTCGGCGTTGATCTCGGCGCCCTCGCCGATGACCAGCGCGTCGTCGGTGAAGATCTCGCCGGTCAGCTTGCCATCGATGCGGACCGTGCCTTCGAACGACAGTTTGCCCTCGAACTGGCAGCCCTTGCCGAGCAGCGTGGTCACGTCGGAGGCAGCGGCGGCCTCGGAGGATGACGACTTGTGGGGCGCGGCTGACATGAAACGCTCCTGGCAACAGGGGAAACCGGGGGAAGCTACACCTCGCATCCGGCTCCGTCAATCACACAATCCCCGGCGCATTCCCGACGGTGAGGCAGCGTCCTTTGGTTTGGGCCCGCCGGCGTTCTTGCCGCATAATCCGCCGGACTTGACGATGCCGACGCGCCGGAAGAACTCGGGGTTCACCGCCCATTCCAGCGCTGCTATCCCCCGGCGTCGTCTCGGCCGCACCGGCGCCGAGGTTTCGATCATCTGCCTGGGTGGTTGGCACGTCCGCGCTCCGACAGAGGACGCCGAGTGCATCCGCATCATGCACGCCGCGATCGATGCCGGCATCAACTTCTTCGACAACGCGTGGGACTACCACATGGGCGGCGCCGAGGAGATCATGGGCCGGGCCCTGGCGGAGGACGGCAAGCGCAACCAGGTTTTCCTGATGACCAAGAATTGCGAGCGCGACTACGCCGGGTCGCTCAAGTGCCTGGAGGACAGTCTGCGCCGCCTGCGCACCGATCGAATCGATCTGTGGCAGTTCCACGAGCTGGTCTACGACAACGATCCCGACTGGGTGTTCGAGCGCGGCGGCATCAAAGCGGCGATCGAGGCTCAGAAGGCCGGCAAGGTGCGCTTCATCGGTTTCACCGGGCACAAGGATCCGTCGATTCATCTCAAAATGATCGCCAAGCCCCACGCCTGGGATGCTGCCCAGATGCCCATCAACGTGATGGATGCGCACTACCGCAGTTTCCAGAAAGACGTCGTGCCGGTGTGCCAGCGGGATGACATCGGCGTCATCGGCATGAAAAGCCTGGGCGGTGGCCACCCGCGCGGCCGATTTCCTGACTACACCGATCTGGCGGCCGAGGATTGCATCAGGTACGCGCTAAGCCAGCCGATCGCGTCCTTGGTCGTCGGCATCGAATCGATGGCCGATCTCGAGCAGGACGTGAACATCGCCCGCGGTTTTGTACCGATGACCGCACCCGAGCAGGCAGCGCTGGTGGCTTCCGTTCGCGATGAGGCCGGCGACGGCCGCCATGAGCGGTTCAAGTCGACCCCGGACTTCGACGGCCCCTGGCACCGTAAGCAGCACGGATTCGACGACTAGTTGCTACCGCAGGTACTGGTTGCAGGCGATCAAGAGGAGCACGAAGGCTCCCACGCCAACGCGGAGGGCCCAGGGGTCCGCAGCCATTCGGTCGACCAGGGCGCGCGCAGCTTGTTGCACCTCGGCGGTCGGGTGTGCGGCGAGCGCGGCTTTGATCTCGGTCCGGGTGCCCGCGAAGTCCCCGCGGTCGAAGCACGTCAGTGCGACCGCCAGTTCTTGCGGCGGGGGCGGCGCCGGATCCGCCACCGTCGCGGCGGGGATGGGAGCTGCTTCCTGCGGCGGTGGGACGGACACGAGGCTCGAAGTCTACTGCTAGAGCCGTTCCCGCCGCCAGGCCGAGATGCCGTCGGTTTTCTCGCCCGTCCACGGCGCCGGGGCGGATCGAGCCGTGTGGATCGCCGCCGCGAGCGCGGCCTGGTCTACGGCGGCTGGGTCCGGTGGCGGCGGGACAAGTTCGGCCTTGTGGCGCTCGATGAAGCCGGTGTCGTAGTCGCCAGCGAGAAACGCCGGGTGGCGCATGACCTTACGGTGGAACGCCAAGTTGGTCTTGATGCCGCCGATGCTGTACTCGTCGAGTGCGCGGCGCATGCGATCGATGGCAGCCGCGCGGTCGGCGGCGTGCACGCACAGCTTCGAGATCATCGGATCGTAGTAGACCGAGATGACGCTGCCTTCGGTGACGCCCGAATCGTCGCGCACCCCTGGGCCCGACGGTACCCGAAGCGTGGTGATGGTGCCCGGCGACGGCAAAAACTTGATGGGATCCTCGGCGTAGACGCGGCATTCGATGGCGGCGCCGCGACGCTCTATCTGGTGTTGCGCCAGCGGTAGCGGCTCACCGCGCGCAACCGCTACCTGCCAGCGCACCAGATCGAGGCCAGTCAAAAGCTCGGTCACCGGGTGCTCGACCTGCAGGCGGGTGTTCATCTCGAGGAAGTAAAAACTTCGGCTGGCCTGGTCGTACAGCATCTCGATGGTGCCGGCGCCGACGTAGCCGACCGACTTCGCGGCTCTGACCGCGACCTCGCCCATCTTCTGTCGCGTGGCCTCGTCGATTGCGGGGGACGGCGCTTCCTCGATCACTTTCTGGTTGCGCCGTTGCACCGAGCAGTCGCGCTCGAACAGGTGAACGACGTTGCCGTGCTGGTCGCCGAAGATCTGGATCTCGATGTGGCGCGCGCGCACGATGGCTTTTTCCAGGTAGACGGCGTCGTCGGCGAACGCCGCCATGGATTCGCGGCGCGCCCCGGCCAGGGCGGCTTCGAGTTTGTCCTCGCTATCGACCAGGCGCATGCCCCGGCCGCCGCCCCCCGCCGCCGCCTTGAGCATGATCGGGTAGCCGATGCGTGCCGCGGCAACCTTGGCTTCCGCCGCGGTGGCGAAGCCGCGTCCGTCGGCACCGTTGTCACCGGGGACCACCGGGACGCCGGCGGCATGCATGCGGGCGCGCGCCGAGGTCTTGCCGCCCATGGCGCGGATGGCGCTGGCCGGCGGGCCGATGAACACGACGCCAGCGGCGGCGCACGCATCGGCGAAGTCGGCGTTCTCCGACAGGAAGCCATAGCCAGGGTGAACAGCGTCGGCGCCGGTCGCGCGCGCGGCGTCCAGGATCTTGTCGGCGCGCAGGTAGCTGTCCCGGGCGGGCGGCGGGCCGATGGCCACCGCCTCGTCGGCCATGCGTACGAACAGGCCGTCGCGGTCAGCGTCCGAGAACACCGCCACCGTCGCGATGTCCATCTCGCGGCACGCGCGGATGATCCGGCACGCGATCTCGCCGCGGTTGGCGATCAGCACCTTCTCGATCTTGTGGGCAGCCACGTGCGAGGCCCCAGTCGCCTAGTAGCCCGCCGGCGCGCCGCCGCTGCGGTACTCGGCGGCGGCCTCGAGACCACTGTCGGTGCGCACCACCACGTTGACCGATGTGATGTGGCCGCGCGACTCGGCCTTGTGGCCGCGCTTGCCCAGGGCGTCGATCACGTCGCGCGGGATGTCGCCCTCGTAGTACAGAGTGTAGGGTGACCACTGGTGGTGGATACGAGACGCGGCGCTGGCGGCTTGCGCGTCCAGCTTGCCATCGATGACATTCAGCAGGACTTGCAAGGTGCCGCTGATGATGGTCGGCCCGCCGGCCCCGCCGACCACCAGCTTCACGCCCTTGTCGTCGAGCACGATGGTCGGCGACATGGATGACAGCGGCCGCTTGTTGGGCGCCACGGCGTTCTTCTCGGTGCCGATGAGACGGAACGAGTTCGGCGTGCCTGGCTTGATGGCGAAGTCGTCCATCTGGTTGTTCAGCACGACGCCGCTCTTGGGGCCGACCACGTGCGAGCCGAACCCAAGGTTGACTGTGGTGGTGAGGCCAACCGCGTTGCCTTCGGCGTCGATGACCGACAGATGCGTGGTGCCCTTGTCGTGCGGCGGATCGATCGTGCTGCCGGGCGTGCCGTAATCCTCGGGTTTGCCGATGGCATCGTCCTTGATCCGGGCGGCCAGCTCTTTGTGGTAGGCGGCGCTGGTCAGGCGATCGAGCGGAACCTTGACGAAATCAGTGTCGCCCAGGAAGCGCGCGCGATCGGCGAAGGCGTGCTTGAGCGCCTCGCCCAGCAGGTGCAGGTACGCCGACGAGCCGCGGCCGAGCGTGTTCATGTCCTGGCCGCGGGCCGACAGGATGCCCACCGCCTCGGCGATGGCGATGCCACCCGACGAGGGCGGCGGCATCGAGAACACGCGGTGGCCGTGGTAGGCGATCTCAAGCGGCTTGCGCACGACGGCGTTGTAGCGGGCGAGATCGTCCATCGTCATGACGCCGCCCGAGGCCCGTATGGCGTCGACCATGTCCTGGGCGATGGCACCTTTGTAAAAGGCGTCGGCACCTTCCTTGCGCAGGCGCCCAAGGGTGGCGGCCAGTAGCGGGCGCGTAAAGGTGTCGCCAGGCTTGAGCGGCGGGGTGAAGGCCAGGATCGAAGCCAAGAACGAGGTGCGGTCGTCACCACCACCACCGCCGCCGCCGCCGGCGATCGCAGCGGCGAAGCGCGCGATGGCAGTGACACCCTTTTCGGCCAGGGCCTCGGCTGGCGCCACGCAGCGCGCGAACGGCAGCTTGCCCCAGCGTCTCACCATCTCGGACAGGCCGCGGACCTCGCCCGGGACGCCGACGGCGAGTCCGCCGCGGGTGGACAGCCTGGGGTCGGGTTTGCCGTCGCGGAAGAACATCTCGGCCTTGATAGCGGCGGGCGCTTTCTCGCGAAAATCGAGCGCGTAGACCTGCTTCTCCTTGGCGATGTAGATGACCGCTAGGCCACCGCCGCCGATGCCCGAGAACTGCGGGTTTGCGACGCCGAGGGCGAGCGCGGTCGCACACGCGGCGTCGATCGCATTGCCGCCGCCCTTGAGCAATTCAACTCCGGCGGTTGACGCAGCGAGGTGGTCAGACGCCACGGCACCGTGAGCGGCCCGCAGGGGAGGCGCCGAGGCGGCGTTCGCGGGCGCGGCCCCGAGCACCAACGTTGCAACCAGCACGCCCCGCCGCACCGACGCCGACAAGAATGATTGAAGTCCCATGCTCGCGGGCGTATACCTCACCTGATTTTTCGACGAAAGCCGTGATGGATCAGGAGCCCCGAACAGAGACCAGCGGGATCACTCTTCGAATCAAATTCAAGAGCGAGTCCCTCGACAAGTTTCTCGACCGCTACGCCGTCGATGTGAGCCCCGGCGGTATTTTCGTCCGCACCAAGAAGCCGTTGGCGGCCGGTACCGCGATCAACTTCCACTTCACGTTGTTCGATGGCAGTCCGCTGTTGTCGGGTCACGGAACGGTGGTTTGGGTGCGCGAGACTGATCCGGCACGGCCGGAGGTGCATCCCGGGATGGGCCTACGCTTCGACAAGCTGACCGGGCAGAGTCAGTCGGTGCTCGCGAAGATCCTGTCCGAGAAATCGCGACGCGAGCGCGAGATCGCGGCCGGCACGCGCACCAATGAACCTCGGCGCTTCACCGCGGTCGCCATGGACGCGGTTCGCGACGACCAGCCAGGTGCCACGCCGGCGAGCCCGGGCTCGGGCTTGCTGGCGGTGGATCCGGCGCGGCAGCGGCGGGCGGTGTCCGGCGCGGTCGAAAGTGGGCCGATTCCCGGCACGCCGGTGGGCCGCGACAGCGGAGCGCACCCCATGCTGGGCGCCGACGCGAACCCGGCTGCGATCACGCAAGACGGGGCCACGCCGCCCGCCGATGAGAACTGGGACAACGAGAAGACCGAGATCGCATCGTTGCCTCCGAGTCACTACTTCGATGAAATGGCCGCCAGCGGGACCGAAGATCTGTCCTCGCAAGACATGCTGCCAGCCTCGGTGGATCTACCGCCGGCGCGCGCAGCTGCACCGGGGCCCCTGCAGCGTTCCGCCGCTGCCGCCCCGGCTGCCGTTCATCGGGCGCCGACCCCGGCAGTGGGAGCCCCTCACGGACGCAGCGGCGCGCCCCAGGTGTCGGCACCGCGCAGCTCGCTGAGTATGCCAACCCGTGGCGCGCCGACGCCCGCGTTCGGCGTGCCGGGTGGTCCGAATCGAACCCCGACGCCGATGGCCGGGCGGTCTCCGGTGCGCACGACAACACCCATCAGCGTGCCGAGGGTACCGACCCCTTTGGGTACGCCGGCGCGTCCCGCCGTGGCGGCCACGGGTGGCGTGCCGAGGATTCCGACGCCGCCGCCGATTCCGGTGGGCGCCGGCTACGCACGCCTGCCAACCCCGCTGCCGTTGGCGACAGGCAAGCCGCCGGCGTCGCGCCCGGAGCTACCGGCGTTCCCAGATTTTGCCTCCAGTGCGCCTGCTGCGTCGGCGCGCAAGCCGGCCAGCAACAAGGCAGGAGCCGGCCGCATGGTGGCGGTGGGCGTCCTGGCTGTGGCCGCAGGGGCGGCGGCCGCGGTGGTGTTCTTCCCCGAGCAGATCGGTCTCAAGTCGGATCCGGCCCCGATGAATGCGCCGGCGATGCCTGCGTCGGCGCCGCCTGCGCCGTCGCCGCCTGCGCCGGCAGCGCCGGCAGCGGAAACAGCTGGACTCCCCGCGGTGGCGGTGCCTGTGGCGCCCCCACCGACGGAGCCGGCGGCTGCCGCGCCCGCTAGCCCGCCGCCTGCGGCGCCACCGGCCGCGGCCAAGCCTGCCGTCGTGGCACGGCCCGCCGGCGGGCCTGCTGGTGGCGGTGGCAAGAAGCCTGGGCGGCGCATCGGTGCGCCGGTGACGGGTGGGGATCCCGCTGCGGTGGCTACGGCGCCCGCAGCTCCGGCAGCGGCCGAGCCGGCAGCCCCCGAGCCAGCAGGTGCGGCCGCCGAGGAGATCTACTGGCTCAACGTGCGGTCGACGCCGCCCGGAGCTGAAGTGGTTCTTGATGGCGAGGTGGTGGGCAATACGCCGTTCCAGCGGCGCATCTTCGACACCAGCAAGCCCTACGCGCTGGCCATCCGCAGGGCGGGCTTTGAGACGCACGAGCGCCTGCTGAGCGCATCGGACGAGTGGGTGAAGAAGGGCAGCGTGCGCACGCTGACCGTCAATGCCAAGTTGGCCAAAGCCAAGGGTGGTGCAGCGGCTGCGCCCGAGGTCAAGCCAGCCGAGCAGCCCTCCGAAGCCGCTTCGGCGGCCCCGGGTCAGCAGTAGGGGCGGCGACGATGGGGCGGCGGGGCGGCTTTCCCGGTGGGCTGCTGGTCGCGACGGCGCTGCTGGTGGCCTGCACGTCGGGGACGGCGGCAACCCCGGCCGTGGTGGCAAGGAAGCGCCTGCCCCGCATAGACCTGCACGTGCACGTTGGGCCCGAGGGCGTCGAGCGCGCGATCGCGCTGATGGACAAGTGGGGCATCGACGGCATCGTCAACCTGTCGGGCATGTACCCGGGCCCGCCGCGCGGCATGCTGGAGATGCAGCTTGCAGCCGCCAAGAAGGCGGGCGGGCGCATCAAAGTGTTCGCGAACGTGGACTTCGTGCGCGCGGTGAAGACGCGCAAGGACTACGGGGTCTACCTGGCCGATCAGCTGGTGCAGGCCAAGAAGCTGGGCGCGGTCGGCTTCAAGATCTCGAAGGGCCTGGGCCTGGGCTTTCCGGCCGCCGACTTCGAGAACTTCCTGCCCATCGACGATCCCGGCCTTGACCCGATGTTCGAAAAGGCCGGCGAGTTGGGCATGCCCATCACCATCCACTCGGGCGATCCGAAGGCGTTCTGGAAGCCAGCCGACAAGAAGAACGAACGTTGGGATGAACTGCAAGCCCACCCCGAGTGGGCCTTCACCGGCATGGCGCCGACGGGAAAACCGTGGCCGTCGTGGGAGGAACTGCACGCCGCGTTCGAGCGGCGCGTGGCGCGGCACCCGAAGACCATCTTCATCGGCGTCCACTTCGGCAACGATCCCGAAGATCCGACCGAAGTCGCGCGCATGCTCGACAAGTACCCCAATTTCTATATCGATACAGCGGCGCGCGTGCCCGAGATCGGGCGACAGAACGCCGACAAGATGCGGCGCTTCTACGAGAAGTACCAGGACCGCGTGCTGTTCGGCACCGACACCGGCATCGGCGGCACGCAGGACGAGATGATGTACGGCTCGAACGGCGCGATGCCGCCGACGCTTGTCGACGAGGAGCGCTTCTTCAAGGCGACCTGGCGCTACTTCGAGACCCGCGACCGACAGTTCGAGAGCCCGACTCCGATCCAGGGCCGCTGGAAGATAGACGGTGTCGGCCTGCCCGAGTCGATCCTGCGCAAGATCTACTTCGAGAATGCCGCCCGCATCTTGAAGTGGAACCCGCCGGTCAAGAGCTGAGGTCGCAGACGGGGGGACGGCATCGGGGCCGACCCGGCGCTTGACTCGGCCGCACGGGATCCCATAATGGCGCGCCTATTCCGGAGTAGCTCAGGGGCAGAGCAGGCGGCTGTTAACCGCCGGGTCGGGGGTTCGAAACCCTCCTCCGGAGCCATTCTTCCTCCACCACCAACCGAAGGTGGGGGCGCAGTTAACGGAGGCCCCGCGAGGCAACTCGCGGGGCTTCGCCTTGAAAGCGCCAGCGTTCGCGGGGTTCTGCGCGCGGGTGGCGTCCGCGGCGTGGTCGCGGCGCGCGCCGCTGAGAACGCGGACGCGCGCGACGACGGGCTCGCGGAGGCGCGATCGTGCTCTTTGAAGGGCCGTCCGGGTCGAGAGCGGCAGAGAGCGGTTAACAGGTCGGGCTCGGCGAGAGGGGCCGGTTAACAGCCCGCCCCGAAACGGGCCGCGCGGGAGTACCATCGCGACCGCGGAGTTCACCCACATGAAAGCATCCGAACGAACACTCCAGCAGCTGCTCCACTCCTCCGACCAGTACGTGATCCCGGTCTTTCAGCGTTACTACACGTGGGGCACGGCGAACTGGGAGCAGCTGATGGAGGACACCGGCGAGCTGCTCGAGCCGGGCGCAGAGGACCGTTGCCACTTCATGGGCTCGATCGTCACCGTCCCGGATGGACACCAGCCGGGCGCCGTTCCCGCATACCAGGTCATCGACGGGCAGCAACGGATGACGACGCTGTCGATCCTCTTGTGCGTCGTGCGCGATGTCGCCACGGCGCATGGCTGGAATGAACTCGCGTCGGAAGTGGAGGAAAACTACCTCGTCCACCGATTCAAGAAGGGGCGCGAGCGGTACAAGGTCTTCCCGCGCATGCGGGATCGTGGCGGCTACCTCGCGCTCGTGGATCGCGCTGAGAGCCCGGCCGGCGGCCAGATCGAAGCAGCGCACCGTCTCTTCGTGAAGCGGGTGGAGCAAGTTGCGACGACCGAGCCCGACCTGCGCCGGTTCTTCACCGCCCTCGTCACGCGCCTCGACTTCGTAGCCATCACGCTCGGCGCCGAGAACCCCTACAAGATATTCCGGTCGCTCAACTCCACAGGCGTCGACCTGACTGAGGCCGACCTCATCCGGAACCACGTCTTCATGTCGATGCCGATCGACGAGCAGGACGAATTTGACGACACGCTTTGGCGCGACCTCGAATCGCGCTTCGTCCACGACGGCAAATTGTCCGGCCGGGACATCGAGGCATTCCTGCGAGACGCGCTCATGCGCGACGGGACATACGTCGGTCGCGATGGGACGTTCGAGGCCTTCGAGCGGCGCTTCCCGAACGGCAAGTTCGATCCCCGGACCGTCGTCGCCGACCTCACGAAGGTGTCGAAGCTCTACGACCTCGTACGCGGAGCCACGCCACACGCAGACTCGGAGATCGAAAGCGCCCTGCGCACGATCCGCGAGCTGAACGTGACCACCGCGTACCCGCTTGTGACGGCGCTCCTCGAGCGCTCGAGCCGCAACGAGCTGCCTCGCTCCGACCTGCTCGCGATCCTTCGGGGCACCGCGAGCTTCGTGCTGCGTCGCTTCGTGTGCGGGCTCAGCTCGCGCGCCTACAGCACCTGGTTCGTCGCGGCTTGCCGTGAACTGGCCGATCCGGCGAAGACGGTTCCCGCGTTCCTGCGCGCCAAGGGCTGGCCCTCGGATGACGAGTTCAGGGCGAAGTTCGTGCGGTTCAACCTCTACCAGAGCAAGTACGACCGCGCGGTCCTTGGGGCGCTCGAACTGGCCATCCAGGCCAAGAGCGAGCCGGTGCTGCTCGACGGGTGCTCCATCGAGCACGTCATGCCGCAGACCATCGACGAGGCCGAAGACGACGGTCGCGCATGGATCGCTGCGCTCGGAGCCGAGTGGCGCCCGCTGCACGCCGAGTGGCTTCACACGCCCGGCAACCTCACGCTCGTCGGAGCCGACTACAACAGCGAGATGTCGAACCGCGCGTTCGAGATCAAGAAGCCGGTTCTCGCGGCGAGCAAGGTCTACCTCAACCAGCACTTCAAGGCGGACCCCTTGAAGACCTGGTCGCAGGGAGAGATCGAGGTGCGCGCCAAGGTGCTGGCGGACCTCGCGATCAAGGTTTGGCCGGCGCCCCCGAACCCGAACCCGTAGCGCGGATCACCCCGGCGGACCGTTACCCAGAAGCGACCACGGAGCGCAGTCTCTCGTCCTTCGTCACTGTGAAATGGCGGCCTGCTGCGGCGGAAAACTCCTCCTGGATCGTGACCACCACCAGTTGCCTGTCGCCGAGCTCATCGAACACCGCCTTCAACTGCCGCACGTTCTTCGGGTCCATGTGTCGCGTGGGTTCGTCGAGAATCAGGCAGTCGATGCGGCGCGCCGCCACGCGCATCAGGCCGTACCTGAACGCGATGGCGAACATGTCCTTCGCGGCCCCACTCAGGTTCGAGAGCGGCACCTTCCGTTGGTGCAGGTTCACGTTGAGGTCCAGCTCGCTGTCGATGACAGCCTGAGCGTCGAAGTCGCCATCGTGGAAGCGAGTGAGCATGTCGTTCATGGCGGTGACCAACTCGCTGACGACACGCCCGCGCAGGGTCGCGCGATGCTCGTCGATCACCACGATGAGTCGCGCCAGGAACTCGAGTTCCTCAGCGGCACGGCGGTGTTGTTCGGGCTTTTTCCCGAACACCCGCGACTGGCCGCGTAGGCGCTTCTCCCGCTCGACCCTTTTCCGCTGTTCCCCTGCAAGCACCTTGAGCCGCTCCTCCATGTCCCGAAGGTCATCCAACCGCGCATTCGCGTCGTCATAGTCGGCCTCGTCGAAGTCCGCCTGGGCTCCTGCGAGTTCCTTCTGGACACGCCGGAGATCTGAGTCGAGCGCTCGAAGTCGTTGTCGCAGGTCCGCGAGTCGGCTCCGTCTCAGCGCGGGAGGCACCGGCTGGGTGCAGGTCGGGCAGTTGCCCTTGCCAAGCGCGCGGATCACCTCATCGAGATGGTGCCGCGTGCTCGACAGCGAAGTCTGCTGGTGCTCCACCTTGGCAATCTTGCCGCTGTCACGCCCCTCCGCGCCCCGAAGGTCGCGCCGAGTTTTGGGGAGGTCCTTGCGCAGCCGCGCGATGTCGGCATGCAATTCCTTCAGCTCGACTTCGGTCTGGCTGATTTCCTCCGTCAGGCCATCCAGCTCGTCAATGAACGCCCCGAACCGCCCGGACGCCAGGTCGTCAATGAACTGCCGCAGATGCTTTTCCGCCCGCCGAAGCCCTTCGACGCGATCCAGCCATACCTCTTGACCGATGAGGCGCTCGATGAAGAGTCGGCGCTCAGCCGGGGTTAGATCGAAGCTCTTCCGAAGGTCATCCTGGTCCGCATAGAACACGTTCGAGAAAAACTTCGCGTCTACCGCGAGAAGGTCTTGGAGCTTCTCCTCGACAGGCTTCTTGCCGGACGCGACCTGTGCGCCATCCCGCAGTAACGAGACCGATGACCGGGGAAGGCGTCGTCGCACGGTGTACTCGTGCTCGCCGACGCAGAAGACGAGTTCGACCTCGCCGGTGGTCGCGTCGTCGGTCACGAGATGTTCGGCCTTGAACGACGCCCCGGCGACCTTGCGCGGAAAGGCATCGCCACCGAACAGCGCGAAGGCGATGCCCTCGACCAGGCTGCTCTTGCCCTGCCAGTTGCCCCCGACGATGTAGTTCTGTCGCTCGCCGAAGCTCAAAGATGCGTGTGCGAAGGAGCGGAAATTCTGGAGGCGAAGCGAGCGAAGGATCATCGGAGGAGCTCGTCGACAAGGGCTGCGGGGAACCCGTCATCGGTGCATCCGTCGATGTACTTCTGCGCCTTCCTTGACTGCGTTCCAAACTCGCGTTGAAGAAGACCCTCAACGGTGGCTCCCTTCACAGCTTGGGACGCCTTGCGCGTTGGCCTCAGCGTTCTGACCTCCACGAATCGGTCGAAGACGTTGCGCTCGCGGAGGAACGTGACGATTTCTGCCTTGGTCACGGAGCACCGGGGAGTCGCCGTGCCGATCACGCGCACGCAGACAAAGGCATTACTCAGATCTCTCTTGGCCAGTGCCTTCGACATCACGGCGAAGAGTTCGTCCCGGTTTGCGAAGTCGGCGATGTCGTGGCTCAGCACAATTACGTCGCGCGTCTTGGGGAGCTTTTGGAAGACGACCGATGCGGACTCGGTGTCGAAGATGACCACCGCCTTCCGCTGGTCTGCTTCGGAGAGGTTCTGGACCTCCGTCGCGCCGGGCATCACGAAGGCACCAAGTTCCTCTGCGTCGTGGTGGTGGCCCACGAAGACGCGGTCGAAGCCCTCAGCCACCGACTGGTCCACGTCTCCGAGGTGCGACGGTATCGACGCGGAACCACGGATGAAGTTGTGAAGAAGGAGGATCCTCCGACGCGCCTTCGAACTCTGAACCAAGTCGCGCACGCGTCCGGGCAGCGCTGGTAGCTCATCCTCCGAGTGGTAGGGAAGCCCAACGATTCCAAGACCGTCGATGACGTGCTCTTCACCTCGGAGGACGCGCAGGAAGCCGAGGCTCTCCAGAATGCCCAACTCGCCCGCCTCCCGACCCCGACCGAACTCGTGGTTGCCGGCAATCGCCAGCACCGGCACCTTCTCCTTCCGCAGGCGATCAAAGACGGGGCCGACTTCCTTCATCGTGGCTGCGAACGCCTCGACGTTCCGGCGCATCAGAGCGGAGTCGAAAACGTCGCCGAGCAAGCAAAGGCCCGCGGCCCCTGCACCGAGGCAGGTCTCGACGGCGTTGGCGAAGGCCAACGCAAAGTCGGCGCGCCGCTTCTCGGTAAAGTCTGCGCACCCGAGATGCGCGTCCCCGATCATTCCGAGTTTCATCTTTCGAGATCCTCGGGAAACGAAGGGAGCATGCGATGATAGTTGATCGTCGCCTCCGAGCCCGAACGTGTAGCGCGGCCCATCACTCCACCGCCGTTTTCGTCGCGCCACCGTGATGCGTTACGCGCGGGCGGCAGCGGATCTTGACCGCTCCCTTGGTGAACGCGTCGTCGGTGGCCTTGCTCGACCAGATGAAGGCCTCACCCGGGCGCAGGTTTGCCATCTTCTCGGGGGTCAGGGTTCCCAGCGCTGCGTTGGCCTTTTGGAGGTGCTTCAGCCAGGCCGGCGAGTTGAACTTATGCAGGATGACTTGGCTCGACAGCTCGATCAGCGAGATCGGCACCGACGGAGGGTCCTGGCTGGCGACCATGATGCTCGTGCCCTTGTGGCGCATCTCGCGGACCACCTCGATGAGCCCGGCAACGAGGTCCGGGCTCTCGATGTACTTGTGGGCTTCGTCGAAGACGACGAGCTTGTTGAAGGAGCGCTCCGTCCCCTGCGGGTCGACGTACTTCGCGTCGGCGAAGAGCTGAAGGAGGACGACGAAGAGGCCGAGAGCCTCGTCCTTCTCGATGAACTCGTCCCGCAGGTCGACGATGATGAGCCGCCCCGGCCGAATCACATCCTTGAGCCTCACCGAGTCGTCGATGTACTCGGCGGCGAGGTCGAGACGCATCTTCGCCATCGCCTTCAGGTGGTCGGGCAGCGACGCGGACGCGATACCATCACGAAGGCCCTCGAGCGTGAGGTTGTCACGCAGGGACTTCATCACGCGATTTAGCTGGCGGATGTAGGTCGCCTGGTTGCCGACAGCACCCATGAGGAAGCGCCAGTGGCCCGCTTGCAGCTCGGCGGCACCGAACTTCAGCGGATGCACCTCGATGCCGGGGTACTCTCGCTTCCGCTCGTCGAGCTTATCCGCCGGAGCCAGCAGGAGCACGTCTTCGAGCGCGAGAGGCTCCGCGCCAAACGTCTCCTTCAGCATCTTCACCTGCGTCGCGTCGCTGTTCGGTGCGACCATCGACGTGAACTCCGGGCGGTAGTCCATCGTCGGGCTGTAGTGGAAGATGACCGTCGCGAGCGGCTGAGGCAGGATGTTGATCTGCGGGATCGGCAGCGACGCCATCTCTGCGATCGTACCCAGCGTGTAGCTCTTGCCGCCGCCCTGCACGCCGAAGAGGCTGATCGTGTGGGTCTGGTTCAGGTCGATGGCGACCCTGCGCCCAGAGGCGTCACCGAGCAGGCCGTACTGCGGAGACTCGCCGGTGACGCCGAGCATGATGTCGTACGCGAGCGCTTGGCTCTTGGTCGCGACGTTGTCGTCCGCGTTGACCGCGGCATGACCGTTTGCCGGCGTCGCGATCGGGGTTGGCCCGTCGATGGGGCCCGCGCTGTGCGAAGAGGTCTCGACGATGCTTCGGGGCACCGGGGCAGGCGCCGCCACGGCTTCCTGATCGCGCTGCGGCGCGCGCACGACGTCGATGGCTTCGCTCGCAGCAGACGGTGGCATCGACGACTTCCTCTCGCGCAGCTCTTCCCACGAGACGGAACGGTCGCGTGGGGAGCCGAGGAATGCGGCCGCGTCCAGCGTAGGCACCGAGGGAGCTCGCTCGCGGCGCCGGCGAACCTCGGCGAATCCATGAGGTGGCGGGCCA
>JANPCZ010000049.1:0-2783 GCA_031431215.1 Myxococcales bacterium
GCTTGATGCCGACGCGCTCGAGGACACGGATGAGTGGCCAGCGCAGCGCCGACTTCGGTAGCAGCCTCCCGTCGCTCTTCGTGAAGATCCACCCCTCCACCAACCCCGCCGACTGCTCTGCAAGCTGACGGTTGCGTTGCTCGCGCAGCGCAGCCGCCAGTTCCGGAACCAGGGGGACGGTCCGGATGACGCCGGTCTTTGTGGTGGAGACGTGCCCCTTCCACTGCGCCCGGGCCACTCGGATAAGTCCATCCTGTTCATCGACGTCTGACCATTTGAGCGCCGTCGCTTCACCGTACCGGATGCCCGTCAGCGCCAAGGTCAGCGCCAGCGGGTAGTGCTCCGGCTCGGACTCGCGAAAGCAGGCCAGAACCTTCCCCAGTTCGTCCGCTTCGAGGCTGTTGGCTTCCTCGTCGAGCCGCCGCCGCATCGGAAAATTCCGAATACGTTCGGCGGGACTGCGTGGAAGCTCGAAGTCGACGACCGCGTCCGCGAGAACCATCTTCAACATGCGAAGGCAGTTCTTCACGGTCGCTGCCGCCATCTCCCCCGCCAGATCCGTCTGCCACCGACGCACATCCTGGACCGTGATCTTGTCCAGGAAGAATTCGCCGAACCTCGGCAGTACGTGGACATCCAGGATGTCAGCGTACGTGGCCGCGGTCGACGGCTTCAGTGCCGGCGCCTTGGATCTCATCCACAATTCGGCGTAGTCGCCGAACCTTGGTACCGCCTCGGCCTTTCGATCGGCGTCGGCGATTTCCCCCTTCCAGTCCCGCTGCAGCTTCAACGCCTCTTCGACTGTCGCCTCCCTGACTCTCCTCACTTCCTTCATCCGGCCAGTTCTTCGATCCACGGCGCGCACCCGGATGAGCTTGCGACCGTCGGACATGGCTTCGATCCCCGGAAACCGAGTCTTTCTCGGTGTAGTCATGAACAGCTCCTTCCGGAGACGAGGGAGCGCCACGGCTGCGAATCATAGCGTCCAGATCCGAGGTCAAAAAGAACCAAGTGCGCCCTCGCCGGCCGACGGGTTTGAGCGCGCCCTGGTAGACAAGGTTGCGGATGGCCGAGGCCCCGCGGTAGCGCAGGTACCCAGCAGCTTCCGACGTCGTCAGGTAAGGGGATGCGACGCTGATCAGAGCCGAGGACCGCATGCCCCGGTCATGTCGGCCGCAGTCGCGCCGAAGTTGCGCCGGTGATGGACGGTGTTCGGACCCGCATGTACTCTTGGCCCATGAGCGTGGCCGCCGAACGGCTCTTCCAGACGGTTCCGAAGACGAACCTGCTTGGGCTGCTAGGGCCGGATGGCCCCGATGTCGTGGGCACGCGGAAGTTCCTCGGATTCACCGACCAGGACCTGGCGTCCGCCACCAGCGCCCTCCAGGTGACGCAGGTACGTTCTCTGAACCAGATGCCACGAGAGGTCAAGGACCGCTTCGAGCAGATCGCCACGATTTGCGAACTGGTCGCCGAGCATCTGGGGAGCCGCGACAAGGCCGTGATGTGGTTCAAGACCGTGAACCCCATGATCGGTATCTTCACCCCGCGCGACATGCTCCGGATGGGCCGCTTCAGGGCGTTGCATCGCCTGGTACTGGAAGCGCTGGACGGAATCTAGGCGCGCCCACCGCAGACGAATGTCGTCGCGCAAGAAGCGCTCCAGGAAGGGGAAAGGAAACCGCACGCCCCGCGACCGGCGGCACAGGCCCGCGGTGCGGGTGCCGCAACGGCGGGCTCTCCTGGACATGGTTTCGCTGAGGTCGATCGGCGCCGGGAAAAAAGTTCGGGATGAGGCGGCGGAGATCTTTACCGAACTGGACGCCTGCTGGCGCCGACAGATCGCCGAGCACTGGCACGAGATCCAACCGGCGATGGTCACGGCCGCTGTGCCGTTCGAGTTCAAACGCTGGCAGCGGATCGTGCAGTACCGCTACTCCGATGCCCCACTATCTTGCGCTGGCAGCGTTCTGTCCTTCGCCGGCGGGCGCTTCAACCACGGTGGGTTCGACCCCATCAATTTTCCACCTTTTCCGGCTCTATATCTGGCCGAGGATCAGGACACGGCGTGGCTCGAACGCCACGGCATCGCGCGCACCGGCGGCGACGGCGGGCTATCGGCAGAGGAGCTCCTCGTCAGGAAGCGCGAGTCGGTCGCGTACGTGTCAGTCAGCGGCGTCCTCGACCGGGTCGTCGACCTTCGCCAACCTGACCGGCTGGATGAGTTGATCACGGTGGTCTCGCGATTCGAGATCCCACCCGATCTGATCCCGCGTGCAAGGGACGCATTCGGGACAGCGCCCGAGTTTCCGAACACGCGCGAGCTGCTCCTGGAGCGACTGCTCGACAAGGAATGGCGAGGAGGTCCAATAGTGATGGGAGCGCCGGCCGGGTCGCAGAGTTTTGGCCACAGCGTTGTCACGGCAGGCATCACCGGCATCGTGTATCCGTCCACGCGAGCGAATGACGGGCGCTGCTGCCTGGCCGCATTTCCGATCAACTTCGCCAGCAACGATTCATGGATCGCTCTCGACGATCCAGCCCCGGTGGGAGCGACTCACGTGCGTTTGGATAGGGACACGTACCGCGAGTTCCTCGCGTAGAAGTGCTGCACAGGTCAGATGTCTTCGGTGTCGGGACGTACGCGGAAGCCGGTGGAACCGCCAGACACCGGTTGGCGCTGAGATTGTCCGCTGTGCGTCGTCGGTGCTGCGGGCACTGACGGCTGGGCCTTCGGCGCCGAGGCACTGGCCATCCTTGGCGCCACGGACGGCTTCGGCGGC
>JANPCZ010000050.1:0-2559 GCA_031431215.1 Myxococcales bacterium
CATACGCCTTGGCGGCGCCCAGCGCGCGGTGGTCACGCGCAAGGTGGACGATCCTGCCGCTGCCATCGCAAGGGCGCGCAGCCACCCGTCGCTGGAAGGGCGCGATCTGGTCTCCGAGGTCACCTCGCCCGAGCCGTACGAATGGCACGAGGGTGTGTGGCAATTGCCCAGCCAGCGGACCCCGTTGCCGCCGCCGCGCCATCGGGTGGTGGCGTACGACTTCGGCATCAAGCGCGGCATCCTGCGCCACCTGCGATCGAGCGGCTGTCGCGTGACGGTGGTGCCGGCGCGTACCCCCGCCCGCGACGTGCTCGCCATGAAGCCGGACGGCATCTTTCTGTCGAACGGACCGGGCGATCCGGCGGCGGTCGGGTACGCCATCGAAGCCGCCGCCGAGCTTGTGCGTTCAGGCAAGCCGCTGTTTGGCATCTGCCTGGGTCACCAGATCCTGGGCCTCGCGCTTGGCGGCAAGACCTACAAGCTCAAGTTCGGCCACCACGGCGCCAACCACCCGGTGATGGATCTGTCGACCCGCAAAGTGGAGATCACATCGCAGAACCACGGCTTTGCCGTCGACGTGGCGTCGCTTGCCGGGCGTGCGGTGCTGTCGCACGTGAGCCTGAACGACCAGACCGTCGAGGGCATGCGCCACGACTCGCTGCCGGTGTTCAGCGTCCAGTACCACCCCGAGGCGTCGCCCGGCCCCAATGACCCGACGTATCTCTTCGCCCGCTTCGTCGGCCTGATGGACGAGCAGCACCGGCGGTGAGTAGCGTCGGCGCAGCCGGGAGCGCGGGCCTCGTCCATACGGTGATCGACCAGCTCGCCGCCGAGTTCGCCGAGGATCCCTGGCGCGCCGAGATCACCGCCGCGCGAGAGCACTTCTTCACGCAGGCCGGCAAGGTGTTCGAGGACGACGATGAACTGTACGAAGCGCGCCTGGCCGCGTTTCTGGAATGGTACGTGCTCGATCGCCCACTTGCCGACGGACCGCCGCCGGTGCTGCGGGTGCTGGCTGCGCCGGGCGCGCGCGCCGCGGGGGAAGTGACGGCGCTGGCGTATCTGGCGGCGAGCCGGCGCAGCCTGTTCGAGGTCGACGCGGTCGACGGCAGTCGCCTGCTCATCGAGGACCTCATGGGCGGGGCTCGCTTCCTGGTGAGCGAGCGCCGGGGCACCATCGGCTTCGAGCCAGGGGATTTGCTGGAGGCGCGGCTGGTGTTCGATGGCGACCAGGTGATCTTCGGCAAGACGTTCCTGTTTCACCCGCGTGATGCCCACGCCGAGGTTCTGAAGCTGGTCGACACGGCGCTCGGACGTGGTGGTAGGCCCGACGACGTGCTGTTCGAGCTGTCGCGCTTGCATGTGCGCTGGTTCCGCTTGAATCACGTTGGCGCCGCACGCATCTACCGGGGCGGCGGGTGATTAGGTAGAGTCACGCCCGACATGGGGCTCCTCGGCAAGTCCGTCGTGCTGGGCGTCACCGGCGGCATCTCGGCCTACAAGGCCGCGGAGCTGTGCCGGGTGTTGAAGAAAGCCGGCGCCGACGTTCACGTTGTGATGACCAGGGCGGCGTGTGAATTCATCACGCCGCTGACCTTGCAGACGCTGTCGGGCCACCCGGTAGGCGTCAACCTGTTCGATCCGGCCGAGGAATCGCAGATCGGCCACATCAAGCTTGGCGATCAGGCCGATCTGATCGTCGTCGCGCCCGCAACCGCAGACGCGATCGCGCGCTTCGCGACCGGACGCGCCGACGATCTGCTGGCGGCCCTGGTGCTGGCCAGCCGCGCGCCGGTGCTGCTGGCGCCGGCCATGAACGTGAACATGTGGGAAAACCCGCTGACCCAGGCCAACCTCGGCAAGTTACTTTCCGACGGGCGCTTCACCACCGTGGGGCCCGATGCAGGCGAGCTGGCGTGCGGCTGGATTGGGGCCGGTCGCCTGGTCGATCCGCAAGAGATCGCCGTGGCGGCAGCCGAGCGGCTGGCGCGGGGCGCGCCGCTTGCCGGCAAACGCATCGTGGTCACCGCGGGCCCGACGCATGAAGCGGTGGACGACGTGCGATTCCTGGGCAACCGTTCGTCGGGAAAGATGGGCTTCGCCCTGGCCCATGCTGCCGCACGATTGGGCGCGGAGGTCACACTGATCGCAGGTCCTGTGTCGCTGCCGACGCCACCCGGGATCGCGCTGCGGATCGATGTCGAATCGGCGCTGCAGATGAAGGCGGCGCTGGCCGATGCGGCCGCGGCCGCCGACGCGGTCGTGATGGCGGCGGCGGTGGCCGACTTTCGTGCCAGGCACAAGGTCGTGGGCAAGCTGTCGCGCAGGACCGCTGGCACCGGGCGGACTCTGGCGATCGATCTGGTGCCCAACCCTGATTTGCTGGCCGAACTTGGCCGCGGCCGGCGCGGTGACCGTCCGCTGCTGGTTGGTTTCGCCGCCGAGCCAGGTGCCGATGGGCTGGTTGTGCGGGCTCGCAAGAAGCTCCACGAGAAGGCCTGTGATGTCATCGTGGCAAACGACGTGTCGGCGGCCGGCCTTGGCTTCGGCAGCGATCGC
>JANPCZ010000051.1:0-5267 GCA_031431215.1 Myxococcales bacterium
TTCCAGAGAACATCAAGCGCCTGGTTGAGATCTGGATTGAAGAGGCGCGTCGGCCAGCCGCCTGAACTCGCCGCCTGGCAGCACCGCGCGCTCGAAAAAGTCGCTGCGAGCCGGGTGGGCCGCGAGGTTGTCTTCGGGGGAAGCCTCGCCTCGCATCAGAGGAAGGACACGATAAGAGTGGCTTCGGCCGCTGTGTCCAGCTTGTCGGAGAAGGGCTGGAAGCCGGTGGCGTAGGTGAACCCCTTGAGCGTCGGTCGCGGCGCGGGGTTCTGGTCGTACTTCACGAGAAGCCCGAAGCCGAAGCTGACGTTCTTCCACAACGTTGTCGTGAGGCCTGCCTTGCCAACCACCCGGGTGTCCTTGAACGCCGATACGCCGTTCACCGGGCTGGTGCCATCATTCGCCTTGAGCGCCCGCTCTTTGTTGAGGTTGAACAACACCTCGGCGTTGCCGTAGACGCCGGTCTCGCTCGATAGCTTCCAGAGTTCGCCGAAGAAGAGCCGCGCCGAGTGCACCTGAACGCTGCTGAATGCGTCCACGGGTACCGAGACGTAGGATTCGTAGCTGAAGTCGTAACCGACCTCGCCGACCAGGGTGTGGCCGTCGTTCTTGACCAGCTGCCGGCTATAACCAACCTGGCCGCCGCCGAAGAGCTTCTTACCGGCGATCTTGTCGGCGGCGATCTGGGCGCTGCCGTACACAGCGTTGTTGTCGCTCAGGAAGCGGTCGTAGCGTCCCTTGGTCGCCCAGTTGTTGGTCGAGGTGATCCCGTCGCGGCCAAGCTCGTCCGTGGTGTCGATCGCCTTGTTCATGTTCGTGTCCCTGGCGACCAGGATGTCGGATTGTCCGTAGGCCGCGGTCACATCAAGTGCCAGCTTGTTGCTGCCCGCCTTGCGTGATGCCGCCGCGCCGAGCGTGCCACCAAGTGTGCGCGAGTTGCCCGTGGTGTTCACCACGCCGCCCTTGACCTGCGCGGTCCACTCGACGTCGGGCTTCGCCAGAACCTTCTGGACGTCTTCCGGCTTGGCAAACCCGAACTTGGGGTCGACCGGATCCTGCGCGCGGCCTACCGAGGGCAGCAGGGAAAGTACCAATGCCGCCAGAACCGCGGTGCAGGCGCGGCAGCGCTTGGCGGCCAGCGGGATCGTCTCCAGGCACTCGCCGCAGGTCTTGGTCGGGGGGGCGGGGGGCGCAGGCACGGGCTTGCGCAGAGAACCCATGACCTTCACCACCACCAAGAAGATCACGAAAGCCACGATCACGAAATCGACTATCGTACCGGCGAGGTGGCCGATCTTGAGGTTGAGCGGACTGACAGTGGCGTTGCGCCAATCGCCGCCGGCCTGGCTGGTCAGACCGCTGACCAGCGGCATGATGAGATCCTCGACGAATGCCGCGACGATCTTGCCAAACGCGGCGCCGATGACGACACCGACGGCCATGTCGATGACATTGCCCTTCACCGCAAAATCTTTGAAGTCCTTCGCAAGCGACATGTTTCCTCCAGATGTCAGGTGGCGGACGGGATACACCCGCACATGGGCCGATGCAAGGCGACTTCTGGTGGCGCACCGCAAGCACTAGTGATAGCCATCCCGCGTGGCACTGGAGGCAGTTCTCTTCGATCTCGACGGCACGCTGGTCGATTCGGAACGTGCCAACGTCGAATCCGTGGTGCTGGCGGTGAACCGCTGGGACCGCGCGTGCGACGCCGATGATCGCCGTTTCATCGTCGGTCACTCGTGGAACGAGATCCACGCGCGTCTCACGGCCAAGCACGGCTTCACCGTCGCCATGGACGTGTTGATTGCGGCGGCGGTCGAGGAGAAGGCCAAGCTCATCGCCGGCAAGGGCATCACGCCGCTGCCGGGCGCGCGCGCCCTGGTCGAACGCCTGGCGGGTCGTGCGCCGCTGGCGGTGGTGTCGGGCGCCAGCCGCGTCGAGGTAGCCGAGGCGGTGGAGGCGCTCGGGGTGCGGCGGTTTTTTCGCTTCCTGCTGGCCGCCGAGGATTACCAGCGCGGCAAGCCCGATCCGCAGCCCTACCAGATGGCGATGCAGCGACTGGGCGTGGCGGCGCGCGGCGCGCTGGTGCTTGAGGACGCCGAGCCCGGCATTCTGGCAGGGCGAGCGGCCGGGGCGCGGGTCATCGGCGTGCGCGCCGGCAACTTCACCGGCTACGATCTGTCCGCAGCCGATGTCGTGGTTGACACCCTGGAACAGGTGACCGACGAGCTTGTCGACGGTCTCGTGCGGTAACATCGCGCTGTGTTCGACCGCTTGCCGCCCGCCGTGACCATTTACGAGGTTGGCCCTCGCGATGGCCTGCAGAACGAGGCGCGGATGGTGCCGGCCAACGACAAGGTGGCGCTCATCGACGCACTGTCGGGCACCGGACTTCCCGCCATCGAGATCACAAGCTTCGTCAACCCCCGTTGGATTCCGCAGCTAGCCGACGGCAGCGAGGTCGCAGGTAGGGTGCGGCGGCAACCTGGCGTGGTGTACTCGGCGCTGGTGCCCAACCGGCAGGGTCTCGACTCTGCGATCAAGGCGGGCATGAAGGAGGTCGCGGTGTTCCTGTCGGCGTCCGAGACCCACAACAAGAAGAACGTGAACAAGACCATCGCGGGCTCGCTGGCAGCGTTCGCGGACACCGTGCCGCCGGCGCTGGCGCAGGGACTGAAGGTGCGCGCGTACGTGTTGACGGTGTACGGCTGCCCCTACGAGGGCGCGGTCGATCCGGAGCGCGCGGTCGAGCTGGCGCGGGCGCTGCGCGCGCTCGGCTGCTACCAGATCTCGCTTGGCGACACCATCGGGGTTGCGACTCCACGCCAGGTGCGCGATGTGCTGGCGCGGGTCCTGGCCGAGAACCCTGCGGAAGCAGTGGCGGTGCATTTCCACGACACGCGCGGTACGGCGCTGGCCAACATCCTGGTCGCGGTCGACATGGGCATCGCCACCGTGGACTCGGCATTGGGCGGCCTGGGCGGCTGTCCGTACGCGCCGGGCGCTGCGGGCAACGTGGCCACCGAGGACGTGGTCTACATGCTTGAGGGCATGGGCGTGGCAACCGGGGTGGACCTCGACCGGCTCATCGCCTGCTCGACGCTGGCGTCGACGCTGCTGGGCCACGAGGTGCCGTCGAAGTACTACCGCGCCGCCATCGGCGCGAGGCAACGGGCGCAGACCCGCGGGGCAGGGTGAGCATGAGCGACGCTGGCGAAATCGTGACCTTCGACAAGCAGGGGCCGGTGGTATGGCTGACGCTCAATCGACCCGACGCGCACAACGCCTTGTCGGGCGCGCTGGTGCGTGGGTTGCGTGAGGCGCTCGGGCGCGCGCGGGCTGATGGCGACGTGGCGGCGCTGGTGCTGACCGGGGCCGGTGACAAGGCATTCTGCGCGGGCGCCGATCTGAAAGAGCGGCGGGCCATGTCGCTCGATGATGTCCGTCAGTTTCTCATCGAGTTGAACGCGCTCACCGACGAGCTGGCGGGGTTCGCGCAGCCGGTGCTGGCGGCGCTCAACGGCGTGGCGCTTGGCGGCGGCCTGGAACTGGCGCTGGCCTGTGACATCCGGCTGGCGGCGGACCACGTCGAGGTCGCCCTGCCGGAGGTGCGACTGGGCATCATCCCCGGCGCCGGCGGGACGCAGCGGCTGGCGCGGTTGTGCGGCGTGGCTGCGGCCAAGGAGCTGATCCTGACCGGCCGCCGGGTGCCCGCGGCGCGCGCTCGTGAGCTGGGTGTGGTCTCGGCGATCGTGCCGGCGGCCGAGCTGCGCGACGAGGCTCTGCGCTGGGCGAACCAGATTGCCGAGGCCGGGCCACTGGCCGTGGCGCAGGCCAAGCGCGCCATCGACGAGGGCTGGGGCAAGCCGCTTGACCAGGCGCTGGCGGTCGAGCGGGCGGCGTACGAGGTGGTGCTGGCCAGCGAAGATCGCCAGGAAGGGCTGGCGGCGTTCGCCGAAAAACGTAAGCCGGCGTTCAAGGGGAAGTAGTATCCCCGGCGGATGAGCAGGTCGGACGAGATACAGGCGCTGGCCGGGAAGATCCGGCAAGGTGGCGTTGCCAAGTACCACGAGGCCAACACCGCCACCGGCAAGAAGTTTTGCCGAGAGCGCATCGGGCTTCTGTGTGACGACGGCGGCCGCGACTTCGTCGAGGATGGACTGTTTGCCAACGCGGCCGCCGGGGATCTGCCGGCCGACGGCGTGGTCACCGGCATCGGCAAGGTCCACGGGCGCCCGGTCGCGATCATGGCCAACGATTCGACCGTGAAGGCCGGATCGTGGGGCGCGCGGACGGTCGAGAAGATCGTCCGCATCCAGGAAACCGCCGGGCGCCTGCGCGTGCCGCTGGTGTACCTGGTCGACTCGGCGGGCGCGCGCATCACCGATCAGATCGACATGTTTCCCGGGCGCCGCCATGCCGGCCGCATCTTCCGCAACCAGGTGCAACTGTCGGGTTCGGTACCGCAGGTGTGCCTGCTGTTCGGCCCGTCGGCGGCGGGCGGGGCCTACATTCCGGCGTTCTGCGACGTGGTGTTCATGGTCGAGGGCAACGCCTCCATGTATCTGGGCTCGCCACGCATGGCTGAGATGGTCATCGGCGAGAAGGTCACGCTGGAGGAAATGGGCGGGGCGCGCATGCACTGCGAGGTGTCCGGCTGCGGTGATCTACTGGCCAAGACCGAGGACGACTGCCTGGCCGCCGCGCGCCGCTACCTGGGCTATCTGCCGCAGCATGCGGACGCCCGCGTGCCCGATATCGAGACGCGCGCGCCGCTCGCCGGCCGCCGCATCGACGAGATCCTGCCCGCGAAAGAGAACCAGGCGTTTGACATGAAAGAGGTCATCGGGCGCCTGGTCGATGACGGCAGCTTCTTCGAGCTCAAAGCGCTGTTCGCGCGCGAGCTGGTCACCGGATTTGCGCGCATCGGTGGCCGCGCCGTCGGCATCGTCGCCAGCCAGCCCAAGTGGAAGGGCGGCGTATTGTTCGTCGACTCGGCCGACAAGGCGGCGCGGTTCGTGTGGCTGTGCGACGCGTTCAACATCCCGCTCTTGTTCCTGGCTGACGTGCCCGGATTCATGATCGGCAAGGCGGTTGAACGGCAAGGCATCATTCGTCACGGCGCCAAGATGATATCGGCCATAGCCGATGCTTCGGTGCCCAAGATCTGCGTGGTGGTTCGCAAGGCCTACGGCGCCGGGCTGTACGCCATGTGCGGCCCAGCGTTCGATGCCGATGTCACCATCGCGCTGCCGCAGGCGATG
>JANPCZ010000052.1:0-20644 GCA_031431215.1 Myxococcales bacterium
ATGTGCTGAACTGCCAGAACCACCTGCCGCCCGCCTCGGACTCGACCGGACACATTGATCAGACTACATTGGTCAGATGAAAAGCGTCCCGGTCTCGGAGCTGAAAGCTGAGCTTTCTCGCTATCTACGAGAAGTCAAACGTGGCGGCGAGGTGCAGATCCTCGAGCGCGGGGTGCCAGTGGCACGACTGGTGGGCCTGCCGTCAACCTCGCCCAAGGACTCAGCGCTGCGCCAGCGCCTCATGCGCGCCGGCGTGGTCCGGCCGGGCGCGGGCGGCGCGGCGCGGCTGCTCAAGCACCCGCCACTGAGCCTGCCAGACGCCAACCTTTCCGGAGCGATCGACGACGACCGGGCCGACCGCGCGTGAGGTACTGGGATACCTCGGCGCTGGTGCCCATCGTGGTGGAAGAACCTGGCTCCGACCTGGTTCGTGCCTGGCTCAAGGAGGACGATCGGATCGTGACCTGGGCGCTGACCTCGGTAGAAACCTGCGCGGCTGTCGAGCGAAGGACCCGGCAGGGGCGGATTTCGTCGGCTGTACGAAAGGCAGTGCTGAGCCGCTTCGATGCGTTGGCCGCTGCCTGGGACGAGGTGACAGATCTCCTGCCCGTTCGAACCCGGGCGCGCGCGCTGCTCGCGCGGCACCTGCTTCGTGCCGCTGACGCCGTCCAGCTTGCCGCCGCTCTGGTGGCGGCGGAGGGGCACCCGGAATCGCTGGAGGTGGTCTGTCTGGACCGCGCGCTGGCCGAGGCCGCGGAACGTGAGGGCTTCCGCGTCCTGACCTGGCCGGCCTGAAGGACGGATTTACAGCCGCGTCGAAGAGGTCGTTCGAACAACGTCGATGGTGCGCCGCCGCGACGGCTTCCTCCAACGGGCGTTTACCCGAATGCTCGGTCCCGCCAGAGCATGCCTGAAAAAGCTGCCGCCGCGGCTGTCTCCTTGGTCCGCCTAGCTCGTATGTCCTCAACATGAACAAGCAAAAAACAATGATCCCCTGGCTTTCCGCCCTCGCATTGGGGCTCGGGGCCTGTGCCGGAGAGGGCCGCCTGGTGTTGAAGGTGACCGATGCGCCCCCCGATACCGACGCGATGAACGCGGTGCTCGTGACCCTGTCTGGCGTCGAGGCCCACGTCGTGGCCCGGCACGACAAGGACGATTCAGCAGACAAAGCCGACAAGGATCTAGGCAAGCCCGACAAGGAGACGGGTTGGCGCTTCCTCGTGGCTCCGCCGCACACCTTCGATCTGCTGCGTCTGCAAAATGGCGTCATCGAGACCCTGGGTGAGCTAGGCCTGCCGGAGGGCAAGATCACGCAGATTCGCCTGCACATCGACCAGGCTGGCCCCAATGAAGTGCATCTCACCGACGGTCGCGTGTGTCTGCTGGATCTGAGGAACGTCGACAAGACGGGGATCAAGATCAACCATCCGTTCAAGGCGTTGGACGTGGCGCCCGGCCGCACGACGGAGGTCCTGATTGACTTCGACCTCAAGGAGTCGGTCTCGAAGGACGCGGACTGTGTCTATCGGCTTGCGCCGGTCATCAAGATCAAGTCTGTCAAGAGCGACACCTGACCTGAGACCGTCGGAGCCAAGGCCCCCGGAATTCAAATCGCCTCGTCGGCACCGGCGCTCGGAGTGATCGCATCCAATTCATTCGAGCGGTGGGCGCGTATCCCAGGCTCGTGCCGCTCGTAGGCTAGGCGGGCTGGAACGAATATCCCGCCCCCCATCATCATTTATGAGGTCGTCATGACGAAAAAGTGGCTGCTGGTTTCATCCGTGGTCGGGGCGTGCGCGGGATGGATGGGCTGCGGAAGTGACAACAACGCGGACAAGCTGATGGACCCGGACGCGGGCGACAGCCTCGGCGCAGCGGATGGCGGTGGTGCTGGTGCGGGAGGCTTTTCCAGCGGCGGCAGCGGCGGCAGCGGCGGTCGCGGGGCAGGAAGCGCCGGCATATCAGGCGGCGCCGGGTCGGGAGGAGCCTTGGGCGCCGCTGGATCCGGCGGTGCGGCTCGCGGGGGCAGCGGCGGATCGGCAAGTGGCGGCGCGGGCGGTGCAGGTGGCGTCGCCGCAGTGGGCGGCCGCGGAGGATCAGGCGGCGCCGCAGGCGCGGCAGGGGGATCCGGGGGTGCGGGTGGCGCCGGGGCCTGTGGCGGGCCCGGCCAGAAGTGCTGTGCAAACAACGCTTGCTCGAACGGCGGTTGCTGTGTGCAGGACATCTGCGCGCTGGCGGGAGCCGCGTGTCCGGGCGCGAACAACGGGATGTGCACGGCGGGCAAGTGCGCGCTATGCGGTGGCGCCGGCCAGAAATGTTGCCCGGGCACTCTTTGCTATGGGGCGGAGGTCTGCAACGCTGCTAGCGTGTGTAGCCCTTGCGGCAAGCCTGGCGAGCCGTGCTGCGCTGCCAGCGCTTGCGCGGGCAGTTGCTGCGGCGCCGCGCTTACGTGCGTGGCGGTCAACACAACGTGCGGGGGCATGGCGGGCAGTGGCCAGCCGATGCCCGGCGCGTGCATGACGTCCGGCTCGTGCACCAACTGTGGGGGCGCCGGCCAAAAATGTTGCTTCGGCCTGGTGGGAGGCAAGGGCGACAAAGCCACTTACTGTTCCGCGGCCGGCACCATCTGCGTCGGTGGCGCCGACGGCGTTTGCGCCGCTTGCGGCAAGGTCGGCGAGCCTTGCTGCGCCGACGACTGGTGCGCCGGCACGGCGGCCTGCGGGAAAGAAAGCATCTGTCGCTAAGGTGGGTCCTGCGCCCTCCGCGAACGCAATAGGCTCCGGCTGCCGCTCGACCGCGCCGACAGGTCGGGCGCTGCGGTGGGTTGGGTGGCCTTGCGGAGGGGCACCCGGAGTCGCTGGAGGTGGTCTGTCTGGACCGCGCGCTGGCCGAGGCCGCCGAACGTGAGGGCTTCCGCGTCCTGACCTGGCCGGCCTGAATCGTGCCTGCTTCCTGCTACGCGACCCGGTCGCGCAGGGCTTGCCCGTCGGCGAAGCGGGCCAGGTTGTCCAGGAAGTGCTGGACCAGGGCCACGCCCTCGTCATGAAAGCCGCCAGCCGTGTGCGGCGTGATGGTGCAGCGAGGTGCTGACCACAGCGGGTGATCGGGCGGCAACGGCTCCGGCACCGTGACGTCCAGGTAGGCTGCCGCCAGTTGACCTTCGTGTAGCCGGGCGCCGAGCGCGACCTGATCGACGGTGCTGCCGCGGCCAATGTTGTAGAAAACGGCGCCCGGTTTCAGCATGGCCAGCCGAGCGGCGCCGAACCACAGGTTGGTGTGCGGGCTGGCGGGCAGGATGTCGATCACATGGTCGGCGGCGCCGAGCTGCGCGGGCAGTGTCGGATCTTCGGTCGATAGCATGGGCACCGGCTCGTCGCCGATGGGACGGCGGCGCACGCCGACGATCTTCATCGCGAATGGCGCCAGCAACTGGCACAGGCGGCGCGCGATGGATCCGAAGCCGACCATCACCACGCTTTGCCCGGTCAGCAACCTTGAGCGCGCGCGGATACCCGGCGTGTCCCAGGTGCGCGGCCCGATCTGCGCGGCGACCGCATCGGGAAGCTGGCGCGCATGGGCCAGCATGAACGCCAGCACGTGCTCGGCGCATGGCTCGTCGTGCACCATCGAGCTCTTGGTCAGGGCCGCGCCTCGGGCGCGCAGGGCGTGCCACAGATCCTCGCGATCGTAGGGCGTGTAGCCAGCGCTGCTCAGCTGGATCCAGCGCAGGTTCGGCAGCGCTATGACCTGCGCGGGATCGGGTTGCCCGAACGCAATGTCGGCGGTGGCGAGCGACTGATCAAACTCGGCGCGGCTCGCGCCCGGGACGGAGCGCGCGGGCGGGAGCAGCAGGCGGTGGGTGGCGCAGCCTGCGACCAGCCGGCGCGCGGCCTCGTCGGACAACGCATGGTTGCTCCAGATGACAAGGGGTTTCATCGCGCGCGGCACTCTAGCAGGGCGGCCCCGTCCGCGTCGCCCGGCTTGAACGCCACTCCGCCTGCGGTAAAAGAGGCGCCTTGAAAGCTCCGGTGACCACCTCGGCCCCGGCGCCCGCATCAAGCAAGGCGGCGGCGCTGGTGCGGCACCTCCTCAACTCGCAACAAGCGGGGCTGGTGCTGGTCATCGCGCTGCTGGTCGCGGCGCTGGGCCTGCTGGCCGGATCGCATGTGGACCGCGTGACCGGGCGCGAGGTCAACAGCTTCCTCAACTCCTACACCCTCATCCAGACCGCCACTGACGCCAGCTTCTTCGCCGTCATGGCGGTGGGCGCGACCGTGGTGATTGTGTCCAGCGGGATCGATCTTTCGGTCGGATCGATCTACGCGCTGTCGGGCACCAGCATGGCCATGGCGTTACGTGCCGCCGGACCGATGTCGGGCCCGGGCTCGCTCTTGCTCGGGCTCGGCATCTGCCTGGGTGTCGGGCTTGCGTGCGGGCTGCTCAACGGGGCGATGGTGGTGGGCCTGAAGGTGCATCCGTTCGTGATCACGCTGGGTTCAATGTGGATTCTGCGCGGCATCGCGTTCGTCACCAGCAAGGCCGAAAGTATCCTCATTCCCGACGGGTTGACCGCGATCGCGAAGTCGCCGCTGGGCTTCGGCAAGTCGTTGTACCCGGTGCCCATGCTGGTGATGCTGCTGGTGACGGTGCTCGGCGCGGTGTACCTCAGCCGTACCGTGATGGGGCGCCACGTGTTCGCCATCGGCGGCAACGCCGAGGCCAGCCGGTTCTCGGGGCTGCGCCTGGGGCGCATCCGCATCGGCGTCTACCTGGTGTCGGGCGCGACCGCCGGCGTGGCCGCGTTCATGGGCGCCAGCTTCTACGGCTCGGCGTCGTGCGGGGACGCCAACGGCTACGAGCTGTACGTGATCGCGTCCGCCGTCGTCGGGGGCGCGTCGCTGTCGGGCGGCAAGGGCAGCGCCGTATCGGCCATGCTGGGCGCGCTGCTCATCGTGCTGATTCGCCAGTCAATTCGCACGTTGCACTTCGATCAAAACTACGAATGGATCATCATCGGCTGCGCCATCGTCGTCGCGGTGGTCATCGATCAGGCCAGCGCCCGCTTGACCGTGCGGCGGCTGGCACGCGCGGCGGCGGCGACACGCGCGGCGCAAGGGTAGCGGGTAACGGACAAAGACAGACGCCTCACAAGGAGTCAGGGATGCAACGACGACACGGAATACTGGCCATCGGGTTTCTGCTTGGCAGCGGGCTTTTCGCGGCGGGGTGCAAGAAGGACACGCCGGCCCCACCCGGGCAGCCGGCACCGACGGCGCAGGCGCAACCGCCCGCCGCGCCCAGTGGTGGCGCGGGCAAGTACAAGATCGCGGTCATCGCCAAGAGCTCGACCAACCCGGTGTTTCTCGCCGCACGCACCGGCGCCGAATCGGCGGCCAAGAAGCTGTCGGCCGAGCACAAGATCGAGATCGAGGTAGCCTGGCTGACGCCGCCGCAGGAGGACGGTCAGGTGCAGGCCCAGCGCATCGCCCAGGCAGTCAACGAGGGCGCCCACGCGGTGCTGATCTCGTGCTCGGACGCCGGCAAGGTCACCGGCGCCATCAACGACGCGGTCGCGCGCGGCGTGCCCGTCATGACCTTCGACAGCGACGCGCCCCAGTCGAAGCGCTTCGCGTTCTACGGCGTCGACGACGTGAAGATCGGTGAGGCCGTCATGAAAGAGCTGGCGCCCCTCATGGGCGAAAAAGGCAAGGTCGCCATCCTGGCCGGTAACCAGAACGCGCCCAACCTGCGCAAGCGCGTCGAGGGCGTCAAGGCCGAGGCGGCGCGCCACCCTGGCATCAAGGTTGTCGATACCTTCTTCCACATCGAGACGCCACAGGACGCGGCCGCCGAGATGGTGCGCGTGCAGAACGCCTACCCCGACACGACCGGCTGGGCGCTGGTCGGCGGCTGGCCGCTGTTCACCAAGACGCTGCTGACCGATCTGGATCCGAAGAAGGTCAAGGTCGTCGCGGTGGACGCTTTGCCGCCGATGTTGCCGTACGTGGAGAAGGGCCTGGCGCCGGTGCTGCTGGCGCAGCCGGTGTTTCTGTGGGGCTCGGTCGGGGTCGAGACCATCATCGACAAGATCCATTTCAAGAAGGACGTGCCCAGCATCGTGCCCATGAGGCCGACGCGTGTGTCGAAGGAGACGCTCGGTGCCTGGGCCCGCCAGCTCAAAGAGTGGGGCTTCACCGACGTGCCCGATTCGTACCTGAAGCTGTGACCACGCCCGCGCTGCGGTTCGACGGGATCTCGAAGCGCTTTCCCGGCGTGCTCGCGCTGGAGGGCGTCTCGTTCGACGTGGCGGCCGGATCTTGCCATGCGATCTGCGGCGAGAACGGCGCCGGCAAAAGCACGCTGGGCAAGATCCTGGCGGGCATCCACGCGCGCGACGGCGGACGCATCTTGCTCGGCGGCCAGGAGGTGCATTTTCACGGGCCCGCGGACGCCCGCGCCGCCGGCGTGGGCATGGTGCACCAGGAGCTGGCGTTCGCCGACAACCTGACTGTCGCCGAGAACCTGTGTCTGGGCGATCTGCCGGCGCGCTGGGGCTTCGTCTCGTACGCGGGCATGGCAGAGCGTGCGCGCCGGATGCTGGCTGCCATCGACGCCGCCATCGACGTGCGCCGCCGGGTCGGTGAGCTGACCCTGGGCGAGCAGCAGATGGTGCAGATCGCGGCGGCGGTGGGCAGCGGCGCGCGGGTCATCGTATTCGACGAGCCGACCAGCAGCCTGTCGCAGGGCGAGGTCGAACGCCTATACGAGTTGCTGGCGAAGCTGCGCGCGCAGGGCGTGACGTGCCTTTATGTCTCGCACCGCATGCCGGAGATCTACCGCCTGTGCGACACCATTACGGTCCTGCGCGACGGCCGCCACGTGATCACCGCGCCGGTCGCCCAGCTCGACGAGGCCGCACTGGTGCAGGCGATGATCGGCCGGCGTCTTGAAGAGTACCATCCGCGCTATCTGGCCAAGGCCCCGGGCCAGGAGGTGCTGCGCGTCCAGGGCCTGTCATCGTTCGGCAAGTTCCAGGACGTGTCGTTCGCTGTCCACGCCGGCGAGGTGATCGGGCTGGCGGGACTGGTGGGCGCCGGCCGTTCGGAGATCGCGCAGGCGATCTTCGGGCTCGATCCTGACGTCGAGGGCCAGGTGTTTCTGGACGGCAAGCCGGTGCAGATGGGCGATCCGGTGGCGGCGATGGCGCTGGGCGTGGGCCTGGTGCCCGAAGATCGCAAGCGCCAGGGCCTGATCCTCGGCCTGTCGGGTCGCGAGAATCTGACTCTGCCGGTGCTGGACGGCCCCGCCCTGTCGAACCTGGGCTTCGTGCGCGCGGGCGCCGAGCGGAAGTTGTGCGAGGACTACTACGCGCGCCTGCGCGTGCGAGCGCCCGGCATCGACTTCGTGGTCGCGGGTCTGTCGGGCGGCAACCAGCAGAAAGTGGTGCTGGCCAAGTGGCTGGCGGCGCGCTGCCGTGTGCTGCTGCTCGACGAGCCCACCCGCGGCGTCGACGTCGGCGCCAAGGCCGAGATCCACGATCTGGTCGACGAGCTGTGCGCGCAGGGCACCGCCGTGGTGCTGATCTCGAGCGAATTGCCCGAGGTGCTCAAGCTGTCGCGCCGGGTGCTGGTGCTGCGCAACGGCCGCCAGGTTGGCGAGCTGCCGCGCGCGCAGGCGACCCAGGAAGCCATCATGCGCCTCATGGGTGGCGTGAAGGCGGCGGCAGCGCATCGAGGTCCTCTCGAATCGGGAATTCCCGTTTAGAGACCGTCTACCAAATCAGGTCAGGCCCTTCGTTTCGACTACGGGTTGGGCTGGCTTTGCTATTCTGAACTCGTGAGTGAGTCAGGTGCGCCACCCAATTCGCCCCGATTCCCAGTCACACAATGGTCGCGCATCGTGGCTGCCGCGAGTGACGATCCGGTCGAGCGGCGGGCTAGCTTGGAGGTTCTACTCGCACGCTACTGGCAGCCGACGTTCCATTATGTATGCGCGATGCGCCCGCATGCGGTTCAGGAGGCCGAGGATCTCACGCAGGGATTTTTCACCGCCGTGCTGGCGCGGGTCGATTTCGCGACGCTGTCGCCCGACCGGGGCAGAAAATTCTCGCTTCTGTCGGCGCGGCGCGCGCGCGAGCGCGCGCCTCACGGACGTGCAGAGCGCAGCTTCGCGAAAGCCTCGGCACGCACCCGAGGATCCGGGTCGCGCAGCCGGGACAGCAGCGCGGCGTGGTCAATGCGGGTCGGGCTGCGACGCTCGTGCGGGGATGCGGCGACGACAGCGGCAACCGCAGGGGCCGGCAGACGCGGCACCTCGCGCGCCACCCGGGCGGGCACGTCGCGCGACGCCCAGAAGCGAAACACCCGCTCGGCGCGCGCAATGTCGATGCCGGCATCGACCACCAGATCGACCACGCTGCGGGCGCGGCCATCCGGGGTGCGCTCACGCAGGAGCGCGACCAGCTCGGCGTCCGACCAGTGCCGTCGCGGCGGCCCCGGCACGGCGGGCGCCCCGAGCGCCACCTTCAGCGCCAGCACCTCAGCCGGCGGGTAGAACGCCGCCCCCATCGCTCCGCGGACCGGGTGCAGGCGGCCCCGCTTCTCAAGCTCGCGCAGCTTGAAGTCGCTTGGCAGTCCCAGCTCGGCCGCGGCCTGCCGGCGCGAGAACCAGCCGACGCACCCGGCCGGAGGTCTGATGGCCCTGCGAACCCGTGTGAAACCTGTTGTCACCGAGGGAAAGGCTACACCCCTGATGGGCGCCATCAAGTTTTCCATCGGATCTACCATCAGGCTTTCATCGGGGTTCCATCAGCGTCGGCATCAGGCTTCGGTCCCGAGGTTGGCGGCCAAGACGTCACTTTGACGTGACGGCTGGCGGCGCTGGCTCGGCAGGCTTGGACCCTGACGTACGCGCCACGCAGCTGGCCAGGACCAGATCGCCGGTCACGTTCAGGGTCGTTCGGCACATGTCGAGCAGGCGATCGACGCCCAATATCAGGCCCAGTCCCTCGGGCGGCACGTGGAACAAGCCCAGGATCATCGCCACCACTGGCAGCGAGCCGGCCGGCACGCCTGCTGTGCCGATGCCCGCGAGGATGCAAATGACCATCACCAGCACCTGCTGCCCGACGCCCAGGTGCACGCCGGCCAACTGCGCCAGGAACAGCACGGTGACACCCTCGTAAAGCGCGGTGCCGTTCTGGTTCATGGTGGCGCCGGCGGTCAGCACGAAACGGCTCACGTCGCGGGGCAGGTGCAGATTCTCCTCGGCCACCTTCAGCGCCGTGGGCAAGGTTGCGCTCGACGACGACGTCGCGAACGCGGTCAGCATGACCAATTTCACCGCGCGAAAGAATCCCAACGGACTCGTGCGCGCCACGAACTGCAGCATGATCGGATAGACCACGAACATGTGGATGGCGAGGCCCAGCAGGACGACGCCCACGTAGGACGCAAGCTGCGTGAGCAGGCCGGCGCCAAGCCGCACCGTCATCGAGAACAGCAGCGCCCCGACCCCGATGGGTGCGAAGCGCAGCACCCCGTCGATGCAGGTCATCATCACGTCGTAAAGGCCCGTGATGGCGTCGCGCAGCCGGTCGGTCGCGGGGGTCCGCGTCAGCGCCATCGCGACGCCGAAAATGAGCGAGAAGACAATGAAGCCGATCATGTCGCCGCTCGCCGCTGCCTTGAACGGGTTGTCGGGCACCAGCGCGATGAGGAACGCGGCGGGCGTCAGCTCGGCCGGCGCGGGCGCAGCCGCCACCGCCTTCCTCGCCCACGCCATCTGCCGGACCGCCTCGGACACACCTTCGCCGGGACGGATGGTGTCGACCAGCGCCAGGCCGATGAGGACCGCGATGGTCGACGCCACGATGGTGTAGCCGAGCGCGCGGGCGCCCATGCGGCCCAGTTGGCGCAGCTCGATGCCGCCCACGCCTACCACGAGCGCCGAGAACACCAGCGGTATCACCAGCATGAACAGCAGGCGCAGAAAGATCTGCCCGACCACGGTGGCGATGTTGCTCTCGACGAAGGCGACCCAGGCCGCGCCCGGCGCCAGCGCGCGCACCGCCAGGCCAGCGCCCGCGCCGACGATCACGCCGATCAGGATTCTTCGCGGCTGCACGGCAGTTGCTTCTTATCAGAGGAGGCGCCGGCGCGCCTCAGGGCGTGTGGCCGACACAGTACAACTTCGCGTGGTTGATATATCTCAATGAGATATACTTTGACAGCCATGCCAGCGCGCGCCCGGAAACTCCCCGTGCCCCACCCCGCCGCTCACGAGGCACGCGCCAAGGTGTTCTGGTCAGGGCGAAGCCAGGCGGTGCGGCTGCCCAAGAGCTTTCGACTGGACACGGCTGAAGTGAAGATTCGTCGAGAAGGGCGGCGGATCGTGCTGGAACCCGCGCCGCATGCGGTGGACCGCAAGGGCTGGCCGGTCGGATTCGCCGATCAAATGGCCGCCGGCAAGGATGCTGCCTTCGATCTAGGAGATCGATCCCGCTTGCCTGAGCGCAAGGATCCTCTGGTGAGTTGAACGTGCGCATCACTCACCTGCTCGACACCAACGTCCTCAGCCTGATGATGCGTGGACGGGCGCCCGCGTTGGTAGCTCGACTTGTCCAGTTGCCGCGCGAGCGGGTCGCGATGAGCATCATCACGGCGATGGAGCTGCGCTTCGGCCTGGCAAAGAATCCCACCACGCCCCATCGTGTCGCTGTCGAGACCGTCCTCGCCACCATCCCGATCGACGGATTTCCGGCTGCGATGGCCGAGATCTACGCCAGGGTACGCGCTGGACTGGAGAGGCGCGGCCGGCCCATCGGGGCGCTAGACACCATCATCGCAGCACATGCACTCGCCCGCGGATCCACACTTGTTACCAACAACCTGCGCGAGTTTGGCCGTGTCACCGGCTTGTCCTGCGAAGACTGGACCGACGGGCCTGCCCATCGCCCGTAGGCCCGCAAGACCCCTACAACGGTTCCGTGATGTCGGATCTTGCCGGCAGTAGCTCGCCGAGCAGCGCGCCAGCGATCGGCGCGGCGACGATGGCGATCCATTCCGGCATGGTCAGATGCCGCGGGTTGTGGCCGCGGTGATGCAGCCACGGCACCAGCGTTCCGATCCCAGCACCGACGACGGCACCGGTGAGAACGTCGCTGGGAAAGTGCTTACCGGCGCGCACGCGCAGATCAGCCGTCGCACCCGCCAGCAACAGCCCCGCGGTCCATACCGCCGTGCGCGCCCGGATGTCGTCGGTGCTCTGCGCGAACAGGTAGCCGCTGGCCGCCGCTGCCGCGAACGTCGTGGCCGAGTGGCCCGAGTAGAACGACAGGTGCGAGTCGTCGCCTTCAGCCATGGCGTAGGCGGCGACGCGCGGGTTCTCGTTGTAGACGTAGGGACGCGGCCGCGCGACCAGTCGCTTGGTCAGACCGTTGAGCCCGAGACCGATGGCGATGGTCTCCAGGTAGACAAGCGTCCGCTTGCCCGACGCCAGGTTCACGCCCTGGCCAAGCTGAAGCGCGACCGGCGTGGCCAGCGACAGCGTCAGCAACACGTCGCTTTGGCGCGCGGCGCTGGCCGAGAAATTGCGTTTGGTTGCGTCGTCGAAGGGCAGAAGCTGGCGGTTCCAGCGGGTCGTGGTGTCGACCGTGAGCAGACCCGACAGGCCCGCGACCGCGAACGCACCCGCGGTCACCGCTCCATCGACTACCCAGCTAGCCGCGATCGCCGGCTCGGGCTGCGACGCTTTCGCTTCATCGGCCGTGGCGCGCCCACCGGCGGCGGCGAGCGCCACCGTGACGAAGGTGGCGATGAAGCGTTGCGATTTCATGCCGGCTCCTGCTCGCGAGCTGCCACGAGCGCGCGTGGCAACAGCGGTACGACGGCGAGGGCAAGCAAGGTGGTGCCCGCGTTGACGGCGACCAGCTCGCGAAACGTCAGGCCGAAGCGCGCGTAGAGCCACGCACCAAGCACATCCGAGGCGCCGATACCCAGGTTCATCACGAAAGCCACGACAGCGTACCCCAGGCCTTCGAGGCCCGCAGGAGCCGCGCGCGCCGCCAGGTCAAACAGCGGCAAGATCGCGAGCGTGCCGAGAAAGCCAGCCGCCGCGGTGATCGCCACCGCCGACGCGGGCGATCGGTAGAACAAGAACGGCAGCACGCCTGCGGCGCCCGCGGCAATGCCCGCGTAGAGCAAGCCTCGCAGCGGCACGCGCCGGCACAGCGGCAGGTAAGCCAGCGAGGCAACCATGGCAGCGATGCCGCCGACCAGCCCAAGGTTGCCGATAAGTTGGCCGGAAAAGCCCAGCTGCCCCGTCTGTACGTAGAACAGCGGCGTCTGGAAACCCGGAGTGACCGTCACCAGCAACGTGACCGCCGCGGTGCCCCACATCGCGCGCGACGAGAACAGCGCGCGCAGCTCGCGCGCCAGTCGCCGCGGTTCCGCCGGTGCCCGCGCTGGCTCGCGGTACGCAAGCGCCGCCGGGACCAGCGCCAGCATGAGGATGGCCCCGGTCGCCGCCGTGACCCCGAGTGCTCTCGTGGCCAGGAACCCCGACAGCGGCCCGGCCACGATCACCGCCGCGAAATCGACCGCGTTGCGCAGGCCGGACAGGCGCCCGGTGGCATGGTGGCGCTGGCTGACCTCGACCAGGATCGCGCCCGTGACCGTGCTGGCGACGACCACTGCGACGTTGATGGCGACCGCAGCGGCAAGCAACCCGACGTAGGTGCGCGGCACGAACGCCAGTCCCAACCACAGCGCCGCGCCGACCAGCCCCGCCAGCATCAGGTAATGCCGCCGCCGCGTGCCGAAGATCGGCCACGCGTCGGTCAGCAGGCCCGCCAGCGGCTTGCCGTACCAGGGCGCGAGCGCCAGGGTCGTGAACCAGGCCAGCGCCTCGGGCCCGAGGCCCAGCTGATTCTTGAGCACGAACTGCAACGGCAACAGCCCCAGCACCTTGCTGTTGGCCAACGACGTGACGAACAGCCCCACGCCGATGACCGACGCGACACCAGCGCCGATCCCGACGCCGCCAGTTGCGAGCGGTGGTGAAGCCGGTTTCTCGTTCACCGTGCGCCTGATGTCACCACGAAGCGCTGTCGATCGGGACTATTCTTCTTCGCATAGCCGGTGCGCTTTCGAACCCTGGACATTGCCGGTACATTCGCGGCGCGTGCCCGCACTGGCGTCCTTCACCCTCGGCAGTGGCAGCCACGCCACGTTGCTGCTGCACGGCTTTCTCGGCTCGGGCAAGAACCTGCGCACGGTCGCACAGCGCTGGCTCGATCGGGACGCCGAACGGTGCTTTCTGCTACCCGATCTGCTCGGCCACGGTGAATCACCGCCGCTGCCACCCGATGCGACCACCGATACCGTGGCACGCGCCGTGCTGGCGTGTGCATCGAAGGCCGGCCTTCTCGATCCCCTCAGCCTGGTCGGCCACTCGCTCGGCGGCCGCGTGGCGCTGGCCGCGGCGCGCATCGAGCCTGGGCGCGTGCGCGACATCGTCTTGCTCGATATTGCCCCCGGCGCGATGGATCCGGCCGAAAGCGGCACCCGCCAGGTGCTCGACGTGCTGCTGGCAGCGCCCGAAGCCGCTGCCGACCGCCGCGAGATGCGCGGGTTCTTCACCGGCCAGGGACTATCGCCCGCGCTTGCTGACTGGCTGCTGATGAACCTGCGCGCGGAGGGCGGCCAGGTCACCTGGCGCATCGATCGCCACGCGCTTGCGGCCCTGCACGACGGGTTTCAGCGCGACGATCTGTGGTCCGTGGTCGAGTCGCGGGCGGTGCCCACGCGCTGCATTCGCGGCGGCGCCTCACGCTACGTCAACGACGCCGACGCCGCGCGCATGGACGCCGCCGGCTGCCCGGTCACGACGCTCGGCGAAGCCGGCCACTACCTGCATGTCGACGCGCTGGACGCGCTCATCGACGCACTGGCCCGCACGCCGCGAGCTCGTTGATTTCCGACGGCCGCATGCGATAAAGCGGTCCCAATGCGCTGGCGTCTGTTCTCGTTTGCCGTGGCCCTCGCCAGTTTCTCGACCATCGGTCTCGAGCTTGAGCTGACCCGCATCTTCAGCGTCACGATGTACTACCACTTCGCGTACATGGTGATTTCCATCGCCATGCTGGGGCTGTCAGTCTCGGGCGTGTCGATTTACCTGTTCCCGCGGCTGTTCCCCGAACGCCGCGCGCCGGTCATCGCCGCGGTGTTCATGCTGCTGTTCGCGGGCACCTGTCTGTGGGCGCTGAAGGCGGCGCTCGAAAGCCCCATCAGCTTGCACAACTGGCAGGCCAACCTGGGCAAGCTGACGTCGCTGTACGCGACCGCGGGGCTGACGCTGCTGTCGTCGGGGTTTGCCATCTCGCTCGCCATCGCGACCGCGCGCGAGCGCATCGGTCAGGTGTACGCCTTTGATCTGGTGGGCGCGGCCCTGGGCTGCGTGTTCGTGATCCCTGCGCTATCGACCTTCGGCGGGCCCGGCGCCATCGTGCTCAACGCGGCCGTGGCGGCGTGCTCGGCGCTGCTGTTCGCGCTGTCGGCGGGCGACACCGCGCCCCGGAGCGCGCGCTTCGGCGTGGCGGCGGTGGCGGGCTCGCTCGCCGTGGTGTTGCTGTTCGCCGCGACCGGCGAGGAGAAACAAAAGCGCTTCGGCGCGGCCCGCAACCCCGACAAGTTCCTGGGCGGCCGCTCGGTCGAATTCGAGAAGTGGAACTCGTTCTCGCAGATCACGGTCGCGCAGGGCATGGCCGACTACAAGTGGATCTTCATCGATGCCGACGCCGCCACGCGCATCTGGTCGGCGGGCGCCGCCAAGAACAACTGGGCGCAGACGCGGCGCTTCGGCGAGATCCGGACCGCGGCCCTGGTGTACGCCGTCCGCCACGACCGGCCGGCCCTGATCATCGGACCGGGTGGTGGCACCGACGTGATCTCGGCGCTGATGAACGGCGTGCCCAAGGTGGTCGGGGTCGAGGTCAATCCGATCATCGTCAACGACATCATGAAGGGGAAGTACGGCGAGTATTCCGGCCATCTGTACCGCGATCCGCGCGTGCACGTGGTGGTCGACGAGGGCCGCAGCTTCATCCGCCGATCGGGGGAGGCCTACGGATCGATCCAGGCCACGCTGGTCGACACCTGGGCGTCGTCGTCGTCGGGCGCGTTCACGTTGTCCGAGAACAACATCTACACGGCCGAGGCGTTCGAAGAGTTCTTGGGCCACCTGGCGCCCGGCGGCATCGTGTGCGTGACCCGCTGGTACGACGCCGGGCGGCCCAAGGAGTTCCTGCGCCTGCTGGCGCTGGGGCGCGAGGCGCTGGAACGCCGAGGTGTGGCGCCCGCGGACGTGTACAAGCACTTCTTCCTGGCCACCGATCGCGAGCGTCGCGGGACCCTGCTGCTCAATCGCGATCCGTTCACGGCCGCCGACGTCCAGGCTCTGGCCGACCGGGCCGCCACGGATCGTTTGCAGATTCTGTACGCACCGTCAAAGCCCGCCGGGTCGCTGGCCGCACCCGACGCCGGCCGCAACACCGTCGAGGAGGACGCGTTCCTGGCAGGGTTCATCCGGGCGCCCAGCGCGAGCGACTTCCTCGCCAAGCTGAACTACGACGCCACCGCTACGACTGACGACAAGCCGTTCTTTTTCTACAACCTGTTCAAGGCCGAGTTCTTCTCGCTGCTCGGCCGCTTCCGATCGCTTGAGATCAACAACCTGGGCGTCGCCATCCTGCTGCTTCTCTTGGTCATCTCGAGCGCGCTGACCATGCTGTTCGTGGTGCTGCCCCTGCTTGTCTTCGAGCGCAAGAGCCTGGCGTCGGACCGGCGCGCCAAGCTGCGCGTGGTGGGCTACTTCCTGGCGCTGGGTGGCGGCTTCATCCTGGTCGAGATGGGCTTCATGCAGACCTTCGTGCTGTTCCTCGGCCACCCTATCTACGCGCTGGCCGTGATCCTGGCCAGTCTCCTGGGCGCCTCGGGAACCGGCAGCGCCATCTCGGCCTGGGGCACACGGCGCTTCGGGCTTGCGGGCTACGTGCGCCGCGCGGTGGCACTGCTGGCCGTGGTGCTGGTGCTCTACGCGCTCCTGCTCACGCCGCTTTTCCACCTGTTGCTTGGGTTGCCGTTGCCGGTGCGCATCGCCATCGCGGCGCTGCTGGTGGCCGTGCCTGGTCTGCTCATGGGCGCGCTCTTGCCGTCGGGCGTGCGGGTGGCCAACAGCTTCGGTCCGGGCACCGTGTCGTGGGGCTGGGGCTTGAACGGCGCGGCCAGCGTCGTGGGTTCGATCGCCGCCATGGCGCTGTCGATGAACTTTGGCTTTCGCATGGCGCTGCTGGTCGGTATCGCGGTCTATGTCGCGGGCACGGCCCTGCTGCCGGCCGAGAAGCCCGCCACCTCGTCCTAGGCCATCCGATGCGCCGCCTTCTCCCACTCGCGTCCACGCTCGTCGCGGCGGCATGCAGCGCGGGCGCAGCAGACGTCACCCTGCTCAACGCCTCGTACGACTCGACCCGCGAGCTATTCGCTGACGTCAACCAGGCTTTCGCGGCACGCTGGAAGCAGGACACCGGCAAAACCCTGGTGGTGCATCAATCGCACGGCGGCTCGGGCAAGCAGGCTCGTTCCGTGATCGAGGGGCTCCGCGCCGACGTCGTCACGCTGGCGCTGTCGTTCGACGTCGACAAAATCGCGAGCGAGTCAGGCCGCATCGAAGCGGGCTGGGCGCAGCGCTTGCCCCATGGTGGCTCGCCGTTCTACTCGACCATCGTGTTCGTGGTGCGCAAGGGCAACCCGCTTCGCATCCGCGACTGGGACGATCTGGTGAAGCCCGGCGTGCGCGTGGTGACGCCGCATCCGAAATCATCGGGCGGCGCGCGCTGGAATTATCTGGGCGCGTGGGTGTTCGCGCTCCACCGCGCGTCGGGCGACCAGGCACGCGCGGAGGACTTCATCCGGGCGCTGTACCGGAACGCGCCCATGCTGGACCCGGGCGCGCGGGCGTCATCGACGACGTTCGCGTTGCGTGGCATCGGCGACGTGCTCATCTCGTGGGAGAACGAGGCTGAGCTTCTGCGCACGGCCCTGGGTAGCGACGCGTTCGACGTGGTGACACCATCGGTGAGCATCCGCGCGGATCTACCGGTCGCGGTGGTCGACGCTACCGTGGACAGGCGCGGCACGCGCGCACTGGCGCAGGCGTACCTGGAGTTTCTGTTCTCGCGCGCGGGCCAGGAACTGGCGCTGCGCCACCATCTGCGCCCACGCGATAAAGCCGTCCTGGCGGCGCATCCTGGTGCCTTCCCGTCGATCAATCTGGTGGCCATCGACAGCCTGGGTGGCTGGAGCGCGGTGAACCAGCAGCACTTCGCCGACGGCGCATTCTTCGATTCGCTGGAAGTGGGCCGCTGATGGCGACCGCCACGCCGCGAAGCACGTCCCTCAAAGGCTGGCGACCGAGCGTGCTGCCCGGCTTCGGCACCACGCTTGGGTTCACGGTGGCTTATTTGTCGTTGGTGGTGCTGATTCCACTGGCCGGCCTGGTGCTGAAGACCGCGGGCCTGTCGTTCGCGGAGTTCTGGGCCACCATCAGCCATGACAAAGCGCTGTACGCCTATCGCCTGAGCTTCGGCGGTGCGTTCGTCGCTGCCACGGTAAACGCCGTGTTCGGGCTCATGCTGGCGTGGGTGCTGTCGCGCTACAAGTTCCCGGGGCGGGCCTTGCTCGATGCGCTGGTCGATCTGCCCCTGGCGCTGCCGACGGCGGTCGCGGGCATCGCGCTCACCGCCATCTACGCGCGCACCGGCGTGCTGGGCGGGCCACTCGAAGCCCTGGGCATCAAGGTCGCGTTCGCGCCCACCGGCGTCATCGTGGCCATGATCTTCGTCGGCATCCCGTTCGCCGTGCGCACCATCCAGCCGGTATTGATGGAGATCGATCCTCAGGTCGAGGAGGCCGCGGCGGTGCTGGGCGCGACGCGCTGGCAGACCTTCACGCGCGTGCTGTTGCCGGCGGTGCTGCCGCCGCTGTGCACCGGCTTCGCGCTGGCATTCGCGCGGGCGCTTGGCGAGTACGGTTCGATCGTCTTCATCTCGGGCAACATTCCCAAGCGGACCGAGATTGTGCCGCTGCTCATCGCCAACAAGCTGGAGCAGTACGACTACCAGGGCGCCACCGCGCTGGCGCTGGTGATGTTGGCCGGATCCTTCGTGCTGCTGTTCACCATCAATGCGTTGCAGGCGTGGAGCCGCGCACGAGGCCGGCATGGCTAGCGCGCCACCGACCGCACGCCTGGTCGATGACGGGCCGCCGGTGCGGCCGTATCTGTCGGTGCGTGCACTGACCGAGCCGGCGCTGGTTCGCTGGTCGCTGATTACGCTGTGTGGGCTGTTCCTGGGACTGTTCGTCGCGCTGCCCGTGATCTCGGTGTTCGGGCAGGCGTTCAGCAAGGGCGTCGGCAAGTACATCGAGGCCATTACCAAGCCCGAGACCTTGGCGGCCATCCGACTCACACTGCTGGTCGCGATCATCGTCGTGCCACTCAACACGGCGTTCGGGATTGCGGCCTCGTGGTTGCTGACCAAGTACCGGTTTGCCGGCAAAAGCCTCCTGCTGGCGCTGATTGATCTGCCGTTCTCGGTGTCACCGGTGACATCGGGCCTGATTTTCGTGCTGCTGTTCGGCGGCCGCAGCAGCCTGGGCGGCTGGCTCGGGGCGCACGACGTGTCGGTCATATTCGCCATCCCGGGCATTGTCTTGGCGACCACCTTCGTGACCTTCCCGTTCGTGGTGCGCGAGGTTCTGCCCATCATGCAAGCAGGCGGCAGCGACGAGGAGGAGGCGGCGCTGACCCTGGGCGCGGGCGGCTGGCGCATCTTCTTCCAGGTCACCTTGCCCAAGGTGAAATGGGGCGTGCTTTACGGGGTCATCCTGTGCAACGCGCGCACCATGGGCGAATTCGGTGCGGTGTCGATCGTGTCGGGTCACATCCGCGGGCTGACCAACACCATGCCGTTGCAGGTCGAGATCCTGTACAACGAATTCGATTTCGTCGGCGCGTTCGCGGTGGCGTCGTTGCTGGCGCTGCTGGGGCTTGCGACCCTGGTGGGCAAGAAGATCATCGAGCGTCGGGTGACCGGAAGGGCGTAGGCTTTGATGGATGTCGAGGTCAGCCATCTCACCAAGCGGTTCACGCTCAAGGGCAGCCCGGCCGTGTTCGACGCCAGCTTCGTCGCGCCGTCGGGCAAAGTGACGGCGCTCTTGGGTCCGTCGGGATCGGGCAAGACCACGGTGCTCCGCTGCATCGCGGGCCTCGAGCCGGTGAGCGAGGGTCGCATCCTGCTGGGCTCCGACGACGTCACCCAGATACCGGTCGACAAGCGCGGCATCGGCTTCGTGTTCCAGGCCTTCGCGCTTTTCGATCTGATGACCGTGCGCAAGAACGTCGGCTTCGGGCTGGAGATCCGCGGCACCGCCGCCGCCGACGTGCGGGCGCGCGTCGACGAGCTGCTTGGCCTGGTCCAGATAGGCGAGCTGTCCGAGCGCTTTCCCGATCAGCTGTCCGGCAGCCAGAAGCAGCGCGTAGGCTTCGCGCGGGCGCTGGCGCCGCGGCCCAAGGTGCTGCTGCTCGACGAGCCGTTCGGGCAACTCGATTCGCGGGTGCGGGTCGAGCTGCGCGATTTCCTGCGCGGTCTGCACCAGGCCACCCACCTGACCACCATCCTGGTCACCCACGATCAGGACGAGGCCATGGAGATGGCCGACCAGATCGTGGTGATGCACCAGGGCCGCGTGCACCAGACCGGCACCCCGCGCGAGATCTACGATGCGCCGCGCACGCCGTTCGTCGCCGGCTTCGTGGGTGGCGCCAACGTGCTGGCCGGTCGGGTGTCGCGTGGTCGCGCCACCCTGGGCTCGTTGTCGGTGGCCGCGCCCGCCGACCTGCCCGAGGGCACCGCCATCCGCGCCATCGTGAGGCCGCACGACGTGAAGATCGCCAGGGCCGTGCCGGGCAGTTCGGTCGCGCTGGCCACCATCACCCGCCTTTTCACCGTGGGGCCGACAGCGAAGCTGCAGCTCACCTTGCCCTCGGGCGACGTCATCGCGGTCGAGCTGCCGCGCACCCAGCTCGACGCCATGGCCATCGTGCAGGGTGATCTGGTCAAGGTCGACCTCGAAGAAGCCAAGATCTTCCGCGACGACTACGTGATCTGAGGGCGCGGGCGACCATGAAGGAAATGGGGGCGGTCATGTTCCAGCGATTCGTCGGGTCTGGTGATTGTCGATTCCGGCCGCGTTGCCGGCCCTGGCAACGGCCACGACACCAGCTACCCCATCTACGTCACGCCGCCCTCGATCCAGGCGCTGCCCCCGGGCACGTACACCGGCAATGCGAAGGACCAGATCCTGGTCGGTCGAGAATGGCGAGGCAGCCCTTCGCCTCCAACGACTGAAGCAGGTAGATGACTTGCTCGCACTTTAGAGACGCTGAGCACCCGGGAGTTTCCCGAGGTCTCGTTCGAATGTCCCGAGCGGCAGATGTCCGGCCTTTCGGGCGATCTCCAGAATGAGACAGTCAGAGAAGCTCAGCGCAGGCTTCTTCCGAAAGTGCTCGAGCGCGGCTTCGACGACAT
>JANPCZ010000053.1:0-10113 GCA_031431215.1 Myxococcales bacterium
CCACGGCTTTCGCGCCTTCCGGGTCACCCTCGACGCCAACGGGACCATCATCGACACGCGCGACATCGGTCCGGCCTCGGGCTGGGCGAGCGCCCAGGGGGTGAATAGGCAGGGCGACGTCGTTGGGTGGAGCTCCTACGGCGCCTTCGTGTACTCGGACGAATGGGGCTACCGGCCGCTGTCGGACATCATCGATCCCGCGCTGGGGTGGACGCCGACCGAGGCTCCCGCCATCAATGACCAGCGGCAGATCGTCGCCGTGGCGCAAAAGAACGACGGGCCGGGTGGCAGCGTCCAGCAGCACGCCATCCGCGTGCGCTACATGCCCCAGCGGGTCGCGTGCGGCGTGACCGCCCCGGACCCGTGCTCGCAGAAGCCCAACGGCTACCTGTGCGGTGACGGCAACGCGTGCAACGGCCAGGAGATGTGCCAGGGCGGCGTGTGCACGGCGGGGGCGGCGGTGGCGTGCCAAGCGCCGAGCCTGTGCGTAGCGGCTGCATGCGACGCCGTGCTTGGGTGCAAGTTCACGAACCTTGCGGCGGGGACGGTCGTCGATGACGGCAACGTGTGCAATGGCCGGGAGACCTGCGACGGCGCGGGGAACGCGGTGACGGGGAGCAACCTGGCTGACGGGACGTCGTGCGGGGGGACGCAGGGGACTTGCAACTCGCAGGCGTGCTTGGCGGGCACCTGCTCGGCCGATCCGAGCCGCCCGGGCCAGTGCTTCGTCACGCCCAGGCTCAGTTGTATCAGTCCTGGTAGCGCCGGCTTTGATGCCTTTTTCGGATACAACTTGGCAGGGCAGCAGAACGTCAACGTGGTCATCGGCGGTTCGAACCAGGTCACGCCTTTGTCGTTGAGTGGCGGCCAGCCAGAGTGGTTCGAGCCCGGCGATCACCCGGCAGCGTTCTCGGTCAGGTCGATCGACGGGACTGCAGTGAGCTGGACGCTGGGAGCTACCACCGTGAACGCGACCATGGCTTCGCCTCAGTGCGATGGGGTACAGACTTGCGCCGACGGCGGCGACGGAGTGCTCATCGGGGGCGTCTGCTACACGGTCAAGCAGAATCCGGAGGTCGCGCTCGACGCCTCGCACGCCCAGACGCTGCTTGCCACCGAAACCGACGTGGGGGCGACGCAAGGGTCGTTGTCGGTGAGCCGCGAGGGCTCGGCGAGCTACAAGATCCCGTTGTGGGTGCCGCCCGGTCGCAACGGAATTCAGCCCAACCTGGCGCTTGGCTATTCGAGCGGCGGGGGAGACGGGATCGCGGGCGTTGGCTGGTCGCTTTCCGGTAGCCTGTCGCAAATCCACCGGTGCGCGAAAGGGACCCGCCGGGACGCACAGAACACGGGGATCCAGTGGGATTCCAGCGATGCGCTCTGCCTGAACGGTCAGCGGCTGGTGCCCATCGGGGCCGGCAGCCCTCCTCCCCACATGGTGCTGAACGCCGAGTACCGGACAGACCCGGAGTCGTTCGTTCGGGTCAGGATCACCCAGGTATCCCCCGCGAACCCATCGCTGCCCGAGGCGTTCGAGGTCAACACACCGGACGGACGCAAGCACGTCTACGGCGGAACGGGCGCGCTGGTCGAGGGCGTTCAGGAGAGCTGGAGCGCCGACTCGGAGACCACGGAGCCGCCGACACCTTCGGATAGACTGCCGACTTCATCGCGCCTTCGCCACGCGTGGCTCTTAAAGAGCACTGCTGATCGGTTCGACAACACGATGACTTACAGCTACACGGGGATTGGTACCCCGGTCGGGAGCGAACCCGAGTATCTCGAACCTCGGACCACCTATATCCAGTACACGTCGGGGCCAGGCTATCTGCCAGCCCGTCGCTCGGTCGCCTTTGTCTACAAGACGCGAGATGCTGAAGCGCAGCGGTTCTCGTATGTGGCTGGGTTGAGGTTCCAGAACACGCAACTTCTGGATCGCGTAGAGATGCGCGCGCCGGGCGGCCAGAACTCGCCGATCTTCCGGACCTACGTCCTGACGTACGCCACGTCGTCGGCGACTGGGCGCCACCTGCTGGACTCGGTGAAGGAGTGCGACGGTGATCCGACACTCGCAACCACGGCCTGCAAGGCACCGACGACCCTCACGTACGAGGCGGGGAGTACGAGCTTTGAAGAGATCGTCACCACCGTCACCGACGCGCGGCAGGCGACCTTCGATGCCTACTGGGCGATAGTACCGGCCGACGTGAACAACGACGGCCGCGACGATCTGCTCTACCGCAACGGGAAGAGTTGGACCTACCGCGCGAGCATCGTGGACGCCCAGGGCAAGGACAACTTCGGGCCACCGCAGGAACTGAACATCGCGACTGCCTTGGCGATGAGGTCGGACGACATTCTGGTGTTGGACAAGAACCGGGATGGGTATCCGGACATCTTCGTGCCCGATCCTGCCTCCCCAAACAAGATCAAGGTGTACTTGGGCAACGGTACGGGCACGTTCACGGAGGCTATGGGGTTGCTAGGCTACTCAGCGGCGAATTCCGCGATGCTCACGTTTGACACCGACGGCAAGGGACTTGGGGCGGTGGCGCGGCCGCGGCCGGAGGGAAACTGGGGCGTGCATAAGCCCACGGGACCAAACACATATGCGGCGTTCGACGTCAACATGGCTTGTCGCCATGAGAACCCTTTGATGGTGGACCCCCTGACGCGCTGGAACGCCTATGCGACGGACGTGGACGGAGATGGCACCGCCGAGTTCCTCGCGCTTCCGCCGAACATGCTTGGAGGAAGTCGCCTCGTATCGATGAGGCACGATGATCCCGAGATTACTGGTGGGGACGAGTGGCCTTACCTCAGCACGACCCTGCTTAGTTCCACGGCACAGCAGGCGAACAAATACTTCTTCATCGACTTGAACGGGGACGGCACCCCGGACGCCCTCCGACTGGCCCAGGGCGAGGCCGTCCCGGCCGTCATCCAGAACACGGGCGGTTCCTTCGGCGCTATCGAGCCCCAGACGCAGCTAACCGCCATGGCCCTGGAAGGCAAGCTCGCGATCGGGGCGTCGTGGGTGGACGCCCAGGATGTCGGCATTCGCGTGCTCGACTTCGATGGCGATGGCCGCCAGGACATCCTGCTGGTCGACAACGGCGCCACCCGCGACAGCACTGCGATGCCCGCGCCCGCAGCGACCAGAAGCAATCTGATGGTCTTGCTGTCGAAGAATGGCGACGCCGACGGCAGCGGCCGACTCGTGCCAGTTTCGCTTCCCATTCCCGTGGGCTCGCCGGCCAACGGCCCGTTGGCGCCGGCGGCTCCAATCTACAACCACAAGCTGTCGCAGCTGCTCGACGTCAATGGCGACGGGCTGACGGATCTCGTGCAGGTGTCGCCGTCCGACAACAAAGTTCATCTGTGGGTTCGCCAGGGCAACAAGAGCGACATGCTGGTGTCGGTGAAGGACGGCATGGGCAAGAAGACCGGCGTTACCTACCGGCCGCTGTCGGACCGCACCGTCTACACCCCCGGCACCGGGTGCACTTATCCCCAGCTGTGCGCCCAGCGAGGCCCGTGGGTTGTCAAGCAGTGGGCGGTCGACAACGGCATCGGCAGCGCGCAGAACCTCTTCACGTACAGCTACCAGGATGGGCGAATCGATCTGCTGGGCAGCGGATGGCTCGGTTTCGCTAGCTCCAGCGTTATCAATGAGCAGACCCAGACCGAAACCGTCGAGACGTCAGATCTGACGCGCATCCAGAGCATCGGGGGCGGCGTCTCCGCCTACGTAGAGGCAGGCCTGCCGAAAACGCGAACGAAGACTACCGTCCTGCCCAACACCGACCAGACCCGCCAGTCAACCGTGACATACTCGTACGAGTTGGTCACCGCCAACAGCGGTCTCACGTACTACACCCGGCCCACCCAGAGGACACTCGAGGAGTCGAGCACTCCGGGCTCGATCTTGCGCTCGGCCACGACGGTCTATACCTACGATCCGGCCGAATCGGATGTCGGGAATGTGGAGTCCACGACGACCACGACGCAAATGCGGCTGGGGACGCAAGTCGATCGCGTCGCGTACAGCTACTTGAACGATCGACCCAACTGGCTGATCGGGATCCCGACCAACATCGTCGAGGCCAGCGACGGTATCTGGAGCGGGAGGCGGACCCGGACATACACGCCGGATCCTGGCAAGGGCGTGGTCAGTTCCGAGACCATCGAGCCCAGCGGAACCGCCGACGAGTACCTGAAGACTGACTTCACCAGGAACGCCGCGGGCCAGGTGACCAAGGTGGAGGCGACCGCGGGGGATGGTAGCAAGCGCGCGGCCACGTTCACGTACGATGACGAATCGATCCATCCTCTGTCAGCGCGAGATGCTCTTGGCCATGTCACAACGACGCTCATCCATCCAGCGCTCGGAGTTCCTGGCGCGATCATCGACCCGAACGGCGCTCGCATCGATCGCCAGTACGATCGCTTCGGACGGTTGAGACGCGAGCGCCTCCCAGGGGGCGGAGGCGTAACGGTTAGCTATGCGCGTGGGATCGAGGCGGGCTCGGTGTTGGCTGATGCCAGATTCACGACGTTGACATCGATGACCCGGGACGGCGGCGGACGCCTGGATCGCACCTCCAACCGGTTGGGCCAGGAGATCAAGGTCGAGAACCTCAACTTCGATGGTACCTTGAGCTACAGCCTCAAGACCTTCGACGACATGGGCCGCCTGGCCTCGATAACCAGGCCCAGTGCGGCCGGTGCCCTGGCGGGGGCAGCGAAGGTCCTCTTGTACGATCGCTTGGGACGTGTCTTGCGCATCCAACGACCAGACGAAGCGGGGCCCGCGCCGACCCAGATCGTCGAAGCGACGGCCACCTATCAGGATCTCGTCAGCACGTTCATCAACGAGACCGGGCAGACCACGCGCACCATTGAAGACCCGTTAGGGAGACCCGAGAGAACAGAGATGTTCAGCGATTCCGGCAAGGTCGCGACCGACACGGAGTATGGTGAATTCGGGCTGATTCGCGCCGTGGTGCGTTCGGGGACCGATGGCACGTCGACGATGACCAAGATGGAATACGATTCGCGGGGCCGGCAGACCAAGTTGATCGACCCCGACGCGCGGACGCGGCTGTTCTTCTACAACTCGTTCGGCGACGTACGCCGAGAGGTCGACGCAGCCGGGGCCGAGACGCTGTATGTCCTCGATTCGCTCGGGAGAACGACTCAGAAGACTGACACCGACGGCACGACCAAGTTCACGTGGGATACGGCTCCGGGGGGCCAGGGCAAACTCGCGGAAAGCAACAGCCCCACAGGAGTTAAAACGCGGTTCTTCTATGACCTCGTGGGCCGGCCGGTCCGTGAACTGTGGACAATCGAGAGCGAGGTGTTCCAGGTCGATCTGAGCTACGACGCCAACGGCCGGGTCGCGACCGTTGCCTATCCGAGCACACCTGGCAGCGCGCGCTTGGTGGTGCGCCAGGTTTTCGATAGCAATTCGGGGCGCCTGCAGAAGGTGCTAAACGACGCCAGCGCGAAGGTCTACTGGGAGCTCAAGGACACCTCGCCCGAGGGGTACATCGAGCAAGAGCAGTACGGAAACCTGGTCGAGACCTTCCGCACCCACAGCCCACTGACTGGCAGGCTCGATGGCATCCAAGCCAGCCGCGCGGGCGTGCCGCTGATGGCGCAGAGCTACGCCTACTGGCCCGATGGCAATTTGGCCCGCAGATCGGATCTGCTCACGTCGGAACACGAGCGGTTCGAGTATGACAAGCTCGATCGGGTGAAGCGCTGGCTGGCCGCCGACTCGGCCGGAAACGCAGCCATGGGTGGCTGGCAGGTCGCTTACCAGTACAACGACATTGGCAACCTGACCGACCGCAACTTCACGCCGGGGAGTGGCGGAGGCGCCGGCCAGAATGTGCATTTGTCCTACGACCAGGTCCGAAACGCCGGGCCGCACGCCGTGACGAGCGGCCCCTGGGGCAACTACGGCTACGATCTGAACGGCAACCAGACCCAGCGGCCCGATGGGCAGACGCTGAGCTATACGGCGTTCAACCTGCCCAAGCAGATTGGTGGCGCGCAGTCGGTCACGCTTCGCTATGACGGCTTCGGGCGGCGCGCGGTCAAGTGGAAGAGCCCGACGAACTACACGGCCTACGTCGGGCGGCTGTACGAGAAGCGGGTGACGAGCGGTAGTACTGCGGACCACGTGTTCCATGTGCAGGGGCCGGAAGGACCAGTAGCCCAGGTGGTTCGGCCGGTCGTCGCCAACATCGCCGGTACCGAGACGACGCTGTACATGCACGGGGACCGGCTGGGGTCGGTGCAAACGGTGACCGACGATCTAGGGACCGTCGTCGAGCGAACCAAGTACGATCCGTTTGGCAACCGGGTCGCGAACTTCAACCAGCCGGTACTGCCGGATATAGCCAGCGGCGGCGGGTCAACTCAGGGCGTGTCGCGCGGATTCACCGGGCACGAGATGGACGACGACGTCGGCCTGGTGAACATGCAAGGGAGAATGTACGACGCGAGACTGGGACGTTTCTTGAGCGCGGACCCGATTGTCCAGGCGCCGCTCAACGGCCAGTCGTACAACCGATATAGCTACGTCTTCAACAATCCTCTGAAATACACCGACCCGACCGGCTGGGCCGCCGGCTATGATGATGATGATGATGAGACACCTGCAAGGAATGGCGCTGGAGCGCCAGGCTGTCCTAAGGGCTACTACCAATTGGACGGTCAATGCGTTTCCAACCAAGAGCTAGGGCAGGGGCTGCGCGACCAACCAGAGGGATCCAACATAGTTTGTGTAGGGTGGATATGTACTCTGGCCGTCGGAACCCCCGACCCAGATGACTTCTGGGCAGGACACGGTGGTGTGGTGGCAGTGGTAGCGGGAGGAGGGGGAGGTGGCCCTACTCCGGTGGTCGCGGGTCCGGCGCAGCCTGCCGGGGGCAGCACCGATCCGGCAGGGCAGGGGATGCCGGTAGCAGCGACAACGATGACAATGAGGCTACCGATGGCCGCGCCAACAATGCAAGCCCCCCGCGTAAGCCCATTGGCAGTGTTGGCCGCCTTGTTCATGACGGCGGTTAAGTATCTCAACCCAGGAGCCGCAAACAGCCCGCCCCGCCCACTGTACCAAACGGGCGCGGAGGGAAGGGGGGGGTCAATGGATGATGTGCTCGATGGGGCGCAACCGGGTCGCGAGACCAAGGGCAGAACTCAGCAGTGGGAGAAGCCCGGTGACTTCTCGGATGCGGAAGAGGATTTCGACTCACTAGACCCAGCCAACGTTCGGCCGATCGACGGTGGAGGCCGGGTCGGCAGCCTGCCCGACGGAACAACCATCGTCGTGCGTCCCACCAGCACGGACGGAAGGCCAACTCTGGAACAACAAGTTGGAAAAGAACGTACGAAGATTCGGTATGGCAAGAAGTAGAGCAGGTAGGGAGAAGATCCGATGAACGACGTCTACACGCCCTGGTCTCCTGAACCGTTTCCGAGGGGAGAACTTTTTTGCCAAGGGATCCACGACGACGATCAGAATGGGCTGCGTGTAATGCTTGAGCACGAGACCGGCCGCAAGCTCGAGATCGCATTTCCAAGTTATGCGGCCTACAGGAATGTCAATGAAAGTTTTCGTCTCAGAACTTGGCGTCTGAACCCGCGCCCTCTGGGGTGCGGTTTGCTTATGGTTCAGAACTCGGCGTGGCTGATGTGGCTAAGACAAGAGGCCGGCGGAGTACTCGATGATCGTCCACTCAAGCACTACGCGATCTTCACCGGCGAGGATTGCTTAGATATCGCAACCGAGTTCGACCCTATTGTTCGCGAGGTGCCGTAGAACGATAAGGACATGCCAGTGGATTCGTAGAACCGGATGGGGAGGTGCCAGGTGATTCGTAAAACGGCCGATAGAGAGGTGCCAGGTGATTAGAACGCCGACGGTTCTGCAGCGTGACCAGGGTCCTTCCGCTCAAGAGGGGAAGCGCGCAGGTTGCTCAATCGCTAGCGCTAGCTTCGCGCACCCAGGCCCGCAGCTCGGGTGCGTTCGCTTCTTGCTCGTGGCCACTATCGTCGTCGGCATTGTCGCTCCCGGCGCATGCGGTGGTGGGGCGGTGCCGAACTCCCCAGACGATATGAGCCGCGCGTCGCGGTCACCATCTCCCGCTTCGACAGATGGGGCAGAAGCCTCGACTGTAACCCCCGGTTCTCCTGATTCGGCCCCCCGTCTCTCTCAATCCGACGCTCTTCCGCCTCCAGACGCCCCCGCCATCCTCGACGCCCGCACCGACGCACCGCCCGCCCGTCCCGATGCCTTCCCCGACTTCGGGCCCCGGGGCGCCCCCGGCACACCATTCACGACCTGCGGTGGCCCCTGGGAACTCTGCTGCTCCGCCAATCGCTGCAATGACGGAGGTTGCTGCATCGGCTCTCGGTGCACGCCCGCCGGAAAGCGTTGCGACTCAGACCCCGGTGCGATCTGCAGCAATGGCTCGTGCGGGGCTTGCGGTGGTCGCGGTCAGCCGTGCTGTGGCACGGCGTGCACCGCCGCGGGTGCGTTCTGCAACGACGAGGTTGGTCAACCCAGCGTCTGCCTCGCCTGTGGTGGGCAGGGCGAGCGATGCTGCCAGGGCGTCGAACTGGATACCTCGACACCTCGACCGTCCTTCCGCTGCCTTGCGGGCCTTGCCTGTAGTGGGCGTCCGGCAATGCCGGCTTCCAGGTGCATACCCTGCGGTCTCCCGGGCGGCCCCTGTTGCTTGGGCGAGACATGCCAAGGCGGCGGCTGCTGTTTCCGCGATGTGTGCGCCGGCCCGGGACAGAACTGCGAGACGAACAGCGTCTGCGCGGACGGTCTATGCAGCGGTTGCGGCGCGGTTGGACAGCCGTGTTGCAACCTGCGCGGCAGCCCGGGCCGAGGAGACCAGTGCTACGAAGCGAACACGACCTGCATTGTGACAGGCGCGGTGAACGTAGGGACGCAACAGTTCTCGATCACCGCCTGTGCTCGGTGCGGAGAACTCGATCAGTTATGTTGCGGCGACCTTCGCTGTTCGGAAGGCCTTGAATGTGCTAGCCCCAAGCCGCCCGCCTCTTCCTTCCCCCTCCGGTGTCTCCACTGCGGGGGCCCGGGCGAGCGTTGTTGTGGCGGGCGAGACTGCCTGAATGGAGGTTGCTGTGACGGCAGGCTGTGCGTGGCCTCGGGTCAGGCGTGCAAGCGCTCCCCGACGGCGCCTGATTACGGCACCTGCCAGCAGGGCTCGTGCAGCGGCTGCGGCGGGCTGGGCCAGCCGTGCTGCCAAGAGCGTCTCGACCCTGGGATCGGCCCTGGATTCGGGTGTTTGGGGCGGAACACCGCTTGTATCCTTCTGGAGCAGACAACGTGCGCGACCTGCGGGGCGCCTGGGCAGCCTTGCTGCGCTGGCAACGTTTGTGGTGGTGGGGCTTGCTGCAGTTTGGACCCAAGCCTGGACCCCGGGAGCGACCGAAAGCGTTGTGTGGCGAATGGGAGCGCCTGTTTCGCGAACGACGGCATGTGCCGGAACGGATCCTGCGCGTCGTGCGGGAGCGAGGGCGATATATGCTGTGCCGGGAGAGGCACCGGTAGCACCTTCTGCGGTGGCGCGAACCTCACGTGCAGTGCCCAGGCGGTGTGCGTGAAGTGCGGAGGACTCGGTCAGGTTTGTTGTGACTACCTACCCAAATGCGCCGCCCCCTTTGTCTGCACCCTGTGGGGCTGCGTGCTGCCTTGAGGTTTCGCGCTGCCTGAGATTCCCCGATCGCTCGTCAAGCCGCCGCCCCGTGGGGCCGCAGAACGGAACCGAAACGACCCTGTACAATGCCTTCGGTGACACCGTGCAATCGGTGGACGCGGAGCAGGGTGTGACGACCTTCGACTACGACGAGGTGGGCAGGAAGTTGAGGCGCACCGACGTTGAGGGACAGAACACGGTGTACACCAAGTTCGAATTCGATACGGCTCCCAACGGGCTTGGCCAGCTGGCATCGAGCCAGAGCCCCGATGGTGTCAGCACGATGCTGGCGTACGAGCCGACGTTCGGCGCCGCGCGGGCACAGGACATCTACGTTCCGGGTCTGCCCGACAACAAGCCCCTG
>JANPCZ010000054.1:0-10726 GCA_031431215.1 Myxococcales bacterium
GACTGCTGGTGCGGCGGGAACACGTCGATGAGGCGGTTGATGGTCTGCACCGCCGAGTTGGTGTGCAGCGTCGCGAAGCACAAATGGCCCGTCTCGGCGGTCACCAGCGCGGCCTCGATGGTCTCCAGATCGCGCAACTCGCCGACCAGCACCACGTCCGGGTCCTGGCGCAGGATGTACTTCAGCGCCTTCTTGAACGAGACCGTGTCGGCGCCGACCTCGCGCTGGTTGATCACGCAACTCTTGTGCATGTGCAGGTACTCGATCGGGTCCTCGACAGTGATGATGTGCTCGTGGCGCTCGCTGTTGATCTTGTCGATCATGGCGGCCAGCGAGGTCGACTTTCCCGAGCCGGTCGGCCCGGTCACCAGCACCAGCCCGCGCGGCCGGTTGCACAGCTCGCCCAGGATGTTGGGCAGCCCGAGCTCATCGAAGCTCCGGATCTGGAACGGGATGGTGCGGAAAGCGCCGCCCACCGCGCCTCGCTGCATGAACAAGTTGCCGCGGAAGCGCGACAGGCTGCGCACGCCGAACGAGAAGTCGAGCTCCCACTCCTCCTCGAAGCGCAGCTTCTGTGCGTCGGTCAGCACCGAGTAACACAGTTGTTTGGTTTCGACCGGGTTGAGCGGTGGTGTCTTGAGCGGCACCAGCGATCCATCGATGCGCAGCTGCGGCGGTGATCCGGTGGTCAGGTGGAGATCGGAAGCGCCCTTCTCCACCATGGCCTTGAGTAGCTGCTGGAGGTTGATCCCGAGAGGTGCGACCGGTGTTGCCATGGAGTGTTTCGTCAGTCCGCCGCGGTGATACGGGCGACCTCGTCGATCAAGCTTACGCCCTGGCAAATCTTCGAGATACCGGCCATGCGCAGGGTTTTCATGCCCTGGCGGATAGCCTCGGTCTTCAGCTCCACCGCCGAGGCACCCTGCAGCACCAGCTCGCGCAGAGTCTCGGAGAACAGCATGACCTCGTAGACCGCGATGCGGCCCTTGTAGCCGCTGCCGCCACAGACCGAGCAACCCTTGCCCTTGAAGCACGTTGCGGTGTCGATTTCCTGGTCCTTGGCGCCCAGCAGTTTGAGCTCGTCCTTGGGCGTCGGGATCGGCTCCTTGCACGCCACGCAGATCTTTCGGATGAGACGCTGTGCCTCGATCACGACCACGGACGCCGTCACCAGGAACGGCTCGACGCCCATGTTCAAAAGCCGCGTGACCGTCGACGGCGCGTCGTTGGTGTGCAGGGTCGACAGCACCAGGTGGCCGGTGAGCGCCGCCTTGACCGCTATCTCAGCGGTCTCGAAATCACGGATCTCGCCGATCATGATGGTGTCGGGGTCTTGCCGCAGGAAACTTCGCAGGGCCGCCGCGAAGTTGAGTCCGATGTCATCGTGCATCTGCACCTGGTTGATGCCGGGCAGATTGAACTCGACCGGGTCCTCGGCGGTGCAGATGTTGTCGCTGATCGTGTTCAACTCCTGCAGCGCCGAATACAAAGTCGTGGTCTTGCCCGACCCCGTCGGCCCCGTGACCAACACCATGCCGAAGGGCGCATCGATGGCCTTCTTGAAGGCCGCTAGCTGATCAGCTTCGAAGCCCAGCTTGGTCATGTCGAGCTGCAGGTTGCCCTTGTCGAGCAAACGCATGACCACCTTCTCGCCAAACAGGGTCGGCAGTGCCGAGACGCGGAAGTCCATCTCCTTGCCGCCGCCGATCTTTAGCTTGATGCGACCGTCCTGCGGCAGCCGGCGCTCGGCTATGTCCAGGTGGGCCATGATCTTGAGGCGGCTGGTCAGCGCCGCTTTCAGCTTCAGCGGCGGCGACATCTCCTCGCGCATCACGCCGTCAATCCGGAAGCGGACGCGGAAGCTCTTCTCGTAGGGCTCGATGTGAATATCGGACGCGCCCTGGTTGATCGCCGACAGCAAGATGTGGTTGCACAGCTTGACGACCGGCGCGTCCTCTGACGCCTTCTCCAGATCGACGGCGTTGATGGCCTCCTCAGCGCCGACGTTGAAGTCGACATCCTCCTGAAACTCGCTCATCACCGCTTCGAGGTCGAGCGTCTGCTTCTCGTCGTAGTACTTGGCGAGTGCCTCGTTGACCGAGACTTCCGCCGCCACCACGACCTCGATGTTGTAGCCAGTGACGAACTTCAGGTCGTCGATAGCGAGAATGTTGGACGGGTCCGCCATCGCCACGATGAGCGAGTTGCCCGCCCGGTTGACCGGCACCACGCGGTGTCGGTTGGCGACGTCCCTTGGGATGAGCGCGATGACGTCGGCCTCGACGTCGAACTCGGCCAGGTTGATAGCGGGGACCCCGTACTGCTTGGACAGGAACTGAGTGAGATCTTCTTCCTGTATCGCACCCAGCTTGACCAGACTGTTGCCCAGCCGGTCGCCCGACTTCCTGCTTTCTTCCTGTGCCTTGTGCAGCTGCTCCGGGGAGATTATTTGGTCCCGGACCAGCAGATCGCCAAGTCGGCTCATGGACCTCCAACGGTCGACAGAAAACTGTCGCTACTTAACCGTAATAGTTACTACAGTTTAGGTAGGTCGTAAAGTTTGCGAGCCTCGGATCACTGTCCGAACGGATCGACCCAACCCTGCCCAACCTTCTTGGTCGCGCGCTTGTCTGCCGACTTCGCAGGCGCTGGGGTTGCGACCACCGCCTTTGCGCGCTGGGGCGCCCGGGGCCCCGACTTGGGTGCCGGGCGGGACGCCGGCTTGACTTTCGCCACCTCGGCCCTCGGCGTCGACCGGGCTTTCGGTGCCAACGCGGGTTCGGACGGTATCGGCACGATGGTGGCTGTCTGCGTGAGCGCGGGTATGGCCCGGTCCAGCTCGGACGGCTTCTGGGCGGCTACCTGAACGATTGCGCCGCGCGGCTGGGCCGGTGGCTTGCGACGCTCAGTAGGCTCGTCGGTGGTGGCACTGGGCGGCGAACTGGCAGCAGGCGACCTGCGCAGTCCGGCGATCAGCAGTGCCCCGCCCGCACACGCCACCATCACGATGATTGCGACATGGCCGACCGATAGTTGTAGTCGTTTCTGAGCGATGGTCATGACCGCTTGCGAGGCTCGCCGGGCGCGCTCGCCGGTGGGCTGCGGGCGCGCCATCGCGGTTGGGGGTGTGTGCTTGTCGGTGACGGGTTCGTCGTGCATCGCAGTCAGCACATTCATCGGCGTCACCGTCGTGCGTTCGTCGACCGGCGGGCCGGGCGGCCGCGATTTGGCCAGGGACGCGACCGGCGTGCCGCGGGTCGGCGTCGAGCCAGGAGGTAACACGAGCCGACGAAGGAATTCTGCCTCCTGTGGATCGGGTGGCGGCGTCTTGTCGTCCCGAACGGGCCGGTGGGCAAATGCGGCTGCTGCCCTGGCTGCGCCAGGGACCTCGACCACCGGCGTCTTGGATTCGGGCCGGTCTTCGATGTCGAGATCGACATGGATGGCGGCGAAGGCACGTGCCGCCGCGTCCGGAATCCCATGCGGCGCCGAGACTTCGGCTGGCTTGACCTCGGTCAGAATCGCGTCGAGCTCGGCGTCCAGTGACTGAGCTTCATGCGACTCGACTGCGTCGCGCGACCCGGGTCCGCCCAAAGGCGCTGGCGTCGTCATCGGACCGTTTGGCATTCGAAGTCCTCCTGAATCTCACGCCCGTTGTATGGTTCCCGCTGCCACCACCCACCTTCCATTACCATCACCCACCTCTAAGGTCGCGCAGGGTATCCCCGAAGTCAATGCCGCTTCGGTCTGGAAAAGAGTCGTTTGACAGGCGCGTGACGGCTCCCTATCTTGCGCCCTTCGCGATGCCGCCACGAAGCAGACCGGTTCCGCGAGATGCGCGTCCGCGCCCGGGCGACCCGCAGATGCGTCACGGGCAGTACCGGGTGGCCGACGACGTCGCGCGGCGGGTGTGGCTTGGACACCCCTGGGTGTTTCGTGACGCACTAGGAGCCAGGCCGGTGGCGGAGCCCACAGGCAGCGTCGTGGACTTGATCGCCGGCAACCGCGAGTTTCTGGCGCGTGCCTACGTCGATCACGAGCACTCCATCGCTCTGCGGATCTTGTCACGGGATCCGGCGGAGAATCTGCAGCCGGGATCGGGCACCATCGCGGCGCGATTCGCTCAGGCGGTGAATCTGCGCAAGAAACTGCTGGGCGCCGGGGCGTCGTCGGCCATGCGGCTGTTCTCGGGCGAGAACGAGGGCTTGCCTGGCGTCACCGTGGATCGCTACGGCGAGTTCGTGGTGGTGCAGTGGCTGTCGGCGGGGGCGCTGCCCTGGCGGGACGAGCTTTACGACGCCATCACCGCGAATGTCGAGCCGCGCGGCATCTACGAGCAGAAGCGCCTGCGCCCGCTCGCAGGCCAGGCGCCACCCGAACCGGCGGTGCGCGCCCGCGGCGACGAGGCGCCGCTCGAGGTGGTGGTCGAGGAGGCGGGGTGCCGCTTCAGCGTCGATGTGACGGCGCCGATGGGAGTCGGCTTCTTTCCCGATCTGCGCCTCGGCCGCGATGCCGTGGCGGATCGTGCGGCCGGCCGGCGGGTGCTGAACCTGTTCTCGTACACCGGAGCGTTCTCGGTTCGCGCCGCGAAGGCCGGGGCGGCCGAGGTGGTCGCGGTCGACACCGCGCCCAAAGCCCACGCGCGCGCGCGCCGCAACTACGAGCTATCGGACCTCGACCCCACCAAGATGGAACAGGTCACAGGAGACGCGCAGAAGGCGTTGGAGAAGTTCGCGGCGCGCGGCCGCCGCTTCGATCTCATCGTGTGTGACCCGCCGACGTTCTCGCATGGGCCAGGCGGCGCGACTTTCTCGGTGGCAAGCGATCTGGGTCAGCTGGCCGGCGCGGCTCTGGGCGTGCTCGAGCCGGGCGGCACGCTGGCATTCGCGACCAATTCGACGAAGCTGACCCCGGCCGAGGTCGATCGAGCTGTGGCCGAAGGTGCGGCGGCGGCTCGCTTGACGGCTCCGGTTTTGATCGTGGGACGCGTGAGCCTGCCGGCCGATTTTCCGGTAGCGCCGGGATTTCCCGAGGGCAACTACCTCAAGTTCGTGCTCGCGGTCCGGCCGTGACCGGGTCGCAGTTTCGGATCTGAGTTGGCGCCAGTCGTTGCAAACGCGGCGGTCCGCACGTACCTTACTTCTTTGTCTGCTTTTCTGTGCTTTCCATGGGAGGAGGGCCAGGGGAGTCCCCAACATGCCGCCAATCACAGTGAACTGGAGCGATCTCGAGATCGCTTTCGAACGAAATTCGCCCGATCAGGAGAGCTTCCTCGACCTGGAGAACGGCGACCTGCTTTCAATCATTGAGGGTGAGCCAGACGCTGCAGCCCGACGGGCGAAGGTGGCGGGGCACCCGGGCCGCTACCTCAGGGTGGACCCCGCCTCGTCGCGCGAGCAGTACCGCTGGATGGAGCGCTTCGTCGGTTCGGTATCGGAGCTGCCCTTGCGAGAGCGTTTGCTGGTCTCGATAGACGGAAAGGGCGCGTTCCGGCGTTTCAAGGACGTGCTGCTCGCCTTTCCCGCCGAACGTGAGCGCTGGTTCACGTATCGGTCGGACCTGCTGCATTTCCACATTCAGACCTGGATCGAGCACATGCAGATCGAGGTGGCGGCGCCGCCGCCGTGGGGCCGCGTCGATGCGCCGGCCGAGCCGGTCGAGGTGGCTCATTCGATGCCAGTCAGCGGCGAAGGCCCCGGAGAGATCCTGCGCCGGCAGGCGCGCGATATCCTGGACGACATCCCAGCGGCGGAGCTGCCGTCGGCTCTGGTCTTCCTTGAGTTCTTGCGTGAGCGCGGCTCGTTGTCGCTGCTCGGCGGTGCCAGCAGTGGGGCGCGCAAGCCACCGGCGGCGAGTCTGGCGAGCCACGACGACGATGAGGGCAGCGCGTTCGAGGCCCATGAGGACGCCGCAGCTCGCTGAGCCGCTTGGGGTTACGGGCTCAGGGCAGTGGGGAATTCACGGCAGGCACGCCCGCCCACCGGCGGGGACAGCTTCATCCGGCTCCGCCGCGCTAGCGTCAGAGATCCAGATCCAGCCGTCGATGGCGGCGACCGCCGCGGTTTCGGCGGGTAACTGCCACCCGTCGCGCGCGTAGAGGAATCCGGTGTATGCGCAAATCACGGCGTCGAAGACGTGATCGCTCTGGACACAGGCCTCTCGCCAGGCGCCGGGTCCGAACGAGAGATCGGGCAGCCGCTGCAGGATGTCCAGGCGTCGCTCAAGCTGCTTCTTGTATCGGGATTTGTCGTCGAGGCCCAGGATGGCCAGCGTGGCGCGTGGGTAGACTTCGATCAGGTTTTGGTTGAGACGGAAGCGGTCCGCCAGCGCGCGCACAAGGTGTGCGGCTCGCGCGGTCAGCGGGCCCATACCCTGGCCCAGGGTTTCGCGCGGCGACAGGCCGAGGCGGCGCTGGAGGTACAACTCGCTCACACGCTGGGTGTACGGCGTGACCTGGGGTTTGCCGCGGCGGTGATCCCGCGAACTCTCGGGCGCGATCTGAGCGAGGCGCTGCATCTCGACCACGGCCGGGTCCACGCAGTTGTCCTGCCCCGGGCACACCGGGACCTGACAGCGCAGGCACGGCGGCAGCGTAAGCGGGGCGTCCACGGACAGGAGGGTCTCGTCGCTCACGGCGTGCTTGCCGATCAGTGCGACCAGGGCGGCGTCGTACAACGGCGCTTGTTTCCCGGCCGGCTGAAGCGCGGTCACCACCGCACCGTCACCCTCGCGCCGCAACACCGCGACCGCGGTCTTCTTGCCCTTGCCCCCGCCGAGATCGACACCGATGAACCAGCGAAACGGCCTTACGACAGCCGGCGATCGAGGGTTCGACATGGTGGGGCGCGGGATCCTTCGGAAGACCTTTTAATGACCTTGCGGGAGCGCCGTCGCCGCGTCAATGCGAAACGCGCCGCTTCAAACAGGGATCGAAGGGCCTGCGATCTGTCGTTGACTGTGCGCGAACTTGGTTCAGGATCGCGGGTAGGACATTTATCAATCTGCCTGGACCGGCGTTCGCAGCTGGCCGGGACGGAGGGTCCCATGAGACGAACGCTCTTCAAGTCGAAGCTCCACCGCGTCACTGTCACCCATGCCGATCTTGCCTACGAGGGGTCGGTCACCATCGACGAGACCCTGATGCGGGCGGCGGACATTCTGCCGTACGAGCAGGTCCATATCTGGAACGCCAGCAACGGGAACCGCCTGGTGACCTACGCGCTCTCCGGCCCGCCGGGTTCGGGCGTCATCTGTGTGAATGGCGCGGCGGCTCGCCACGCCCAGCCCGGTGACACGATCATCATCGCTACGTTTGCGGAGGCGAGTGACGAGGCCGAGGCGGGGCGCTGGAAGCCGGTCGTGGTGCGCGTGGATGAGCACAACCGACCGATCGCCGGCGGGAACGCGGACGAGACGCCAGGACCGGCGATGCCGGCGCGTTTGTCCTGATGCCGACCCGCATCGAGATGCTCCGGTCGTTCATCGACCAGCGACCCACTGATCCGTTCCCTCGCTACGCCCTGGCGCTTGAGCACCGCAACGCTGGCCAACTGGACGACGCCTGGCGGGCATTCCAGGAGTTGCTGACCCACCACACGGATTACACGGCGACCTATCTGCACGCAGGAGCCACACTGGTGGCGCTGGGGCGGGTTGAAGAGGCCCGGGACGTCTACCGGCGCGGGGTGGAGGCGTGTGTGCGGAAGGGCGACCACCACGCCCTGGGCGAGCTGGAAGGCGCGCTCGCCGGGCTTGGCTAGCGACGCCATTTTTCAAGTGACACCGCGGATCTGCCGCTTACACTTGAGGGCGAACATATCTTCTAGTCTCCCGGAGGTGCCCAGTGGAGCTACCTGTCGAAGTCGCGCGATTTGAACGAGGGGACCTTCAATCGGTTCGCGTGATGTCGCCGGGGCGGGAACGGAGGGCGGCGGCGATGGCTGCAGTGATTGCGGCGGCGGTGGTGGTGATGGCAATGGCTTTGGCGGCGGCGGCGCTACCGCTGCTTGGACTGGTGGTGCACTCACCAAGTTTCTTTGCTTCCTGGTTCGGGGTCGCGGCAGGTGTTGCGGTTCTGGTGTGGCGGCGGGCGCACGCCCGCGCGAGCGTCTATCGTCTTGGCGCTGGCATCGATGCCGACGCGTTTGCGATGGCCGAGCTGGAACTGGTGAGGCGCGTGGGGGCGGACTACGAGATCGGGCTTGTGCCGGGCATGTCGGGCACCTGGAACGTGGGACGAACTCCCATGCCTGTGGAAGGGCTGACCGGCAAGGGTGTCGCGCACTTTCCATTGCCGCGCGACGGGCGTGTGCGCATCGAATTCGGCCGCACGACATTCGTACTGGCGCGGGTGCGTGAGGCAGGCGCACTAGTCAACGGCAGGTGGTCAGAGCGGTTGCGGGGCCTGGGCGCCGGCGGAGTCAAGAAGCTCGCGCAGACGGCACTGGCCGGGCTGCCGCTAGCGGTGCTGGGGACACTGGCGTGTGCGATGCCGGCGGCGGCCGCGGTGACCGAGGCGGACATGCGTTCGATCGTCTCGCTGCTCGCGACGCCGTGGGAGACCGAGCTGTCCATCCGCGCGCAGGCGCAGAAGCAGTCGAATCGCCTGCACGAGTGCTTCGATCCGTTGCCGCTTGCGTGCCAGCGCCCGGGCTACGTGGGCGTCGGCCTGCGGCTGTCGCCCAAGGGCGAAGTGCTGGATCACTGGATCGCGCGCTCGACCTATGGTCAGGATTGCCCGGTGACATCTTGCATGGGCAGCGTGGTGGCGGGCTGGTTCTTCGAACCCATCCGCGAGACCATGAAGGTCGTGGTGCCGGTGCAAGTCCGCCGGAACGATCGGTTGATGGATTCGATGGATTCGATCGTGGGCGCGGTGGGGGCACCTGGCGTGGAGGACGCCCGTGGTAGTGAGGCCTCCGAAGTGGCCGGGCGCTGAGTGGGAGCGCAGCTTTGACGGTTCCCGATGCGGACCTGGAGCGCCAGCGAGCGCTGGCGTTGCTGGAAGCCACGCATGTGTTCCCGGTCGAGTACTCGATCTCGATCATCGCGGTGAACACCGAGGCGGTGGCGGTCGACGTGCGTGTAGCCGTCGAGACCGGGTTGGTCGAGGCGTTGCCCGCGGATGCCTACGATTTGCAGCCGTCGAAGGGCGGGCGCTACCTGTCGCATCGATTTCGCGTCCCGTGCCAGACCGCCGTGGACGTACTGGAGTTGTACGCGCGCGTGCGAATGGTGACTGGCGTTGTCACCATCCTGTGACGGTCAGAACCCGAGGCGGGTCTTCATGACGTCGTAGCGGCCGCGGACGAAGTTCTTGACCAGGGCGACCTGGGTCGCGGGCACGTCGCAGGTGCCGGCCGAAAGCGACTGTCCGGCGTCTGCGATGTCGAACGCTGCGGCTGCTTCGTCCACGTACTTTTCGACCGTGGCGGGTAGCAGCTCGGACTGCGCCAGCTTCGTCAGTAGCTCGTCGTACTCGGCCTTGAATACAGTCAGGAACGAATCCTTGAGAAAGTGCCAGCGGTCTCTCCAGTTGAACTGCTCGTCCTGCTTGCCGAGGTAAAGCGACTGGCTGACGACGCCCGACATGCTTACACCTGCCCCGTCGATGGTGTTGCCAAGGAGAAGCGTGTTGTTGTCGGTGGACATCATCATCCACTTGCCGCCCGGTGGCCGGTAGAGATCGTAGTTGTGGTAGTCGTCGTCCCACGCGCCTGCCCAGTTGATGACCGCGATGTGGCGCATGACCTTGTCGCGATCGAAGTTGTCGTCGAAGTACTTCTTGACCGCGTCGTTGCCTACGGCGCGCGCTGCATGCAGACCCTTGATGAGCGCGATGAACTCCAGGTTGTCCTTCCACGGCAGGGTCTTCCGCTCGTAGGTTTGGGCGTAGCGTTGCTGCTCGGTGTAGCCGCAGAACGGCTGTAGCAGGCGGAAATCGCCCCAGCCCCACGGCCCCGCATCCCAGCGGATGGAGTTGCATTCGAATAGGTCGCCCTGCGCCTTGCCGGGGAAGCCGCGTACCAGGAAGTCTTCGTCCATTTCCTCGGCTTCCATCGCGTACAGGTAGTAGCCGCCGTTCACGTAGAGACGCGCGTAGCGCATCCTGGGCTGGGGGATGCCGACCGACTCGAACACGCGCCCGACGACGGTGTCGACAATGCCGGTGCACAATGCCCTGCGCTTGTTTAGCTTGATCGACCTGGCGCCGTCGAACCGAGCGTACTTGGGGAAGCTGACCTTCCAGCCCAGCGCCTCGAAAGTAGGCATGTTGTGGCCGTAGTTGGGTTTCGGGAACGGCCAGGATTTCAACGGGCGGCCCACCAGACGCGCGATCTTGCCGCCCTGATAGCGCGTGCGCACGTCGAACACCCGGCCGTCCGACACGAACACCGCCGGGACGCTGTCGTTCCATTTCTGGTTGACCGCGCAGGCGGTGCACTCGGGATGCACGCCCAATCCGCAGCCGTCGACAAAGCCCGGCTCGACGTTGCGCCACATGTTGCCCCACTCGGTCGGCGAGATGAATACGTGGTACGCACGCGTCTTGCCGGGGGCGTCCGGGTTCACGAAGTAGGCGTGCCAGGGATTGGGATCGGTGGGGCGGGGCGAGATCACCTCGGGCTTGCCGGTGCCTCGATCGCCCAGGATCCGGTAGCGCACGATGCTGTTGGCGGCTGCTGCCGGCAGCTCGGCTTGGTGGAACAGGTCGGCCTTGGTGGCC
>JANPCZ010000055.1:0-3271 GCA_031431215.1 Myxococcales bacterium
CCCGCGACATGCCCAATCCCCTACAATTTCCGGTGATTCGCGATGGTGGGCGCAGAAAGAATCGAACTTTCAACAAACGGATTAAGAGTCCGCTGCTCTACCAATTGAGCTATGCGCCCGAAAGAATCTGGTGATCTGTTGTTGCCTCCGTGCGCCCGAAGGGACTCGAACCCCTAGCCCTCGGCTTCGAAGGCCGATGCTCTATCCAGTTGAGCTACGGGCGCAGAATTCTCGAGCATGCGACTGTGTGCGACTCCTCCAGGCCAAAAGTCAGGCGGCACAATATGCGTACCTGGTCTGCGGCTGTCAAGGAGCGGGCACAGGGACCGCGGGCGCAGGCACCGACGGCGCTGGTGGCTTCTTGCCCGCAGCTGCAGGTGCCCGGGGCGGCGGCAGGTACGTGGGCTTGAGCGCGTGCAGGATGCGCTCCTTGGCGGTGTTGGGATCGCGCCGGGCATCGAGGCCCTTGATCGTGACCAGCGTGTCGCGCAGCAGGGTCAGGCGGCTGCGCTCGGCCTCGCCACACGGCACGCTCGATCCGGCTTCGCACAGCGCCAATGCAGTCAGCGCCGCCGGGTAGGCCAGGGCGACCTCGTAGTGATCCGCAAGCGCCAGCGCGCGGCGGCCGTGCAGACGGTGATCGGAGGGGTATCGGCCCAAGACCGGCGCCAAGGCGGCCAGCGCCCAGTCGGGCCGGCGCCCGTCCATGAACAGGTCCGACAACTCCATCGCCGCCGCCACGTCGCCCGGCTCGCCCAGCAGACGGGCTTGCAGTTCGGCCACCCGCCCGCGCGCCTCCTCGTCCAGGGCCAACGCCGATTTCACCCGTGCGTCGGGCCGGGGTAGCAGGATCGCCACCGCAAGTAGCAGCAGGACGGCCAGGTCCAGCACGCGCGTGATCATCGCCTGGCTCTACTCGTATCGCAGGGCTTCGATCGGATCCAGCCTTGAAGCACGCCACGCCGGGTAGAAGCCGAACACCAACCCCACCAGAGTCGAGAACGAGAACCCGATGCCGTAGCTCTCGGGTCCGAGCTGCGTCGGCCATTGCATCATCTCGGAGAGTAGCTTCGCCGCGCCCGTGCCCATCGCCATGCCCACCAGCCCACCCAGCATCGTCAGCACGATGGCTTCGAGCAGGAACTGCACCAGTATGTGCCGGCCCTTGGCGCCGACCGCCATGCGGATGCCGATCTCGCGCGTACGCTCGGTGACCGACACCAACATGATGTTCATGATGCCGATGCCACCGACGACCAGCGAGACTGCGGCGATACCAGCCAGTAGCAGCGTCATAGTCTTCGAAGTCTCCTCCGCGACCTGGGTGTACTCGGCCATGTCGCGCACCTGCGGATCGTCGGCATCGCCCTCCATCGTCCGATGACGCTGGCGCAGCAGCGCTTGCACCTGCTGCGTCGCCCTTCCGGTCTCGCTCGCGGACGTGGCCGACAGCATGATGCGCGAGAGCGCGCTGGCCTGGGCGGCGCCCGCGTTGAACAGCTTGCGCCTGACGGTGTTGAGCGGCATCAGCACCACGTCGTCCTGATCCTGCCCCATGCCGGTCTGGCCCTTACGCTTCATCACGCCGATGACCTGGCAACTCATCGTGCGCACGCGAATGGTCTGGCCCAGCGGATCGTCCGCGCCGAATAGCTGGTCGACGACGTTCTGGCCCAGCACGCACACCTTGGCGCCCGACTCGACGTCGCGCGGGCCGAAGAACACGCCCTTCTCAACCGTCCAACTGCGCACCTGGATGTAATCGGGAGTGGTGCCGATGATCGGCGACGCCCAGTTCTGCCCGTTCCACACCAACTGCGACTGCGTCTGCACCATGGGCGCAGTGAACTTGACCGCGTCACAGCTCTTGCGGATCGCGTCGGCGTCCGCATCGTTGATGGAATTGCCCGCGCTGCCCGAGCCGCCACGAGCGCCGCTGGACGACGAGTAGCCGCCAAAAACGATCAGAACGTTTGTGCCCATGGCCGCGATGCGCGCGCTGACCTGCTCGCTAGCCCCGCGCCCAAGCGCAACCATGGTAATGAATGCGCCCACGCCGATCATGATGCCCAGGGACGTCAGGAGGGCACGCAAGCGATGGCGCGCGAAACCCTTGACCGCGATCCGCAGCAGGGCAAAGAAACTCAAGCCGGTCCCTTCTGGGCCATCGCAATAGCCGCTGCGTCGAGCGCCGCCGGACGTCGCCGCTTGGCATTGATCCGGTCCACCTCGATCTTGCCATCCTTGAACACCACCACCCGCCGCGCGAATTCCGAGATGTCGAGCTCATGCGTGACCAGCACGACGGTGATGCCCCGCTCCTCGTTCATCTTGACCAGAATGCCCATCACCTCCTCGCTGGTGCGCGAATCCAGGTTTCCGGTCGGCTCGTCGGCGAGCAACAGGGGAGCGCCCGTGACCAGCGCGCGCGCGATGGCCACGCGCTGCTGTTGTCCGCCCGACATCTGGTTGGGGAAATGCCCCTCGCGATCCTCAAGGCCGACCGCGGCCAGCGCCTCGCGCGCGCGTTGCCGCCGCAACTTCGTGCTCATACCGACGTAAGCAAGTGGCAGTTCCACGTTCTCGATCGCACTGGTACGGGACAGCAGGTTGAAGCCCTGGAACACGAAACCGATCTTCCGGTTGCGGATCTCGGCCTGTTCGTCGCGATCCAAGCTGGCGACGTTGACGCCGTCGATGAGGTAGTCACCGCTGGTGGGCCGGTCTAGGCATCCGATCAGGTGCATGAAGGTCGACTTGCCGGAGCCCGATGGGCCCATGATCGCGACAAATTCGCCGGCGCCGATGTCGAGGCTTACGCCACGCAGCGCCTGCACAGTGACATCGCCCATGACGTAGTGCTTGCTCAGATCGCGCACGACGATCAACGACTGGGCACCGACGGGCGGCGCGTGCTCCAAGGCTGCGACTTCCACTTTGGCCATTCGGCTCCGGGCGCCTAGGGGAACCGCGGCCCGCTGCTCCTGCCGCTCCGCTGGGACGAGCCCCCGGGCGGCGCCCCGGACGGCCGCTGGGCAATAGCGCCGCCGGTGGCTTCCACCACCACCTCGTCGCCCTCCTTGAACGGCCCGCGCTGGATCTCGGTGTATTCCTCATCGGCCAGACCAGGACGGAAAGGAAAGGCCTCCACCTTGTCGCCGCTGGCACGGTAGAGGCGAGCCATGACGCGCGACATGTCCGGTCGCCGGCCACCGCCGCCACCGCCACCGCGGGCGCCGCCGCCGGCTCCGCGGGCGCCGCCCGGGCCGCG
>JANPCZ010000056.1:0-30587 GCA_031431215.1 Myxococcales bacterium
GAAGCAGGACCTGGAGAGCGCGCTGACCCACGAAATGGGGCACTTGCCGGGCCTCGCGCACCCGTGCTGGGGCGGCGTCGGCCCACGAGCCGTCACTGATACCGGCGCCCCCGAGCCTGACTGCTACGGCGCCGACGACGCTGTACTGGCCTCGGTCATGTTCAGGTCGACCGAGCCGGGCGTGGTGAAGCGCGCGCTGTCAGCAGACGATCGGCGTGCGATCTGTACGCTGTACCCGCGAGCCGTTGCGGCGACCGTCTGTCCAGCCGAGGCTGCAGCCACGGCGGACACGGGATGCGCGCTGGTCAGCGGGCGCCCGACACGGCCGGCGATCGTTGTGGTCGGCCTGCTGCTCCTCGCGCGTGGGCTCAAGCGCCGCCGGTCTTCTCGGCACCGGTCCCGATCGAGCGCACGGGGCGCGTGACTTCCGGCCGCGACGACGCGCTCACTGAGCGATGGTGAGTGTGTACGAGCGCGTGTAGCTGTCAGGCACGACCGTCGGGCGCGGCGACTTGCCAAACCCGTCGGGCGCCAGCGAGAAGGAGGTCACCATGACCTGGTGCGGGCCCGGGGTGACGATGGTTGCCTCTTTGTCGACGTTGGCCCCGTTGTTCGGGCCAAATGCCTGGATAAGCATCTTGCCGGCGCCATCGTAGACCTCGACCACCGCGGTGAGATTCGTGGGAACGTTCACCAGCTTGACGGTCGCCGTGCCAGCGGCCAGCGTCACGGTGTACCAATCGGCCACGTCGTCGGGCGTGATCCTGGCGGAGCGGTGACCGGCGTGCAGGTACGCCATGATCGGCATGCCAGCGGTGATGGGCTTGGCTGTGGCCCGGGTGTCATTCGGCTCGTAGCGATCGTCCACCTTGGTGTAGGTCGTCTTCAGCGTGTATTTCGCGGGCGCCTTCCCCACTTCCGCGAACCCGCTGAACACCAGGCGGTACTTCTGACCGGAAGCCACGGCCAGAAACGCGTTCATGTTCGACCCTGGCGAGTCGTTGTACAGCGTCTCGATCAAGCCGTTGTCCGAGACCGTGTAGCCCTCAAGCTGCGGCGTGATCTCGCCGACCTCGCTGACATCAATCAGCACGAAGCCACCACCAGGATCGCTCGGCGCCGTCAGCTCGTACCAATCGACGTCTTTCGTGGTGCCCAGACACGCCGGCACCAGAGCCATGGGGGAAAGCGGCGTGGCCTGATCGCGCGTGTTGTTCGGCTCGTTCTCGGGAACGCCACACGGCCCAAGCGCTGCGGCGACATCGCTGCCGCCCGATATCGCAGCATCTGCCGCGGCGTCGCTGCCCGTGACCGGAGGCGCAGCGCCGTCGACGCCGCCCGAGGTGACGGCCATCAACTTGCCATCGGCCGTGACCTCGCCCGGCTCGGCGCAAGCGCCGCCCGCTGCGCACACCTGACCGGTCGGGCAGTCACCGGCGTTGAGGCACTTTCCGCGGCACTGCACGTCCGCGGCGCAGATCAACGGATCCATGCAGGTCTTGCTGGGCGGGCACATCTTCTCTTCTGCCAGCTGACAGATGTTCCCGCCCGCCACCTTCACACAGCGCTGGCCTGCAGGGCAGTCGCGCGTGGCCATGCAGGTGGTGTGGCAGCGGCTGAACGTGCAAGACAGGGGATCGTTGCAATCACTGTTCAGCAAGCAGGTGGCGCCCGGCTTGGGCTTGGCCTTGTCGCCACAAGACAGTGCGAAGAGGGCGCCGATCAGTGCCACGATGGCCAGGGGGTGGGTGCGAAGGCGAGAGCAAGCTGACATGGGCGCCATCACCCGGCTCTCCGTCGCGCCGAGAGCAACGTGTTCGACAGCAGCATCGCGATGGTCATCGGCCCCACACCACCGGGCACCGGGGTGATGGCGCCGGCGCGTTCCACGGCGGTCGCGAACTCGACATCGCCGCACAGCTTACCATCGGCTTTGCGGTTCGTGCCCACGTCGATGACGGTGGCACCCGGCTTTATCCAGTCGCCTTTGATCATCTCGCCGCGACCCACGGCGGCGACCAACACATCGGCGGATCGGACCACCGCAGGCAAGTCGCGCGTCTTCGAGTGACACACGGTCACGGTGGCGTCGGCCTGAAGGAGCAACATCGACATGGGCTTGCCCACGATGTTCGAGCGGCCGACCACGACCGCGCTCGCTCCGGCCAGCACGGTGCCGGCTTCCTCGAGAAGCTTCATCACACCGAACGGAGTGCAAGCGACGAAGCGCGGCTCGCCCAGCATCAACCGGCCAAGGTTCTCGGGGTGGAAGCCGTCGACGTCCTTGCCCGGATCGATCGCAAGCAGCACGCGCTTACTGTCGATGTGCTTGGGCAACGGCAGCTGCACCAGGATGCCGTCGACGTCCCGATCGGCGTTCAGGCGCCCCACCAGTTCCAGCAGCGCCGCCTCCGACAGGTCTGCCGGCAGCTTGTGATCGAACGTGCGAAAGCCAGCCTCGACACAGGCCTTGGTCTTGTTGCGCACGTACACCTGCGAGGCCGGATCCTCACCGACCAGCACCACCGCCAGTCCCGGCTGCGCACCACGCGCCGTCAGCACCTTGGCCTCGTCAGCAAGCCCGTTGCGGATCCGCTGCGCTAGCGCCTTCCCGTCTATGATCCTCGCTGCCATCGGCGTGCCTCCGCCCGTGGCGTATCACGCCCGCGGTTTGAGACGCAAGCGGTGCTCGCCGGGGCTACACAGCGGCAGAGCGCAGATTTGCAGAGCCCCCACTGTCGTCGCGCGGCCGGACGCGGTGCCTACACCATTCGCTGCTTGAGGGACGATACCTGGGCCAGGGCATCGAAATCACGATCCCGATGCAGGATGGTCAGCCCATGCCGGAGGGCCGCGGCAGCGATCAGGCAGTCGACCGATGATCGGATGGTCAGCCCAGCGCGACGAGCTGTCCGGAACAATTCCACCGCCTCTTCGAACAGCGCAAGGGTCATGGGTGACTCCACGCAGGGAAAAGCCAGCATGGCGGCCCGGGCTCGACGAAACACGAGATCGTCGCGAAACCCCTGCAGAACCTCCTGGACGACCGGCAGGCAGGTCACCATTTCGTCGATGGACGCGGTTTCCTCGATTCGTAGCTTCGAGTTTCGGCGAAAGACCTCGATCCAAACCGACGTATCAACGAGAAACACGTTTCGCCTTCCTTCTCAACCGGGCACCGTCATTCCGCATCTTCCCCAGATCGCCCTGCCACAGGCCGGTGCCCGCCAGTTCCAGAATTTGCTTCGCTTTCGCTCGCCGCACGAAGTCCTCCAAGGCGCGCTCGATTGTCCGGGAATACGTCCTCTCTCCAGCCAGTCGCGTTGCCTCTTCCAGCAGATCATCACGTAACACAACATTTGTGCGTTTCATGTGTATCGCCAGCCTATGTCCTTCTGGGCACAGGAACAAGCTTCGAAGAGGTCAGCGTCCTCATAAGAAAAGACCTGAGCGTTGAGCCTCGACGCTGGCCAAGGTATCGAGCTGGACGACGCGCGCTGGACCACGCTGTCGCTGGACCACGCTCGACCCGGGAGCCGGCCTCCGGTACCATCGCGTCGCATCCTGGGATCGCCCGCAAGACATCAGAAGGAGGATTTTTCGATGCGCCATTTGCCTGCGGTCCTGACCTACTTTCTTTGGGCGAGTCTCTCCAGTGCTTGCGGCTCAAGCGGCGGAAATGCCCCGCCCGATTCGGGTGCCCCGTCCGGCGCGGCGGGCTCACCAGGAGGCACGCCAGGAAGTGTGGTCGTCGCGTGTTCGACCCCGGCGAAGTTCAGTTGCGGCGCCCAGACTTTCATCGGAATGCCCGCCGCTCAGATAGCCCTGGAGAGGTGCTCAAACGAGGGGGGCATGCCGCTCACCAAGTGCCCGACTGAGGGGCTGATCGGCTGCTGTACCCAGAGCATCATCAAGCTCTGCTACTACATGGGCGTCGCGTCGACGCCCGCCAAGCTAGAGATGGTGTGCATGGAGGGGCGTGGCACGTGGGCCACGTCGCCATAGACCGGACGCGGAGCTTCGGGGAACGAATTCCGCCGTGCGCAGCCCCGGGCTTCGCGCGCAACAACCGGCATCGGATTCCTGCCGACCAGAAGCCAGCACTGGATCCGCTCTACGACTGAATCCTCCGGATCGAGGAGCAGCTGCGGGATCTAGAAAAGACCGCGTCCCTCTGTGGACCTTCCCCACCCCGGGCGTTACCTTTCGCCCGCCATGTCCTCACCGCCGCTGCCCTCCGACGAGCAACCGCATTTCTCGGCGTTTCGCCCGGTGCCACGCACCGGGGTCATCTACGTCACCACCGAGGCCGCGAAGGCGGGCTTTCGATCCTCGGATCCCGACTGGTGCAACCTGGGCCAGGGCCAGCCCGAGACCGGGCCGCTACCGGGCGCGCCGTCGCGCGTGCTGCAGGTGCCGGTGGACCCGACCGATCAGGAGTACGCGCCCATCCCCGGCATTCGCGAGCTACGCGAGGCCATCGCCGCGCTTTACAACCGGCTCTACCGCCGTGGCCGCGGGTCGCAGTACAGCTACGAGAACGTCAGCGTGTCGGGCGGCGGGCGCGCCGCCTTGACCCGCGCAGCCGCCAGCCTGGGCCCGATCAACCTGGGCCACTTCCTGCCCGACTACACCGCGTACGAAGAGCTGCTCGACATCTTCAAGGCGTTCACCGCCATCCCCATCCTCCTCGAAGGCGACCGCGGCTACGGCTTCTCGGTCGAGGATCTGCGGCGCGAGGTGCAGGGGCGTGGCCTGGCCGCGCTGCTCGCCTCGAACCCGTGCAACCCGACCGGCAAGCATGTGCAAGGCGAGGATCTCGAACGCTGGGTGGCACTCGCCCGCGAGCTCGACTGCACCCTCTTGCTCGACGAGTTCTATTCGCACTACATCTGGAACGCGCGCCCCGGAGTGCTGCCGGTTGAAAGCGCCGCCCGCTACGTCGACGACGTCGACCGCGATCCGGTCGTCATCTTCGATGGCCTGACCAAGAATTGGCGCTACCCGGGCTGGCGCGTGACGTGGACCGTGGGGCCGAAGTCGGTCATCGATGCCGTGGCCAGCGCCGGCTCGTTCCTCGATGGGGGCGGCAACCGGCCCATGCAGCGGGCCGCGATCCCGTTGCTGGAGGACGCCCACGTCATCGCCGAGACGCGCGCGGTGCACGAGACCTTCCGCGACAAGCGCGCGCTCATGCTGAGCCGTCTCGAACGCATGGGCGTCCGTTTCGATCGCCACCCCGAAGGCACGTTCTACGCCTGGGGCAACCTGGCCAACTTGCCCCCGCCGCTCAACGACGGCATGGCCTTCTTCCGCGCCGCCCTGCCCGAAAAGGTCATCGTCGTGCCCGGCGAATTCTTCGACGTCAACCCGGGCAAGCGCCGCACTGGTACGCGTTCGCGCTTTCGTTCCTACGCACGCTTCTCTTTCGGCCCTGCCCGCCCGACGCTGGAGAAGGCGCTCGACCGGCTGGACGCGATGGTCGCCAGAACCACCGGGTGAGCGTCACCCGCCCAGTTCGGCCAGCTTGGCGCGCACTTCGTCGGCGTGGCCGGCGGCCTTCACCTTGGGCCAGTGGTGCGCGACCTTGCCGGTGGGGTCGATGAGCACCGTCGAGCGGATGACCCCCATGTACGTCTTGCCGTAGTTTTGCTTTTCGCCCCACGCGCCGTACGCCTCCAGCACCGCGTGATCGGCATCGGACAACAGCCCCACCTTCAGCTTGTACTTGGCGATGAAGCTCGTGTGCTTGACGGGCAAATCGGGACTGCAGCCATACACCGTCGCGTTGAGCTTCTCGAAGCCGCGCAGCCCGGCGGTGAACTCGCACGCCTCGGTGGTGCAACCGGGTGTGTCGTCCTTGGGATAGAAGTACAGCACGACCCAGCGGCCCTTCAGGCCGGACAGCTTCACCGACGCCCCGTTCTGATCGGGCAGCGTGAACTCGGGAGCCTTCTTGCCTACGGTGATTGCCATGCCGGAGGTTATATCACCGCGGTCGCGGCGGTTTCGGGGGCGGTGGCGCGGCGGTGGCACCGTCCTCGGGCCACGGGTGGCGGGGATAACGCCGGCCAAGTTCACGCCGCAGCGCCGGGTAGTGTTGCCGCCAGAAGTTCGCCAGATCGCGCGTGACCTGTACGGCGCGGCCGTTCGGCGCCAACAGGTGCAGGACCAGCGGCATCCGTCCGCGTGCCACCACCGGGCCCGCCGCCATGCCGAAGAAGTCCTGCAAGCGCGATTCGATCCACGGCGGCTTGCCGGGTTCGTAGTGAACCTCCACGTCGCGCCCGCCGGGTAATCGCACCCGCTCGGGTGCCTCCGCACGCAGCAGCCCCATGAGCTTCGCGGTCAGCCCCGCGGCCGCCGCCAGATCGAGGGTGCCATCGCGCAGATCGGCGAAGCTGGTGCGTCCCTCGCACGCCGCGGTCAGCGCCTGGGCAAGCGCGGCCTCGTCGATGACCGGAACCTCGGCTTCGCCAAGAGCCTCGCGCAGCACCGCGAGCCGCGCCTCCAGACCCGCCAGCTTGCCGTCGCCGAGAAACGCCGAGACACCCGCGCGCTGCGCCGCCACCGCCAGCACCCGAGCTGCTTCCGGCGAAGCGTCCGCGGGACGTCGGGTCTCGTCCAGCACGATAAGGCCGTAGGACAGGCCCGCGACTCGATCGACCCTCGCGGTGGTCTCGTTCCACGCCAGCTCATCGCGCTCGCGAACGTCGTCGGGGAAAAGCTCCAGCAGCCACTCCGGCTCGATGCCGACCGCCAGCCGCACCACCGTCGCACCGGAGCCGCGCGCATGGCCGGCGCTGCCGCGCTCCTCGACGTCAACCGCAACCAGAAATTCCGCTGCCGGAGACGAGCCAATGGCCGCGGTGCCACCGCCAGCGAACACGATCTCGCCCGCGCCACCACCTGCCCCGCGTCGCCGCGCCACGCGGTCGGGGAACGCCGCCAGCGTGGCCAGGGCCAGAACCTGATCCACGGCGTCCGCGCCCACCGGTCGGGTGGTCCGTGAATCACGTCGGACAAGTCCCGCGATCTGTCGCCGCGCCCGCTCGGCCGAGTCCACCGCCCGGCCGTCGAGGCCGAGCGCCCGCAAGCGGTCGCGGGAAAAGCGCGCCGCCTGCGCCTGACGAAAACGATCCAGGCGCTCCAGCAAATCGGCGTCCTCGGTCACCGGGGCACCGCCGCCGCCCGCGCGTCCCGCGCCCCGAGGTCCGCCGAAGCTCGGCCGCGCGCGCTCGCCGATGTCGCGCTCGGCGACCAGGGCCGCGAGCGCCGCCGCGTCCTCACCGACGCCACGCCGCTCACCCTCGACCACCAGACGCCCAAGGCGCGGGTGCAAGGGAAAGCGCGATAGCGCCCGCCCGGTCTCGGTCATGGCCCCGCCAGCGTCGATGGCACCGAGCCGGCGCAACAGTTCCTGCCCGGCAGCCAGCCCGGCGGGCGGCGGTGGCTCGAACCAAGGGAATCCGCTGACGTCACGCACCCCGGCCGCCGCCAGCAACAACAAGGGCTCGGCCAGATCCAGGCGTTCGATTTCGGGCAGTTCATGCGAGCGGCGCGCCTCGAAATCGTGGCGCGTGTAAAGCCGCAGCGCCCGCCCCGGCCGCGTGCGCCCCGCCCGACCGGCACGCTGTATGGCGGACGCCTGGCTAACTTTCGCGGTCGTCAATGTCGGCAGGCGCGTCCATGGCGAGTAGGCCGCGATGCGGGCCAGCCCCGAATCCACCACCGCGACCACGCCGTCGATGGTGACCGATGTCTCGGCCACGTTGGTGGCCAGGATGATCTTGCGCCGGTCAGCCTTCCGCACCGCCCGATCCTGTTCGGCCGGCGGCAGCTCACCGTGCAGCGGCAGCAGCAAGAGATCGTGTTGCGCCGCCAGCGGGGCCAGCGCCTCGGCAGCGCGACGGATCTCACCCGCGCCAGGCAGGAACACCAGCACATCGCCATCAAGGCCGTCACGGACAAGGTCGCGCAGCGCCGCAGAGATCTCGACCGACAGCGGGCGATCGGCGGCGCTATCCCGGTATTCGATCGCCACCTCGAACGCGCGGCCGAAGCTGCGCACATTGGGGCAGTCGCCCAGGAACGCACGAACGGGTCCAGCGTCCAGCGTCGCCGACATCACGCACAGCTTGAGGTCGGGCCGAGCGCCCAGTTGCAGCCGCCGCAACAGAGCCAGACCCAGATCGCCATGAATGTGGCGCTCGTGGAACTCGTCCAGCACCACCATCGCCACGCCTGGCAACGTCGGCTCGGCAACCAGTCGGCGCGACAGGATGCCCTCGGTGATGAAGCAGAGCCGCGTGCGCGGGCCCGACACGTCCTCGAAGCGAACCTGGTAGCCGACCTGGCCGCCCGGACTCTCGCCCATCTCCTCGGCCACCCGCTGCGCGGCCAGGCGCGCGGGCAAGCGGCGCGGCTGCAACACCAGGATCTCAGCGTCGCCTGCGACGCCCGCCTCAAGCAGCGCGCGCGGTACACGGGTGGTCTTGCCGGCGCCGGGCGGCGCTTCGATGACAATCGCAGCCGCCGTCTGCAGCGCCGCCACGATCTGGGGCAACACCGCATCGATGGGCAGCGGGAGCGATCTGGGCGCGTTTGCTTCGGGCGATGCCAAGGCTGACCGCTGCCAGATACCACGCTTTGCTCGCCCGACAGCTCCGCCAGGCTCGCCGGGAAGCTCCGCGGAGAAAGTATCGTCTTCCCCGGGTATTATCCCCACCATGAAACGCGTTGTTGTCGGTGCTCTTGCTTTCGGAGCCTTGGTCGCGACGGGCTGTGGCGCTGCTGACTCGGGCGCCAAGACCGACGCCAGCGGCGCATCGGCAACCGGCGGCACGGACGGCGCCGTGGCCAGTGGCAAGTACCTGCCCTGCGATGTGCAGCGCATCTTCAAGGCGCCGTGCCAGATGTGCCACACGATGCCGATGAAGTTTGGCGCGCCGATGCCACTGCTGACCTACGACGACACCCAGCGGATCTCCTCGAATCCAACCAAGAAGGTCTGGGAGCTCCTGAAGGAATACGTGTCTCTGGGCTTCATGCCGCCGTCGTCACTACCCAGGCTGCCCGAGGCCGACAAGAAGACCTTGCTCGACTGGATCGCCGCCGGTACACCCTCGTCGCCCGCCGGCGCTTCATGCCCGGGCGCTGACGGCGGCGCCAGCGACGCGGCGATGCCGGCCGCCATCGGCCCCGACGCCCTGCCCTGCAAGCCCAACCACACCTTCGTCGCGCGCGACGCCGCCGACGCCGATCCCTTCAGTGTCCCCGTCGTCAACAACCACTACGAGTGTTTCCCGTATCAGGTGCCGTTCACGAAGGACGAGCAGGCCACAGCCTGGGCGCCCATCATCGACAACGACAAGGTGATCCACCACTGGATCCTGTACGGCACCGAAGCCACCACGAAGCCGCTCAACTGCCACCCGAGTAACCGTACCTTCCTGATGGGCTGGGCGCCCGGCGGTCCCAACTCGCAGATGCCAGCCGACGTCGGCTTGCAGCTGCCCGATCCGGGGACGTGGCTACTGCTGGAAATTCACTACAACAACAGTGCGATGATCCAGAACGCCAAGGACCGCAGCGGCGTCGCCATCTGTACCACGCCTACCAAGCGGCCCCAGGAGGCCGGCATCTTGGCCTTCGCACCTAGGCAAATCGCCATCCCGGCCGGCGCAACGGATTTCAAGGTTGTCAGCAGCTGCCCATCCGAGCTGACCCGATTGCTGCCCGGACCGCTGCACGTCCTGGGCACCGGGCCCCACATGCACCAGCTGGGCACGAAATTCAGGACCGAACTGACAAGCGGCGGCGTCACCCGGGTCATGACCGACGTCGCGAGGTGGGACTTCAACACCCAGACTTTCTACTGGCTCAATCCCAACGACTGGATCATCAAGCCCGGCGATCAGATCACCACGACCTGCACGTACACCAACCCCAGCAACCGCATCGTCCGCTTCGGCGAGCGAACCGAGGACGAGATGTGCATCAACTTCGCCATGGTGTACCCGATCGACTTTGTGCCGACCCGCGCCTGCGTGAACTGACTGCCAGCGCTAAGGGAAGGTCTGCGCGGCCTGTCCGCGTTCGAGATCGAAGTCGAACGAGCCCTTGAGGCTGCCCCGCAACTCGCTCTCCGTGAACCCGGTCATGAGGCGCGCCGCCTTAACCACACGGTCGTCGGTCAGAGTGACCTGGAACTGCGAAGCGTGCACGCGCTCGCCGAAATCGATCTTGAAATCGAACGGCACCGGATCGCGCTTGTCGGCGGGCCGGTCGTCCTGGCGGGCTCGACCGAATTCCTCGAACTCGATCCACGATTCCCAGGTTCCGTCGGCCTTGTCCTCGGCTGACACCGCCGTGCCGATGATGTTCTTCTGACAGGTGATCCGCGGCATCAGGTTGGCGCGGATGGGTTGGTTCACCCCGACCCGCGCACGCTGCCGCGGCGGCGCCCCTGCCTCGCCCGGCACCTGAACGCAGTTCTTGGCGTCGTAGTCGGGCATCCCGTTCGGCAAAATACGGCCGCGCACACAGCGAGCCACCGCGTAGGTCTTGGCAACATCGAAGGCCAGCACGTCGTTGTACTCGATGCGCTTCTTCGAGCGCTGCAGCCGGATGACCAGCCGGTTGTCGCGCTCCCCGGGGCTAATATCCTCGGTGGGCTCACCAGCCAGGAAACGCGGCTGTAGGTCGAACTCCTTGGGCTCTTCAGCGCCGCCGAAGTCCTGATTGCCGTTGCAGTCCTTGATGTAGAGCGGCCCTCGGGCCTCACCTGTGCCATGACCGTCGCCGCAGGCGCCCGCCCACGCCGCGATCAGCGCCGTCGCCAGACCGCCGACATGAAGAACCCGGCGTCGCCGCCCGCGCGGCCATCCATCGACGAGAGTTGGACTGTCGGTGGTGAAAGTGACGATGGCCATGGCGGGCGCGGTTGATTATGCGCGAAAGCGGGCACCAGGGGCCACTTCCGCCCGCGACCGAAGCGATCCACACTGCAAGGCCGATGGACAAGACCTACCCTTCCGCCGAGGCCGCGTTGCATGACGTGACCGACGGGATCACTCTGATGGCGGGCGGCTTCGGCCTGTGTGGCAATCCAGAAAACCTGATCAGGGCCCTGCGCGCCCGCGGTACCAAGGACATCACGCTCATCTCCAACAACTGCGGCGTCGATGGTAAGGGGCTGGGCATCCTGCTTGAGAACGGCCAGATCCGGAAGATCACCGCCAGCTACGTCGGCGAGAACAAGCACTTCGAGCGTCTGTTCCTGGGCGGCAAGCTCGAGGTCGAGCTGTGCCCCCAGGGCACCCTGGCCGAACGCATTCGGGCCGGCGGCGCCGGCATTCCCGCCTTCTTCACGCCCACCGGCTACGGTACCGTGGTCGCCGAGGGCAAGGAGACGCGTGACTTCGACGGCCGCATGTACGTACTAGAGCGAGCACTGCGGGCCGACTTCGCCATCGTCAAAGCCTGGAAAGGCGATCGCTTCGGCAATCTCGTCTACCGCAAGACCGCGCAGAACTTCACCCCGATGATGGCGACCGCGGCGCGCATCACCGTGGCCGAGGTCGAACATCTGGTCGCCCCTGGCGAGCTACAGCCCGACCAGATCCACACCCCCGGTATTTACGTCCACCGCATCGTGACGGGCGCCAGCTACGACAAACCCATCGAGCAGCGCACCACCCCGCCCCGCCCACCCGCACGGAGCGCCTGAGATGCCACCACTGTCACGCGACCAGATCGCCGCCCGCGCCGCCCAGGAGCTACGCGACGGCATGTACGTGAACCTCGGCATCGGCATGCCCACTCTGGTTGCGAATTTCATTCCCGCGGGTGTCGACGTCATCCTGCAATCCGAAAACGGCATGCTAGGCATCGGTCCTTTTCCCTTCGACGGCGACGAGGATCCCGACCTCATCAACGCCGGCAAGCAGACCGTCACCGAGATGCCCGGCAGCGCGTTCTTCTCGTCGGCCGAATCCTTCGCCATGATCCGCGGCGGCCACATCGACGTCGCCATCCTGGGCGCCATGCAGGTGGCCGAGAACGGCGATCTGGCCAACTGGATGATTCCGGGAAAGATGGTCAAGGGCATGGGCGGCGCGATGGACCTGGTGGCCGCCGCGCGCCGGGTCATCGTCATGATGGAACACGTGGCGAGAGACCACGAGAAGAAGATCCTGAAGCGCTGCACGCTACCGTTGACCGCCGTCGCGGCCGTCCATCGGATCATCACGGACCTGGCGGTGCTGGATGTGACCGGCCACGGTCTTCGCCTGGTCGAGCGCGCCCCCGGGATATCGATAAGCGACATCCAGGCGGCGACCGAGCCGCTGCTGATCGTCGACGGTACGCCGCCCGAGATGACGGTGTGAAGACCGAGCCCCGCGCGACCGATCCGTCGGGGCCGCCGACGACCACCACGTCGGACATTCCACTGCCGCCCTGCTTCGACGCTGCCAGCCTGGAGACCCTGGTGCCGCCGTTCGATCCCGAGGGCGACCTTGGTGCCCCGGGGCAGTTCCCGTACACGCGTGGCATCCATCCGACGATGTACCGCGAGCGTCTGTGGACCATGCGGCAGTACGCTGGCTTCGGCAGCGCAGCGGAATCGAACCGCCGCTACAAGTTCCTGCTCGCCTCGGGGCAGACCGGCCTGTCGGTGGCGTTCGATCTGCCGACGCAGATGGGTCGCGATTCGGATCACCCGATGGCGCGCGGCGAAGTCGGCCGCACCGGGGTCGCCATCGCCACCATCGACGATATGCGGACACTGCTCGATGGGTTGCCGCTCGATCGCATATCGACCTCGATGACGATCAACGCCACCGCCGCGACCCTGCTGGCGTTCTACGTCGCGGTCGCCGACGAGCGCGGCGTGCCGCGCGCCGGTCTCGAGGGCACCGTCCAGAACGACATCCTCAAGGAGTACATCGCCCGCGGCACATACATCTATCCACCGGGTCCGTCGATGCGCCTTGTGGCCGATGTGTTCGCCTTCTGCCGGGACGAGCTGCCCCGCTGGAACACCATCAGCGTCAGCGGCTACCACATCCGCGAAGCGGGCTCGGACGCCGTGCAGGAGATAGCCTTCACGCTTGCCGACGGCATCGCGTACGTGGAAGCCGCCTTGCGTGCCGGCCTGGCAATTGACGACTTCGCTCCGCGGCTGTCGTTTTTTTTCAATGCCCATACTGACTTGCTGGAGGAGGCGGCCAAATTTCGTGCGGCCCGCCGGCTCTGGGCGCGCATCATGCGCGACCGCTTCGGCGCGCAGAACCCGCGATCGCTCATGCTGCGGTTCCACGCCCAGACCGCCGGGTCCACGTTGGTGGCCGCCCAGCCACTCAACAACGTCGTGCGCACAGCGGTCGAAGCCCTGGCCGCCGTGCTGGGCGGTGCCCAGTCGCTGCACACCAACGCCTTCGATGAGGCCCTCGCTTTGCCCACCGAGGCGTCGGCTCGTCTGGCCCTGCGCACGCAGCAGGTCCTCGCGCACGAGACCGGCGTGACCGCGGTGACCGATCCGCTAGCTGGCTCGTACGTCATCGAAGCGCTGACCTCGCAACTCGAGTCGCGGGCCGTCGCGCTTATCGCTCAGATCGACGCGCTGGGCGGCATGGTGGCGGCCATCGAGCAGCGCTTCCCACAAAGCCAGATCGAGGCCCGCGCCTACCAGCACCAGCGCGCTGTCGATGCTCGGCAGCGCCTGGTCGTGGGCTTGAACACCCTCGCCGACGTGGCGCCGGGTTCCGCGCCGCGGGCGATGCCCTTGCACCACCTGGATCCAGCGCTCGAGCAGTCCCAGGCCGAAAGGGTGCGAGCTTTCCGCACCGCCCGCGATGCCCCCGCTACCGCAGCGGCACTGGCCGCCCTGCGCGCTGCTGCCCAGGGCAGCGGCAACCTGCTGGCCGCGATCATCGAGGCAGTCAAGGCAGAGTCCACCCTTGGTGAGGTCGCCGATACGCTCCGAGACGTGTTCGGAGAATACCGGCCCTAGCCCCGCGTTTGGCTGCCGGTCAGGGACGGGGTCGGAAGTTGTGGATTGCCGGCGGCCGGGTGCATGACTTAAGCTACCTATGCAGGGCATGTTCACCGTCGGGGGCCGGCGTTCAGGGTTGAAGAGCTGAAAGCATGACCAAGTCGGATCTCATCGATTTTCTTTGCGACAAAGAGCGACTGCCCAAGGGTCGGGCCGAACTGCTGGTGAACACCATCTTCGGGTCGATGGAAGAGGCACTCAAGAAGGGTGATCGTATCGAGATCCGTGGTTTCGGCAGCTTCGAGATCCGTAACTACAGGGCCTACCAGGGCCGCAACCCCCGTACCGGGAACACCGTACCGGTTCGGCCCAAGCGCTTGCCCTTCTTCAAGGTGGGCAAAGAGTTGAAGGAACGGGTGAACGATCTTCGTACCGAAACCGAGCCCGACGGGTCGGGTAGCAACGAATCCTCGGGCGCAAAGCCGCCGACCGGTTAGGGCCACGGGCCGGCTGCCTCCAATCGGCGAACGCGCAGCGGGCGTAGCACCAGATGGCGCGCCAGCACAGCCGCCAGGGCCAGCTTGTGATCCGCGAGAACCTCGCTGCCGCACACCCTGGCCGCGTACAGCGCCAGCATGCGTTCGTCGAACATGACCAGACTCAGCCAGGCGCGGTAGTCGGCGCTGCCGTAGAGGCACCGCGCGGCAAGATCGTCGAGCGCCAGTTCGCGGCCAACCACCGCGCGGCGCAACTCGCTGCGGTAGGCGGAGAACGCGAAATCGTCATTGCCGAGCGCCCGGGTGATCGCACCGGCCGCGACCTGACCCTGCTCGAACCCGACGGCTATTCCCTCGCCGGTCAAGGCGTCGATTCCTGCGGCGTCACCCACACACAGCAGATGCGCCGCCGAGACCGGGGCCGCGGCGTCGTACGGCCACGCGGGCCAGCCGCGCGCGGGGTGCGGCAACTCGACGCCGTATCGGCGCAAAGCGCTTGCGAGCAAGCGATCGAGCGCGCGGCCGCCGAGAGCAGTCGACGGGTGATGCATGATGCCCACGTTCACGCGACCGCCCGGCACGGGAAACAGCCAGACGTAGCCACGCAAGCCGCCCACGAAAGCCGAAAAATCGTAGACCATGGTCTGGTCGAGCCGGCGGGGCGCCGGCAGTTCCAGCCGCGCCAGGCGTAGCGGCTGAGCTGAGCTGGCCGGATAGGACGTGCGAAGACGCCGCCGTACCAAGCTGCCTGCCCCGTCGGCGCCGACCAGAACACGCGCCCGCAGGCTGCCACCGATGGTCGTGGCCACCGTGACCCGGCTTCTCGCTGCATCGACCGAGAAGCTTGCCAGGCCCTCGCCCTCGCGGATCTCGATGCCCAGGTCCCGCGCCTGCGCCACCAGATCGGCATCGAATTCCTCGCGCCGTACGATGTGCACAGGACTCGCCAGCGTCGCCATGCGCCGCAACCGCCCGTAGACAAGCTGGCCGTCGCGGCACGCGACCGACGGGACCCGCAGCGACAGTCCAAGTCGTGCGAGCGCTGCCGCGGCATGCCCGGTCAGCCCGCCGCCGCACGGCTTGGCTCGCGGGAAGCGCGCCCGATCGAGGCACAGAACGCGGCGCGGATCGTGGCCCTGCCGCACCAGGGCCACGGCGGTCGCGACTCCAGCGGGCCCCGCCCCCGCCACGATCACATCGAAGTCCATTGCGGCAGCGAGGCTAGAACCGGGCCTCGACCTTGCCGCTGATGCTGAAGTCGACCCGGCCCTGGGGAGCGGCGCTACCGCCACGAACGATGATCGTGGTCGAGGCGATGATGGTGAACGGGGTGAGAAAGTCGCGCGCGAAGGCCGAGAAATTCTGTTGGCCCTCCTGGTCGATGTCGACTTCCTCGGTGCCCTCAAACATGGCGGGCCGCGCCGGGATGGTGCCCAGTCGGCGCGCCTGGGGATCGTCCTTGCTCATGACGCCGTCGGGCGCCACAAACAGCTGGATCTCCGGCAGATCGACCGACAGGCTGCTGGTCACCGTGTACTCGATCTTCTTCAGGAAGATCTCGGACACCACTCTGCCCTGGGCGGCGCGCAGCTGTGGCACCTCCTTGCCAAGATCAACCCGCGCCGGGACCTCAAACAAGAACTTCAGCGAGCACACGCTGCTTTGCCCGTCGCTCTCGCACGTGATGGGCGTGCGGGTGCAGTCCACCGCCGGTGCGCCCTGGGGTGCCTTGCAGCAGTCCGCCACGGCACCGCCAGGTCCGCAGGTCAGCGCCGGAAAACCGCCGGGCAATGACTTCCAGCGCGGGTCGGAGGTGCTCACACTGAACTTTTTCTCGGGCAGCTTGAAGTTCACCGAACGAAAACTGGCCAGATCGATCAGGCCACATCCGGCGGCGAGTGTTCCGGCCACAACCACGAGCGCTGTGCCTCCGAGCATGATGCTGGCGAAAGGTCGGCGCATCCTTGCTTGTTTCGACGGTATCACCGCAAGAGCGCGTCCGCCACCGAGTAGGGATCCACCCGCCGCGCTGCCACGTCCGCCAGCAGCGCCGAGAGGCCCCCGATCGCCGCCAGGCGCTGGTCGAGTGCAACCCTCAGGCGATGACCAAGCGCCGCCCGCAGCTCGGCATCGGCGCGCCGCAACCGTCGCGCTGCAAAGCCGCCGGTGGCGATCTGCCGGTGCCGATGCCGATCCACCGCCGCCAACAACTCGTCGACACCATCACCACGGCCGGCCGACATCAGGATGACCTCGACCGGCGGCGGCGCGACGGCCGCGCCGGCCGAGCGCGCCACCTCGGCCCGCAGCGCCAGCATGGCCTCGAGATCGCGGGCCGTGAGCTGGGCGCCGTCGCGATCGGCCTTGTTCACCGCCAGCACGTCGGCGACCTCCAGGATCCCGGCCTTCAGGGTCTGCACGTCATCCCCCATGCCCGGGACGGCGATCACCACCACGGTGTCCGCCAGGGCGGCGACGTCAATCTCATCCTGCCCGACGCCCACGGTCTCGATCAGGATCACGCCCTTGCCCATCGCAGCGAGCACGTTCACCACGCCCGCGGTCGCACGCGACAGACCGCCCAGTTCACCGCGGGTTGCCAGCGAACGGATGAAGGTGCCGTCGTCGGGCGCGTGGCGTTGCATCCGAATTCGATCGCCCAGAATGGCGCCGCCCGAGAACGGGCTCGACGGATCCACCGCCACCACTCCAACCTGGTCACCGCGCGCCCGCAAGAGCGGGATCAGCGCATCCACCACGGTCGACTTCCCGGCTCCCGGCGGTCCAGTGATGCCGACGACGAAAGCCTGTCCGGCGTGGGGATAGAGCGCCGCCAGGTCCTCGGCAGCCGACACCGCGCCGTCGTCGATGTCACGCATGAGTGCGGCCCCCGCGCGCGCGTCCCCGGCCAGGATGCGCGCCACCCGCACAGCCGAGGGCCCGGCCGCGCTCACCCCACTTCCTTCAACCAGTGGCGCGCTATCACCATGCGCTGGACCTCGTTGGTGCCCTCGCCGATCTCGGCCAGCTTCACGTCGCGCAGGTAGCGCTCGACCGGAAACTCTCGTGTGTAGCCGTAGCCGCCATGGATTTGCAGCGCAGAGTTGCAAGCTCTCACCGCCGCCCGCGCCGCGTATAGCTTGGCGACCGACGACTCCTTCGTGATGGACCGCTTGGCGTCCTGCAGCCAGGCCGCCCGCCACACCAGCAGACGCGCGGCATCCAGCTCGGTCGCCATGTCCGCCAACATGTGCGCGATGGCCTGAAACTCGGCTATTGGCTTGCCGAACTGCTCGCGCTGCCGCGCGTACCTGACCGCCGCTTCGAACGCGGCGCGGCCGATGCCGACCGCCCACGCTCCGATGCCGATGCGCCCGCGATCAAGCACCTTGAGCGTATCGAAGAAGCCAGCGTCCACGTCGCCCAGACGTTGCTCATCGGGCACGCGCACGTCCTCAAGGATAAGTTCCGTGGTGTCCGAGGCGTGCAATCCCATCTTCTCGATGTGTCGCCCCGATCGAAAGCCGGGCGTGCCGCGTTCGACGATGAAAGCGGTCAATCCCCTGGCCTGCTTTTCAGGGCTGGTGGACGCGATGATGACGTACACACCGGCCACCGAGCCCTGCGTGATGAACGTCTTGGCGCCTGACAGTACCCACTCGACGCGCGCGGCGCCGTCGCCATCGCGGATCTCGTGCCGGACCGCCCGGGTCGATGCCGCGCCAGCGTCCGAGCCCGAGCCCGGCTCGGTCAGGCCCCACGCGCCCAGCATCTCGCCGCTGGCCAGCCGTGGCAGATACTTGCGCTTCTGGGCCTCGTTGCCCACCAGCGCGATGTGCCCCATACCAAGTGAGTTGTGCGAGGCCATGGTCAATCCCAGCGACGCGTCGGCCGCAGCGACCTCCTCCAGAGCGACCACGAAGTCGTGGAACTTCATCCCGGCGCCGCCGTAGCTCTCGGGGATCTGCATGCCGAACAGGCCCAGCTCGGCCATGGGCGCAATCACTTCAGCCGGGAAACGTTCCTCCTCGTCCCAGCGAGCGGCGTGCGGGACGATGTGCCGGGCGCAGAAGTCACGCACGGTGCTCTGCAGGACCCGCTGCTCATCGGTGAGTTGGAAATTCATTTCTTGGGGCCTTCTGCCGCCGCTGCCGCGGCCCCCGTCACCCTGAAGCTTTGCTCGGGCCCGGCGGGTGCGTAGATCTGGACGGCGATGGTCGGCTCGGTCGGATTCCACTTGGCGGCATGCGGCTGATCCGCCGGAATGTGCGCAACGGATTCTGCGAGCAACGGAAAATCCTCACTGCCGATGGTGATGGTGCCGCCGCCCGACACGACGTACAGCAACTCGGTCGAGCCCGGGTGGCTGTGCCTTGGCACCACGGCGCCCGGTGCGAATTCGACCAGCGACAGTGCCATGGCGTCACCGCCGGTCGCCTTGGCATCCAACAGGATGCGCACGCTGGCCTTGCCGCCGATGGCCGACAGCGCCGGAATCGCAGCAACGTTGGCGACCAAAGCCTTGCCGCTGTCGGGCAGCGTGGCCTTGCTGGGGTCGCGAATGACCTCGAACTCGGCTCGGCCCTTGGCATCGGTCGGATCGCGGTACACCCGTTCTGGGCCGGGCGGCGTGAACACCTGCAGAAACACCGCCGGGATCTGGCGTCCCATGTTCTCGATGACGTGGGGATAGCCCCTGGGCAGGAACATGGCCGAGCCCTCGACCAAGGTTTCAGGCGGCGTGCCCTTCGGCCCCAGCACACGCGCGCGCCCCTTGAGCAGGTACAGAATCTTCGCGCTCCCGGGATGCCTGTGCATCGCGACGCGGCTGGCAGGTCCGACGGTCAGAAGCGTCAGCGACACCTGGTGCGCACGCAAATTCACTGCGTCCGCCAGCACCTTCACCGCGAATGGCGGACCCACCTTGATGCCGCCGCGGGCCTTCGCTGCAGCCGGGCCGCGTTCAGGTACGTCAGCGGCCTTGACCACGAACTGGTTCATCTGCCCCTGGAACGAAAACGGCAACACCACCGCAGCGCCGGCCTCGACGCCATCCACGGTCCAGTGCCCGGCGCTCGCCAGCACGCACGCGGACAGCGCCGCCGGCACATCGCTGCCCTGGTTCAGGAGCTTCGCTTGCTTCACCTTGCCGCCGGCCGCGATCTCGACCTCGACCTCCAGCTTGCCTGCCACGTCCAGCCGATCGGCCAGCGCGGTCTCGAAGCAGCGGTGCACCTCGGCTCCGTGGCGTTGCAACGCTTTTTCGATGGCCACCGCGATCCGCTGCTCGTCCGACGGAGCCTTGGCCGCTGCCACGCCGGGCGCCGTCGCACCGGTACGCGCAAACAAGGCCCCGCACAGCGTGACCACCGTGGATATCCGCGCGCGGATCATGGCGCCGCGCCTTCGACACGCGGCCGTAAGTCGCGCTCGATCCAGTCAACGATGGCCGACATCGGGGTTCCGGGCGTGAAGATCTCGCCAACGCCCAGCTTGCGCAAGGCCTCACGATCCTCCTCGGGCACGATGCCACCGCCGAAGATCGGCACGTCACCGGCGCCGCGCGCTCGCAAAGCCTCCAGCACCGCCGGGAACAACGTCATGTGCGCACCCGACATGATCGAGAGGCCGACCGCATCGGCGGATTCCTGCACGGCCGTCGCGGCAATCATCTCGGGGGTCTGGTGCAGACCGGTGTACACAACTTCGTAGCCAGCATCCGCCAGCGCCCGCGCGACCACCTTGGCGCCGCGGTCGTGTCCGTCGAGACCCGGCTTGGCCACCAGGATGCGCAGCCTGCGCTTGGCTGGGCTACCGATCGTACCCATCGTGCTGCCCGTCGCACCCGTGATGGGCTCATCAGGCATGGGCGGCCTCGCGCAGCAGGTGCCGGGCGATCACCAGGCGCTGGATTTGGCTCGTACCCTCGTAGATCGTCGTCACGCGGACATCGCGAAACAACCGCTCGACCGGAAATTCTCGCGTGTAGCCGTAACCACCGTGGATCTGGATCGCCCGATCACAGACCTCGACCGCCTTCTCGCTCGCCAGCAACTTGGCCTGGGCAGCGGTGCGCGAGAACGCCACGCCGCGTTCCTTGCCCGAGGCTGCCGCCAGCACCAGCAACCACGCCGCGTCCAGCGCGATCGCCGAATCCGCCAGCATGAACTGGATGGCCTGGAAATCCGCCAGCCGCGCGCCGAACTGCCGGCGCTGCCGCGCATAGGCCAGCGAAGCATCCAGCGCCGCGCGGCCAATCCCTACCGCCTGCGCGCCGACACCGATGCGCCCGCCGTCGAGCGCTGTCATCGCCACCTTGAACCCGTCGCCCTCCGCGCCCAGGCGATGTGAGTCGGCCACGAACACGTCGTCGAGCGCGAGCGCCACCGTGCTCGATCCGCGCTGCCCCATCTTGCGTTCGTGGCGTCCCGCTGACAGACCAGGCGCGCCCCCGGGCACCACGAAGGCCGAGATGCGGCTTCTCGCTTCGTCGGCGCCGGGCTTGGCACCGGCACTGGTGGCGTCCTTGGCGGTTCCGGCGTCGTCCGCGTGCCGGGCCATCACCACCAGCACGCCGGCGCGATCTCCCGAGGTGATCCACAGTTTCGATCCGCGCAGCAGGTAGCCGCCGTCCCGCCGCACCGCCAGGGTTCCGATGGCACCTGCATCACTGCCCGCTTGCGCCTCGGACAACGCGAACGACGCCGCCACCGCCGCGCCTGAACACACATCCGGCAGGAACTGCCGCTTGACGGTATCGCTGCCGAACTGGGCCAGGATCTCCGCGACCATGTTGGTCACCGCCATGGTCACCGCCACCGACGCGTCGGCGTGAGCTACCTCTGCGATGGTCATGGCCAGCGCGACTGGACCCGCCGCCGCGCCACCAAACTCTTCGGGCACACACACGCCGAGCAGGCCCAGCGTGCCCAGCGTCCGCATTTCCTCGACCGGGAAGGTCGCCTTCCGATCACGCTCGGCCGCCCGCGGACGCAGCTCCCGGGCGGCAAAGTCGCGCGCCGTCTTGGCCACCAGCGCCTGCATCTCCGTCGGCTCGAAGGTCATCGCACCGTCAGATCTAGCATTCTGCCGTCAGGATTGTACCCGTCGCGCGCACGCCAGCAGGTGGCGTGCGCGGCCGGCGCGACCAAGATCATCGGTGCGGTCAGGAATTTTCTTTGTCGCCAGACGCGGCCGTCGTTGCGGGTGCACTCGACTCCACGGCCGACGGGGCCACAGGCGCCGACATCGCCACAGGCGAAGCTGAGCCTTCCGGGCTCCCCAGCGGGGCTGCGCGGCCCTCCTCGACCACCGGCGGCTCGTCCCAGCCCCCTCGTCGTCGCAGCAGCGGTCCTGGGCGGCCAGACCCACGCGGCCCGCCGCCGCCACCGCCGCCGCTGCCGGGTCCTCGTGGTGGTCCATCGCTGGGACCGCGGGATCGGTCACCCCCGGGCCCGCCGCCCCCGGCCCACGGCGGTCGCTCGCCAGGCCGCGGCCCCGCGCCAGGCCCACGCGGCCCGCCTCCGGGTCCGCCCAGGTTCCGCGGCGGGCCATCGCGGCGATCGCCGCTGCCGCCACCCGGTGCTCCTCCGCGCAAGTCCTGACGGCCATCACCTCGCCCCGGTCCGCCACCCGGCGGACGCGGTCCTCGTGGTGCACCACCGGGGCCCGGTCGTCGGTCTCGATCCGAGCGCCCACGGCCGTCCGGCCGGGCACCACCGCCGCCGCCGCCAGCACCACGTCGCCCGCCGCCCCCGTCGTTGACCCGCGTGACCATCCAGCCAACGCCGCCGGTCGGAGTCGGCCCACCGCCCGGCTCGCCGCGGTCCTTATTCATCATGTCGAAGCCGGTACCGCCACGGCCCCCTGCCGGACGAGCCCGCCCGGGCGCACCACCACCACCACCACCACCACCGCCACCAGGCCGAGCACCACCACCACCACCAGGGCGACCACCACCACCACCACCACCACCACCAGGACCACCACGATCTCGGCCCCCGCCACGGCCCCCGCGACGATCGTCGCCGCGGCCAGCAGGCTGCCCGGCCCGGGGCAAGTAATCGACCGCGAAGGAAAACTCACCCCGCTTCGACAGGCCTTCGGGCGTTTTGTCACCCGACACCACGCGCACCAGGCGCACCTGGTCAACCCGACGATCCACCACGTCGAGTGCTTCCATCAGCCGCGCCAGTCGATCGCCGTCGACCTTCAGGGCCTCGGCGACTGCGTCGGCCTCGGGCCCGGTTCCGAAGGATCTGACCTCGGCCGGCTTGGCGTCTGCGTCCGTCGCAGGCGAGTCAGATTCGCTGGCCGGGTCACCATCGACGGGCGCATCCCCATCAGGGGCAGCCCCAGCGGCTTCCTGATCCGAGGACGCGGCCGCCATGTCGGTGTCGCCAACCGACGCGTCGCCTGCAACTGCTTCACTCGACTCAGCCGGCGCGGCCGCCGCTTCGTCCGACATCTCACCCGTCTCACCGGCGGCTTCCACCGACGTGTCGGTCGATGCCGCAGCTTGGTTGGCTTCCGCGCTTGCGTCGTCCGAACTCGACGGCGAGTCGTCCGCCGCGTGCACGACTGGCTCCGGCTCGGCCTCAGGCGGCGGCGGCGGCGCGAGGCTGGCCCTCACGCGACGTTGAATCTCGGCGGCCTGGCGGAGCAATGTTCCTGGAAATTCGGTGACTGTCTTCATTGAAGCCCTCGGGCAATCCGCCAGTCGTAGTTCCAAGACGGCTTCCCGTCAATGGCAACCGCACCCCATAATGCTTGGCCCATGTCCGCCCTGACCCGCCCCCAACCCCATTTGCTAGCCCCGGTGCTGCTTGCGCTTGCAGTGGCGTGCGCTGGCAAAACCCCGCCGCCCGAGATTCCTGGCGTGCATCCGGTGGAAAGCGCGCGCTCCGGCCTAGTCTACACGGTGACAGTGCCGTCGCTTTCGCGCCTGATGGCCAGGGCCGACGCCGTCGCACGCGCCGGCCAGCTTGACGTCCGCGGCGAGCAGGTCGCACCCATGATGCTGGCGCCAGCCGGCCTCGACCCAGCCATCCTGCCGTACCTGGACCCGGCCCGGCCCATCGCCAGCGCCTTCGTGGCCACCGAGATCCGGCAAGTGCCGCGGCCGGTCACAGCGTTCTCTGTGAAAACCGAGCCCGACGCGGATCGCCTCATCGCGTGGCTCACGCCGACCGGGCGCAAGCTCGAATCGGCCGTCGAGGTTCGGCGCGGCGCGGGCGGCCGTCCCCTGTGGTTGCTGGTTCACAAGACCACTTTCCTCGCCGCCAACGATGCCGTCGATCTACGCGCCTTCGGGGCGCTGGCGCTGACCGCGCGCGATCCGGCGATCACGGACGACGTGCTCGTGTCGATCAGGCCGGAAGACTTCGCCCGCTGGCAAGGCGCCCACGATGCTGCGTCTGCGGTGGCCTTGGTCAAGGCGGAACTCGGCCGAGGCATCGCTGGCGGCCGTGACAGAGCGCTCGGTCCCACTGATCGGGCTACCCTCGATGCCATCGTCGAGGCGGTGGTCGCGCCGCTTTCGGAAGCCAGCGTCGTGCAGGTGGGCTTTTCCGTGGATGACACCCGCGGCCTGCGTGGATTTCTTCACGTCCGCCCACGCCCCGGCACCGCGCTCGCCAGGCGCCTCGGCGCCCCCGCTCCCTACGCCGTCGACCCCGCCGTGCTCGGAGGTCCAGCACCATTCTTGATCGCCGCCGCGGCCCCCATTTCTGCCCTGGCAGACATAGGCGAGGCCATCTTCGCCGCCCAGGCCCGCGCCAAGATCGCCGGCGCGGCGGCGGCGGGCACACAACTCGCCGCCCTGCGCAGTGTCCTCGGCGGCGCGTTCTCGCTCCGTTGCGCCTTTGCCGACAGCCGCCCGGTTTGCGATGCAGTCGCGGCCGTGCCTGGCGGTATCGCCGCCGATCGGGTGCTTGACACTGCCGCCGCGTACCAGAAGGCGCTCGGCGATTCTCTGGCGGGAGCCTACGGGCGCCTGGCTCCCACCACGCGGATCGCCCGCGAAGGCCACCTGCTCCGGGTCGAGCTGACCTACCCGATGACCGGCGAGAGACGAAACGATCCGGGGGCGATGGTGAAGGACGTGTTCGGCTCGAACACCCTGACCTTCCTTGCCACCGTAGCCGGCGGGCGCCTGATCGTCGCCCAGGAACCCGGGGCGCAGGCGCGCCTGACCACGCTCGCCGGGCCGGCCACCGGCCGCGCGACACCCGAGTTGGCCACCACCCTGCAGCAGACTCACGGCTCCGACGGCGTCATCTACGCCGATCTCGTCGGTTGGTTTCGCGCCCTTCTCGGTCTTGCAAGCCTGTCCGCGGGAGAGACGGCGATAGCCCGGGTCCTGCTCGGCTCACCGCTGTTCGCCAACCTGCGGTTGCCGGTACATGCCAGCATCGGCAGCGGCGGGCAATTGACCATGGAGGTGGTGGTTCCACTGTCGACTCTCACCACCGTGGGGACACTGGGCAAGCAGATGGGCGCGCTCGGTGGCGCGGGTTTGTCGTTGCCGTGACCGCCTCGCCCATTCCCGCCAAGCGTCCGCGCTACACCCCGAACCTGCGCTGCGCCGACTGTCGTCTGCACAAGAGCCTGTGTATCTGCACGCAGATGCCCTCGCTGCCGACCCGAACGCGCCTGGTCCTCCTGCTGCACGAGCTCGAGGATCACAAGCCCACCAACACCGGACGGCTGGCTGTGCGCTGCCTGCCCAACAGCGAGATCGCCACTCGCGGCCACTCCTCGGCCGCGGCCATCCCCGACTGGCTCAGCCGCGCGCAACATCCGGTTGTGTTGTTTCCACACCCACTTGCCCGCCCGCTGGCCGACTTCCGCGCCCTCGATGGCCCGGTGACCCTGATCGTTCCGGACGGCACCTGGCGGCAGGCCAAGCGCGCCCGGCAGCGCGTCGCGGGGCTCGAAGCCGTCCCGTTCGCCATCCTGCCACCAGGCGCCCCTTCGATCTTTCTCTTGCGCCACGATCCGCGCCCCGGCCACCTGTGCACCATCGAAGCCATCGCCCGCGCGATGGGCATCCTCGAATCCCCCGCCGTCGAGGATCAGCTCATGCACATGCTGCGCATCGCCCAGGACCGCACCCTCTGGTCCGGCGGAAGGCTGCCCACGGCCCAGGTCACCGGCGGCATTCCGGACGGCGTGCGGCCCCACGACCCGCTCCAGTTGGGCACGCCGCGCCTGCCCTCGCTGCTGTGATCCGTCGGTATGACCTACTCCAGCAGCTGGGCGACGACATGATCGAAGAGCATCAGTTCCAGGCGCTCACGGTCGGGCGGCGAAAGGTCCTCGAACCTGCAAGCCACGCGCGGGCTGCCGTTGTGGGCGAACACTTTGACCACGCTGACCAGGCCGCTGACCGGCACCTGCGCCTTGGCGAGGCGCATCCGAAAGGGTAGGCGCGTGCCCGCCGGCGGAGGATCGGACAGCACCGTCGAGAGGCCACCGATGCTGATGTCGAACGTGATCGAGCTGACCGGCCCGGTGGCAAGGTCGAACTCGATCGGCACCGCGCGAGAGACGCGAATCGACTGCCGTAGCGCTTCGCCTGCGTTCAAACTCAGCTTTTGCACGCCCAGCAGAAAGGCCGCGAAGTCGTCTCGCACGGCCTTGTACTCGGCGCGCACATCGGAGTCGGCTCCGTTCTTCATGCGTTCGTGCAACTCGGAAAAGCTGGACAGCCACTGGGTGACCTTCATGGGACCTCGCTCGCTGGACACATCGTCCAAGCCATGACATCGGCAGCTAGGGTCCGCTTTATTAGTCGCGCCCGGCCGCTTGAAGGAGCGCGGGCGATCGCCGATCGTAACGCGCATAGCCAAGCGCGGTCTTCGTGGGACTGGGATCCTCGCAATCCGCGGCCGTCACCTCTGCGGCGCTCGCGCCACGGCCCGCTGGATTGCCTCGCCCACCCGTTGCAGGAGGTCAGCCGGACGGAAAGGCTTCTGGATCAGATCGAGATCCCCGGTCGGCATCTCGCTGTTCCCGATGTACCCGGACATGTACAGGACCAGGACATCAGGACGGATCTGCCGCAATCGCCGCCCCAACTCAACGCCGCCCATGCGGGGCATGATGACGTCCGTGAGCAGCAGCGCGATGGCGCCACCGTCCCGTTCTGCCACCTGCAAGGCGTCTTCGCCGTTGGCGGCCGTCAACACACGATACCCGCCCGCGCCCAGAACGGACGCGCATAGGGCGCGCAGATCGAGGTCGTCCTCGGCCACCAGAATGGTTGCTCCGCCGCCTACGCCCGCTAGGAATCGCGAGGCCGCGATCGCAGGCTCCCCCGTGACCGCCACCTCGGCGCACGGCAGATAGATGTCAAAGGCCGTACCGACGCCTTGCTCGCTGGTCACCCCGATATGGCCGCGATTCTGTTTCACGGCTCCGTAACACATGGCCAGGCCAAGGCCCGTGCCCCGGCCCGCTTCCTTGGTGGTGAAGAACGGCTCGAACAGGTGCTGTCGGCGTTCGTTGCTTATACCCGGGCCCGTGTCGCGCACCGTGAGCACGACGTACGTGCCTGGTGGCAAATCCGAGCCTGCGAGGCCATGGTTCTCCTGCAAGTTGATCTCCCGCACCGTGATGGCGATGGACCCACCCTCGGGCATCTCGTCGCGCGCGTTGAGCGCCATATTCATCAGCACCTGGAGCATCTGACCCGGATCGATTCGCACGGCCGCGGGAGCGTTGGCAGGCGTGAGGTGCAGGCCGATGTTTTCGGCGATCGCCGGGCGCAACAACCTGCCGGCCTCCTTCACGACGTCATTGACGTCCACGACGCGCGCCTGGATCACCTGCCTGCGCGCAAGAGTCAGCAGCTGCTTGGTCAGAGCCGCGCAGCGCTCGGCGGCAATGCGCACCGAATCCAGGTGCTCTAGCGCGCGCGAGTCGGCAGGCACGCTCCGCTGGGCGAGTTCGAGGTGGCCGAGTATGGCGGTGAGCAGGTTGTTGAAATCGTGTGCCACGCCGCCCGCGAGGCGTCCGATGCTGTCCAGCTTGTGCGCCTGAAGCAGTTCCTGCTCCATCCGGCGCCGCTCGGTGATGTCGTGGGCGATCACGACGATGCCCTTGACGTTGCCCTCGCCGTCGAACTGCGGGAACTTGTCGGTGCTGATCCAGCGCTTCTCGGCCCCCGCGGTTCCGAGCTGCTCGACGATGCCCAGCTTGGGCTTGCGTGAGGCGATGACCTCCAGATCGTCCTCGAAGTAGCGACCCGCCTCGTCAGGATACCAGCGGGCCGTGTCGGTGTTCGCCAGATCATCGGCCGCGACACCCAACGAGTCAGCCACAGCCCGGTTCACCCGCAGGATGCGGTTGCGCGTGTCCTTGTAGAAGATGAACGCAGGCAGCGCGTCCAGAATCAGCTGCAGATCGTCCCGGTGTTGCTCAAGCTCGCCCACGCCCATCGCGACCCAAGGAAACCATCATCTTTCCTGGAGTTCAAGCGGTGGCGATACGCGGGCGCTACCATGCCGACGTGAACCACCCTCAGGACCAGTCGCACAACCCTGCCGCGGACGCGGCGCAACCGCTGTTCAGCCATGAAGACCCGCCCCGCTTCGACGAGATAGAGCCGGGACAGGTGGTCCCTGCCCTACGCACGCTGATCGCCCGCCAGGATCGCGCGCGGGAAGATCTGGAGGCGAAAGCAACGCCCACGTGGGCCGGGCTGGCCGCCCCGCTGTCGTCCCTGGCCGAGCCTCTGTCCTACGCGTGGGGCATCGTGCATCACCTACTGTCAGTCAAGAACACGCCGGCCCTGCGCGAGGCTGAACAGGAAGTGCAGGGCGAAGTCGTCGCGGCGTCACTGCGCCTCGGTCAAAGCCGACCGCTCTACCATGCCTTCCGTGCTGTTCGCGATGGAGCAGGGTTCGCGGCGCTCGACGAAGCGCAAAGGCGCATCGTGACCTCGTCGATTGAACAGGCCGAGCTGGCGGGTGTCGGCCTCGACGGCGCCGCTCGCGATCGCTTCAACCAGATCGAGGCCGAACTGGCACTTGCGACCACCGCGTTCTCGAACAACCTGCTCGACGCGACCAAGGCTTTTTCCCTGGTGCTGACCCGCCCCGAGGACATCGTAGGCTTGCCACCAAGCGTGCGAGCCGCCGCGGCCCAGTCCGCGCGTGCCGCCGCGACCAGCGACGGCGGATCGCCCGCGCTGGCCACGGCCACCCCGCAAGAAGGTCCATGGCGCGTCACCCTCGAAGCGCCGCTCTACGTTCCCTTCATGGAACACAGCACCAGCCGCGCGCTACGCGAGCAGCTCTACCGCGCGTACGTCACGCGAGCCTCCTCGGGGCCTCACGACAACTCGGCCCTGGTGATCAAGATCCTCGCCCTGCGAAAAGAGCAGGCGGCGCTGCTGGGAATGGCCTCGTTCGCCGAGGTGTCGCTCAAGCGCAAGATGGCCAAGGAGGTGCCTGCGGTCGACAAGTTGCTGGGCGATCTGCGGCGCGCCTGTCGCCCGTACGCCGAGCGCGAGCTCGCCGAGCTGACCGCCTTCGCGCGCGCCGAGACCGGCGAAACCGCTCTCACCCTCATGCACTGGGATGTGCCGTTCTGGGCCGAGCGCCTGCGCGAGCGCCGCTACGCCTACTCTGACGAAGAGCTGCGGCCATACTTCGCCCTGCCCGCCGTGCTGGACGGACTGTTCGGGCTCGCGCGGCGGCTATTCGGCGTGGTGATCACCGCCGCCGATGGCGAGGTGCCAGTGTGGCATCCCGACGTGCGCTTCTTTCGCGTGCGCGACGAAGACGGCTCCAAGCTGGCCGGGTTCTATCTCGATTCCTACAGCCGCCCGGCCGACAAGCGCGGCGGCGCGTGGGTCGGCGGGTGCATCGATCGCAAGCGCCAGCCCGGCGGCACGATCCGGCTGCCGATGACCTACGTGGTGTGCAACCAGGCGCCACCCGTCGACGGGCAGCCATCGCTGATGAGCTTCCGCGAAGTCGAGACGCTGTTCCATGAATTCGGGCACGCCCTGCATCACATGCTGACCCGCATCGACTACCCCGATGCCGCCGGCACCAACAATGTCGAATGGGACGCGGTCGAGCTGCCGAGCCAGTTCATGGAGAACTGGTGCTTTCATCGCCCCACCGTCATGGGGTTCGCACGCCACGTGCGTACGCAGGAAACGTTGCCCGCTGAGGTGTTCGAGAAGGTCGCTCGCGCGCGGACCTACCGAGCTGGTTCGCAGTTCCTGCGGCAGATCTACTTTGCGACGCTGGACCTCAGGCTGCACCACCGCTTCGATCCCGCCCACGACGACCTGCAGAAGACCGTCGCCGCCGTCGCCGCTGACAACACAGTTATCGAGCCCCTACCCGCCGATCGCTTTCTGTGCGGCTTCTCGCACATCTTCGCTGGTGGCTACGCCGCTGGGTACTACAGCTACAAATGGGCCGAGGTGCTGTCCGCCGACGCGTTCGCCGCCTTCGAGGAAGCCGGCCTGGAAGACCCGGCCGCCCTGGCAGCTACCGGCCGACGCTACCGCGAGACGGTGCTTGCGCTCGGCGGCGGCGTACACCCGTCCGAGGTGTTTCGCCGCTTCCGCGGGCGGGCGCCTTCACCCGAGGCCCTGCTGCGCCACAACGGGCTGCACGCCGGCTGATCGAACCTGGCCCCTGCACCGGGCGCTACGCGGTCACGTCACTCATTGCACGTCGGTTCCCGAAGCCACAGCCAGCGCGATCTGCAGCTCGGCCAGCGTCTGCTCGATCTCCACCACGCGAAGTCGGCTGGCGTATGAACGTTCAAGAATGTCAGCGGCTAAGATCGGACTCAGCGCGCCGCTCACCGCAGCCGCGCGAGCGAGCTCAGCAAGCTTGCTCGCAGCCTCCGAAGCCTCCCGGGCGGCCACGAGCTGTTCCTGCACAAGGCTCAGCTCTCTGACGGTGCGCACGACATCGGCGCGCGCCTCGAGCAGTCGGGCATCGTACTCAGCCTCGACCTGGATTCGGCGCGCCTGCTCTCGTGCCACGTTGCCCTGGTTGCGGTCGAAGAACGGGAGTTCGAAGGTCAGGGCAACACCAACGGAAGCGTTGCGATCGGCC
>JANPCZ010000057.1:0-7205 GCA_031431215.1 Myxococcales bacterium
GTCATAAGAAACAGGGAGGGCTGGCTTCCGGGACGCCTCGTCGGTGGGCTACCCCAGAAGTGAGATCAAAACGCCGAACACGCACGTAGTGGCTTGAGCAGAGCGCTTCCGGACCCGGGGGCAGTACCCGGCGCCTCCACACATTTTCTAGTTTAGATTTTCATCACTTAGAGAGACTGCCTGTTCCCGTCCTGTACCAGAACTGGGGCGACGGATTCCACGGGAAGTTCGAGCCGTTGAGCGAGGCTGGACGAGCTTGACGATCGCCTCACGGAAGCCGTATCTGGCACCCGCCGCCGCCATGACCACCCTGCCCTTGCCGGTTCAATTCCTCGCCGCCTGGATCGGAACCTGGATTGCCCGCCACCAAGAGCGGACCATCGAGTACCATTCTCGGCCTCCAGGGCCTTTAGGCGCTTTGGGTCCGGTACGTCCGTCGACCCGAAGCGTCGCCGCCACACGTACAGCGTCCCTTCGCTCGCGCTGTGCTTCTTGGCCACCTCCGGCAGCGACGTCTTGTCCGCCTCGCGAAGGATCTTCACCATATGCTCTTCCGTGAACCTGCTCTTCCGCATCGCTCCTCCGTGCTGGAGGGCATGCTCTCAGGTTTCAACTGGTCCGAAAACCGCCAGGCAGGTCACACTCGTCGAGGGGCCTTATTGGGCCCGGTGCATGTTGGGGTCCGAACCGTATGGCCGTCCTGGCCCTGGGATCGCCAAGCAGGCGCTCGGCTTGCGCGGAGATCTGGGCCGGCGTACCAAGCTTGGCGGCTGCCGCGGCCGCGAACAGCACGTCGTCGGGCATCGAGTTGAGAATCAAGCAAGACAGCCGCACAGCCAGTTCCTGCGGCGACAGCCTGGCGATTAGTGGATTTGTCTTGTCTGGCGTACCGAATTCGGGCCGGTACAAAAAGCTCGGCGATTGGAGTATGCCGGTCAGATACATCTCAATCGCGCCGGCGAAGCCGTACTTGGCTTTGCTGGCGCTGTAGAACGCCACGTGACGGGCGACCTCCGGGTCGGTGAGCGGGCGCCGGAACGCGCGCCGGCCGAAATCGACGAAGAAGTTCTTGGCGCAGGCGTCTTCACCGCCCGGGGTAGTCGTCGGATTGCACTTCATGAGTTTGGGAAGATTCGCAATCGCATTCGCGGCCATGCGCGCCGCCGAGTCGTCGTATTGTTCGACCAGCAATTGCTGCGCGTTCTGGGCAACCGCAATATTGTCGAAGCCCAACGCCGACGAGGCGGCCACGAACCCCATCGCCGGACTCTCGGTCACGCCGAGCAGATCGCGAACGGTGTTGTTGTACTCGGCACGCGACAACCGTCGCAAAGGCGATGGCCCCGGTGATGTCACCTTGCATAAGGTGCCGATGTCGATGCCCGGCGTGCCCGGCGTCCCCGGCGTCCGCGGTGTCCCCGGTGTCCCCGGTGTCCCCGGCGTCCCCGGCGCTCCACCCGGGGTCATAGCGCCGGGCCCGCCCGATAATGACGCGCCGCCGCTGCCGCCGCTTGCGGAAGTCGAGGTATCGCCCTCGATCGCGCCGGAGCAGCCGAAGCAGCCAACGGCGGCCGCGAGCGGAACGCCCAGAATTAGCCAGGAACTGCGTAGCGACATCATCGCCTCCTCGGTTTTTCGTACAATTTCCGAAAGGACCCCAGCCGGCGTCGGCCAGGACCGGGGTCCCGGGTCAGTTCAAAGCTAAGGCCGGGCAGTCCCGGTGACAGGCTTGGCAGGAGCTTCACTACCGATATCCCATCGAGCTGATTCGGTAACGCCGCGTCGGCCACCAAAGTGATCCCAGGCCAGCTTCCGCCAGGCGTGCTTTCGCGCGCTCGCCTGCGCCCATTTCTGGGCACCCATCTCGAAGATCGATCTATCTGTTACGCGCTATCCGACCGGCATGACACTCAAAGGAGCTATCCCACCTGGGCTCGACCGGGAATTGCGCGCCCATCTCACTGTTGTAATGGGTTACGAAAATCCGGCCCCGCCAAAAACTCGGCTCGATTTTGAGAAAACCCCTATGCCGTCGAGCTGGCGCGGTAACACCTGTGCTGACTGTGGCCGACACCACGGAGTGGTCCCGTCTTTCGTTGAAACTTGCGATGCGTTTCGTGTAGTGAAACAAGGGAGCCACCGCAATGAAGCAGGTAACGAATATCCGCGCCGTTCGGGAATCGGCAGGTGAGATGGAGCATTTCGACCCAGAACAACGAATCGCCCGCGGCCTTCGCGGGCGATTGCGTTCCGCGGGGGCGACAATGATTTGTGGTGCCACCGTTCTGTTGGTGCTGGCTGGTTGCGGCGCCACCTGGACCGTACGCACCGAGGTTGTGGCTCCGCTGCCAGCCGATGCACGCTTGTCCTTGCCCAGTTGTCGCGGCGGCATCCAGGTCGGCGCCACTCCGATGAGGACGCTGTCGCGGATGGAATACAACAACACGATTCACGATCTGTTGGGTGACGCCACGGCGCCCGCGAATCGCTTTCCCCCGGACCAGGGATCGGCTGCGGTTTCTCAGGTCACCACCGTGCACATGCAGCGTTACGTCTCCGCGGCCGAGCGCCTGGCCGCGCAGACCGTGGCCGCTCGCTTGGCGCAGGTTGTTCCTTGCGATCTGAAGAGCGCCGCCTGCGCCGCGACGTTCGTGCGCCACTTCGGCCTGCGCGCGTTTCGACGGCCGCTGGTGCGCGCCGAGGTGGCGGAGTTCCTGGAGACCTTCAACCAAGCTGGCGGCTTCAACGCGGGCGTCGAGGCGGTCATACGGACCGCGCTGGTGTCGCCCAACTTTCTTTACCACATCGACCGGGGCCGGCCGATCCCCGGCACCACCGTGGCGCACCTGACCGGGTACGATGTGGCCTCGCGGCTTTCGTACCTGCTGTGGCGGTCGATGCCCGACCAGGCGCTGCTCGCCGCAGCCGAGGCCGGGCAACTCGAGAGCGCAAGCGACGTCGAGCGCCAGGTGCGGCGCATGCTGTCCGATCGCACGCAGCAGACGCGGCTGCGCGACGCCGTCGCCGATCTGTACGAGCGCTGGTTCGGCCTGGGCGCGCTCCACGATCTCGACAAGAACGGCGTGGTGTATCCAGGCTACTCGTCGTCCATGCGCAAGGCGATGGCCTCGGAGACACGCGCCTTCCTCGATCAGGTCACGTGGGAGGGAGACGGCAAGCTGGAAACGCTGCTGACAGCGCCCTTCACCTTCGCCGACGGCGCGCTGGCGAAGACGATCTATGGCATCTCCGGCACGAAGGGCAAAGGCACGCGCAAGATTGATCTGGATCCGACCCAGCGTGCTGGCATCCTGACCCAGCCGGCGATCCTGGCGGTCTACTCGCTGTCGGATCAGACGTCGCCGGTGATGCGCGGCAGCTTCATCCGCGAGACCGTCCTGTGCCACAAGCTGCCCGACCCACCCGCGAGCGTGATGGCCGTGGCCCCCGAGCCACGCAAGGGGGTGCCGACGCGCGAGCGCTGGTCCGACCACACGCTTGAGGTGGGGTGCGCCTCCTGCCACAAGCTGATGGATCCGATCGGCTTCGGCTTCGAGCACTACGACGGCATCGGCCGCTGGCGTGACAAGGACGAAGGTTTTCCGATCGATGACGCGGGTGAGGTGATGCTGACCCGCGATCTCGACGGTGAGTTCAAAGGGGCGCCCGAGCTGGCCCGCAAGCTGGCGGGAAGTACGCAGGTCCGGCAGTGCGTGTCACGTCAGTGGTTCCGCCTGGCCTTCGATCGCGTGGAGACGCCGGAGGACGCCTGCTCGCTAGCGATGCTGGACCACGCGTTCAGCGCGACCGGCCAGAACATGCGGGAGCTGCTGGTGGCGCTGACCAGGACCGATGCCTTCATGTACCGGAGCGTGGATCGATGAAGCTATCGCGACGGAGCGCACTCCTTTCGGCGCTACTGCCGACGCTGCGGCCCGGCCACTTGATGGCGGCGGTGCCGAAGACGCCGAAGCGCCTCGTGGTCATGTTCACGCCCAACGGCACCGTCCCCTCGGCGTTCTGGCCGACGGGGTCAGAGACCGACTTCAAGCTCGGGCCGATCCTCGAACCGCTGGCGGCGTACCAATCGCGCCTGCTGCTGCTCGAGGGAGTGAACATGAACACCCGGGGCACGGGCCCGGGCAACGGCCACACGCAAGGCATCGGCCATCTCCTGACCGGGACGCCTCTTCTGCCCGGCGTGTTGGTCGACGGAATGGGGCGCCCATCGGGCTACGCGGGCGGTGTCTCCGTCGATCAGGAGATCGCCAATCACATCTCGGACGGCGCGCGCGTGCACTCGCTGCCGCTGGGCGTACGGGTGATCGTGCCGGGCACGCCGGTGCGCGCGCGGCTGTCGTACCGAGGCGCTAACCAGCCGCTGGTGCCCAACGACGACCCCTACGACGTGTTCGACAACCTGTTCGGCGGCCTGGCCGGTACGCCCGAGGAGCAAACGCGTGTGGTCGCCCAGCGTCGGAGCGTGCTCGACAGAAGTCGCCGCGATATCCAGCGACTGATGGGCGAGTTGGGCGCCGAGGATCGCCGCAGGCTGGAGTCGCATCTGCAGTCGATCCGCGAGGTCGAGGAAAACCTCGCTCCCAGCACCAATCGCTGCGCGGTGCCGCCGATCAGCAAGACCCGCATCGACGTGGCGGCCAACGACGAGTACCCGAACGTGTCGCGCCTGCAGCTAGATCTCATCGCCACGGCACTCGCCTGCGACGTCACGCGGGTGGTGTCGCTGCTGTACTCGTCCACTCAGAGCAACCAGACCTTCACCTGGCTCGGCAGCAAACGCGGGCACCACAGTTTGTCTCACGAGCCAGACAGCAACCGCGACGTTCAGAACACGCTGGCCTCGATCAACCGTTGGTACGCCGGCGAGATGCGCTATCTACTCGATCGGCTTGCGACCTTCCCGGAAGGCAACGGCTCGGTGCTGGACAGCACGCTGGTGGTCTGGTGCAACGAGCTGGGGATCGGCAACAACCACAGCAAGATGAACATCCCCTTTGTCCTGGCGGGCGGTGCGGGCGGCTTCCGGATGGGGCGCCACGTCCGCTACGGCGGCGACGGCCAGCCGCACAACAACCTGCTGGTCTCCCTGTGCAACGCCTTCGGGGTCCCGAAGGAGCGCTTCGGCGACCCGAGGTTCTGCACCGGTGGCCTGCCAAATCTGATCTGACTGCCATCGCACACGCGCGGCTCATCGCCCGGCGCGGCCTAACGCGCTGGTGCCGAGTGACCGCTGTCCTGCTGGGTCTTGAGTAGCCCTGACAAGCGCTTCGCCACATCCGGGTGGGCGGCATAGACGTTGTCAGTTTCCGCCGGATCTTTCGCCAGATCGTAAAGCTGACCTGCCGGTTCGCCGGGTTTGGGTTCGATGAATTTAGGCGCTGTGAAGCCGCCCGAACCCAGGCCCGCGATCAGCTTCCAGTTGCCTGAGCGAATCGCGAACATGCCATCACCCGAGTGGTGCACGATCGACGAGCGAACCGGTTTCTTGATCGACGGGGTTCGCATCACGGCCGAAAGGTCGAAGCTGTCCTCGCCGGCGCCGCGCGGCACCTTGGCCCCGATGACGCGCGCGACGGTCGCGAAGACATCGGTCAGGCAGATGGTCTGTGATGATGTCGTTCCCGCCGGGATCCGCCCCGGCCACCGTGCGAAGAAAGCCACCCGATGTCCGGCCTCGTGGATGTCGGCCTTCTGTCCGCGCCAGGGACCGTTGGCCCGGTGTCCAAATTCTTCGATGTCCTCGGGCCTCCAGGGCGCGCCGTTGTCGCTGGTGACGATGACCAGCGTGTCCTTGGTCAACCCAAGTCTGTCCATCGTTTCGAACACCTCGCCGATCGCACCATCGACCTGTGCAACGAAATCGCCATACGGTCCCGCGCCGCTCTTGCCGACGAAGGGGGGCAGCGGCTGCCAGGGTGTGTGCGGGGCGGTCAGCGGTACGTACAAGAAGAACGGCTGCGTCTTGGTCTTGTCGGCGCGGGACTCCAGAAAGGAGATCGCTTCTTTCGTCAGTCGCCCAAGGACCTGGTTGTGCTTGAAGTCCGGTGCGGCCGGGCCTCCCCGCCAGAACCCCGCACCGCCCTCGCTCGCCCGCTTGCTGTCGGGTACCTGTCCCGTGGGGGCCTGCTCGGGGGCCGTGTCGCGTATGTAAAGGTAGGGCGGCATATCCAGTGATGCGGGGATTCCAAAGAAGGAATCGAACCCAACGGTGTTGGGTCCCGGCGTCAGCGGCTGCGAATAGTCGGTTCTTTTTGCCGTGCCCAGTCCAAGGTGCCACTTGCCTATCGCGGCCGTTGCGTAGCCGCGCGCCTTGCACAGGGACGCCAGCGTCGCGCGCTCTGGCTCGATCAAGGCTGGTGAGTATCCGTTGAGGACTCCCTTCTTTAGGGCCGAGCGCCACGCATAGCGCCCAGTCAGCAGGCCGTACCGCGTCGGCGTGCAGACCGATGATGGCGTGTGGGCATCGGTGAAGCGAAGCCCCTGGGTGGCCAGTCGATCCAGCGTCGGAGTCGGAACCTTCGATGCGGGGCTAAAAACCCGCGGATCGCCCCAGCCCAGATCGTCGGCCAGGATGATCACGATATTGGGCCGCTCGGCCGCTTGGGCAAGCGCCGCGGTCACCAGGAGGAGCGGAAGGAAGAGGGCGGTCAGGCGGGGCAACACGGCCGTACGATACTCCCCGCGGCACCAGGTGGAGCATCGATCGACACCGATGGATCCACCGGCTACCCCATCTCCTATGGGCTGTCTCCTGCACGACGACGCCTCCTTATTAGGTATCCTGGCACGCATGCCGATACTCCCCGCCCCGACGCGCACGATTCCACCGCTCGCGCTGCGCCTGCACCCGAGCGACAACGTAGTCATCGCCCAGTGCCCGATCCTGCCCGGCACCGGCATCACCGGCGAGGGCATCAGCGCCAAGATGGCCGTGCCAGCTGGCCACAAGCTGGCGACCCGGGCCATCAAGTCCGACGAGGCCGTCACCCGCTACGGCCAGATCATCGGCTTCGCCACCGTCGACATCGGCCCGGGCGAGCACGTGCACACGCACAACTGCGAGATGCGCAGCTTCGAGCGCGACTACGCCCACAGCACAGCGGTCAAGCCGACGCAGTACCTGACGCCGCAAGCGACCTTCGACGGCATCGTGCGCGCCGACGGCCGCGTCGCCACCCGGAACT
>JANPCZ010000058.1:0-11887 GCA_031431215.1 Myxococcales bacterium
CACATCGTCCTCGTCTTCGAAAACCAATCTACCCTTGTGTACGACGCCGAGGCGCCGGGCTGCTGCCTCCATCGTGTTCTTGCCGATGCGGGTGAACAGATCTGTGTTCAGTGTCCGTTGCGCCGCGCGGTGCCGGTCGTAGAGTTCGAGGAGTTCGCCCTCATTGCCCTGGAAGATCGTGGCGTCCATCGGCGGCACGATACCAAGTCGAGAGCCCCGGACGCGAGATCGTGATCGGCGGTTGCGGACACTTGCTGGCGCGCTCGCTCAGGCTGCCGCCTCAACCTCGATCAGCACCGCCCGCCGCCCTGTCGCTTCCACCGCCGCCGCCACCGGCCCCGATCCGGCGAACGGATCCACCACGACGCCACCCTCGGGCACGAACAGCTTCACCAGGTGGGCGAGCAGCTCCGGCGGCTTGCCGCACGGGTGCCCGACCACGTTCCGCATCTTCGGCACCATGAACACGAACGATGCCTCGCCGAGCACGTCGTCAGTCGCCATCACGGTCGTGGGCTCGCGCCCGGCGTCGTTCGCGGCGAATGCATGCCGGCCGAACCCTTCGAGCGAAGACGCGTAGACGCCACGCCGCTGACCGTTCGCTCGCAGCGTATCGATCCGGTGGACCTGCGCGCGGTCAGCGTCGTCCCGATACGGGATGCGCGCGTCGTCCACGTTCACCGGGATCGGCTTCCCCGGCGCCCGTGCCACCAGGATCAGTTCGTGGGCGGGCCGTAGATGGCACGGCGATGGCCGCCGGCCGGTTCGGAAAATCCACAGCGCCTGGTCCGTGACCCGGAACCCAGCCTGCTCGACCGCGCCCGCCAGCCGGTGGTACGTGCGCCGCCCCGCGAACGCGACCAGCGCCGCGCCGGGCTTCAGGACCCGGAGCACCTCCGTCCACACGTCCGGCCCCGGCACGTCGCGGTCCCACGTGAACATGCCCAGCCCGTACGGCGGGTCAGTCACACACGCGTCGAACACGCCCGCCGGCAGCAGCGGCAGCACATCCCGGCAGTCCGCGCCGCGGACGAACTCCACCATCGCCGCCGACGAAGGCGCGGCCCCCGCGCCCGCCGCCGGGATCTCGCCAAAGACGGGCGGCCGCGCGCGAGGAGCCACGCACCGACGGTAGCTCGTGCGCGTGCCAAGTCAGAGGGAGAGCGCGGTCAGCGAAAAGAAAACGTCAAAAACGTCAAATGCTGCGGACCTGAACGTCAAAATCGTCAAAGCGCCCATCGAGTGCCACCCAACGCCGCGCACGCGATCTCGCGGACTTCCACGATCCACGCTGCGCCCCACTCCCTCGTTACTCCCTCATGCGCGCGCGACTCCCTCATTCACCACCCGCGCACCCCAAAACCCCAACGATCTCGGAGCGGGAGAAGGGACTTGAACCCTCGACGTCCACCTTGGCAAGGTGGCACTCGGGGTCAGTGATTCCAGTAAGTTAGCGAAACGAAAAGGCGCCAAACGACTTTTGGCGACGTTTGGCGCCTTCTCGCGACTTCTCGCGACCTCAAAAACTCCCTCATTCCTTCCTCGTGCGCTGAGGGACTCCCTCATGGTGCTAGGGGACCCACGGTGCGAGCGGATCTTGCGAGAGCGTCGCGGCGCTGCCATACCATGAACACCATGCAGCCGGCGCGCGCGACCTCCCCGCACATCGACGACAGCGTTCCGAGACCCGTGGTAGCGGGCACCGACATCAAGGTCGCCCAGATCGCGTTCGAGCACGGCTACCACGGCATGGCCCCGGACGAGATCGTCGAAGCCCATCCCCACCTGACCCTGGCCGATGTGCACGCGGCGCTGACCTACTCCTACGATCACATCGACGCCATCCGGGCCGATTGGGCGGAGACCGACCGCGTGATCGAGGAGATGAAGAAGATCTTCCCGCCGCGGTATACCGACCGCCGGCTCGCTCGCGCGGCGATGGCCGCCTCTGAGCCCGCCTTCGCCAAGGTCTGGGCGAACCCTGAAGACGACGTATACGACCGGCCGAAGCCATGACCAGAAGCTTGACCATCTCCTACGACGACTCCGTGCTTCTCGAAGCGAGTCTGACCCGCGACGAATTCGAACGTGAGGCCCGCTTCCTGCTGGCCGCGAAGCTGTTCGAACTGGGGCGCCTATCGTCGGGCAAGGCGGCGGAGCTTTGCGGGATGGGCCGCGTGGAATTCCTGGTCGCCCTGCCCCGCGTCGGCGTCTCCATGAGCAATCTCCGCCCAGAGGACGCGGACGACGAGGCTGCGTTTGCCCGCGGCGCCTGAAACGCTGGTCATCAACACCGGTCCGCTCGTCGCCCTGGGCCGCGTCGGTGCTCTCGATCTCATAGGGCGGCTGGCGATCGATTTCGTGGCGCCGCAACAGGTTGCCGACGAGATTGCGGCCGGCGTCCGCTTGGGCTACCCCGTCGAGATGCCCCCGTGGGTGAAGGTCGTCACTCTGAGCGGCACACTCAGCCCGGTGAGCGTCAGCACCCTCGACGAGGGCGAGGCAGCCGTCATCCAGCTCGCGGCCGAGTTGCGCATCGACAGGGTGTGCATCGACGAGTGGCGTGGCCGTCGCGCTGCGGTTGCCGTCGGACTCAAGGTGACCGGCTCGCTCGGGCTTCTCGGCCGCGCGAAACGCGACGGCCTCATCCCTGCCGTCCGGCCGTGGATAGAGAAGCTGAAAACTTCCGGCACCTTCTACGACCCGGATCTCCTCGCCAGGTTTCTCTCCTCCGTCGGCGAGTGATCGCACGGCGAGCGTCGCCGTTTCCATGATCGGGCGACCCTCGCGGCCATGGATATCTTGTTCCGCGCCTTCGACCGCGCCTGCCAGATCCTGATCCGGCTGCTGCTGCGGCTCGCGCTCGCCCTCGACAACATTCGCCGTCGCATCCCGCGCCGCCTGCGCAAGCTGCGCGGGTCGCTCCGACGGATGCGGAAGCGCTGGCTCGACCGCCAGGGAGCCGCGCCCTCGCATCCCCGTCACCGCCGCGGACGTCGAGCCGCGGACCGCACGCCCGAGCACCTTGAAGACAAGCTGGTCCGCCTTCACGTCGAGCAGCCGCAGCTTGGGGCTGGCCAGCTTCGGTACCTTGCCGAGCGCGTGCTCGCCTTCAGCCCGGCCCGCGAGACGGTGCGGCGAATCCTGATGCGTCGTCGCGATCTGGTGGTGGCCCTTGACCAGCAACGTCGCAAGCGGCGGCGCCGCATCTCCGTTCGTGGGGCAGGCCATCTGTGGGGCGCCGACCTCACCCTGGTCTGGATCCTGGGCTTCTTCCCCGTGTGGCTGCTGGGCATCGTCGACTACCACGGCAGTCACCTGGTGGCGCTTGAACGCGTCCGCTGGCCCAGCGGCGTCGAGGTCGCCCGCGTGTTCGAGCGCGCCTTCATTGAATCTGGCGCGCCCCTGCGCGTGCTTACCGATCGTGGAGCCGTCTTCGGGTCGCCACCCGTGCGGGCCGTATTCGCGGCGAAGCACGTGGGGCACACGACTACGTGGCCGGCCCACCCCTGGACCAACGGCAGGATCGAGAGAATCTTCGGGACGTACAAGCGAACCGTCTTTGGTTTGATCTGGCTGTTCTCGTCCCTGCCCCAAGTCGACCGCTTCGCTGCGGATTTTCTCCGCTGGTACAACGCCGATCGACCGCACAGCAGTTGGGGCGGGCGCACGCCAGACGAGGTCCACTTCGGGCGCCCGAAGCGCATCCCGCCGCGCCCCGAACGCGTCGCGTACTTCGACGGCCGTCTGCTCTGGTGGAAATTCGGCTGACGTCGGGCGCCGGAGAAGAAGCACGGTCCGGCGCCCACGTCCGAGATCTTTGAAAGCCTGATCCCCGAAGGTGCGCGCAACGCCGCGCTGGCTGAGCCATGCGGAGATCACGCTGTTTCCCTCGGAAAATCCATCACGCTCCGGCCACAGCGTCAGTTCTGCGCGTTGCTGAGGCCCAACACCCGAAAACGCCGCCGCTGCGGGCGGGCATCGCGCAAGGGGCGATCAGGAGCCGTCGGCCCTCTGCAGATCGCCGCGCTCGACGGGGCCCGTGTCGAAGTAGAGGGGCAGGTCCATCGTGTCGCCGACCAGACGCTCGCTTTGCAACTGCGGCTGCGAGTCGAAGAGCACGACCTCCAGGTTGCGCCGGTCGCCGGGCTTGATGCGCGCAGTGCGAACTACGCTGCGAGCGTCCAGGACCGCCCAGTGCGCGACCTGGACCTGCTTGCCCTGCAGCGCTTCGGGTCCCTCGAGGATCTCGTAGATGGTGACGGACAGAGCGCGGCGGTAGGGGGCGATGGCGTCGGGGTCGACGGGCGCGGTGGTCTTGAGCGCCCGGCCCCGCATTGACAGGGGCGCCTGGGCCGCGCGCCTGGCCAGCGACGGCTGCACCAGGGCGAACTTGCGCGCAGCCTCAGCCGCGTCGATGAAGCGCCCGTAGATGGCGACGGTGTCGAGAGCGCCTCGCCAGGGCCGCTGGTCGCGGGGACCGGCGCCGAAGGTCAGGGGACCGGGCGCGAAGCCCCTGACATCGCCGCGCAACAGTGAGCTGTGGAACAGCTCCTTGCCGTTGGCGTAATAGACCAGCAGGCCGGGACGATAGCTGACGATCACGTGGGTAGGGCCGCTCGGCAGCGCGCCCAGCACGGTCTCCCGCTCTTCTTCGTCGCCGCGCCCGTGGGCGTCCGAGGTGCGCAGGTAGACGCGCAGATCTTCGCGGCTGTCGCGCAGCACGAAGTTGTCCGCGAAGGCGGCGATGCGGCTGCCCTTGCGCTCGCGGCCCCGGACCGGCGCCGTCACCACCGCCTCGAAGGTGAAGGCGCCGCCCTTGCGTACGGCCGCCAGCAAGGGTTCCGGATCCTCCTCGCTACCGAAGCCGCCACCGGAGAGCTCAAGCCCGTGGTGGCCGTTGAAGCGTCCGGCGTCCTTGGCCATCAGGCGGCAGGTGCGGGTGGCTGTCTTGCCCTCGGCGGACACGCGCACCTCGTTGGGCTTGCGTGCGTTCTCCCACAAGAAGGCCAACCCCTCGTCGTTGCCGGGCCACTGACCCGTGACTCTTTCTGGCGGAGGGGCGCTCGGCGACTCAGTCACTAGCGAGCTCAGCAACGGCGCCGTTGGTGCGCGTCTGATGAATACGTCGGGCGAATCGGCCCGCTCGAAGACCACCTGGGTGCCCCGGTTGGCGGCGACGTCGAACAGGTAGACGAAGTGCTGGTCGGCGTCGCCCTGGGCGGCGATGTAGTTGGGGTGGTTCGACCAATGGTGGTTGTCCCAGCGGCGCTCGGGCACGCAGCTGGCGGCGTCGATCTCGAAGCCTCGATCGCCCTCCCAGGTCTCGATGCGCATGCGGTGGTGGCCGCCCACGTTGCGCATCAGCCATTTGCCGTCGGGCGAGACGCCCGGCGAGCAGCCCTTGCCGTACTTGCGGTGAGTGCCCTTGATCAGATCCACGGCGTAAAGATCTTCGCCCCAGCCCACGGCCATGCGGGTTCCGTCGGCGGAGATCACGGGCTCGCCAGTGTATTCGCCGGGCGCGGGCAGCTTGCGGACCGTGCGCTCGGCGATGTTGACGGCGAACAGGCCCTGCTTCTTGCGCAGGAAGATCACTTCGCGGCCGTTGCTGTGGAACTCGATGGCCGCCCCACCCCGGTCGGCGGCGTCGGAGACCAACTCGACGCGCTTGTCGCCGCGTGCGCCCATCACGAACACCGTCCGTCCGTCGAGCCCGGCAATTGTCTTTCCGTCCGGCGAAAAGCGGGCGTAGCGGCCCGGTCCGAGGTCCAGCGGCTCACGGCCGCCGATCTCCATGAGATGGATGCGGCCCTCGTGGCTGTACACCACCGCGCCTTCTACGGCTGACGGAGGCGCGGCACCGGCGAGCGCCACACGTGCCACCAGCCAGAACCAGCCCGCCCAAACAAGCTTGTGACGCATCGAAAGCCTCCACCTGCATCTACTGAGCGGGGCGGGCAAGCGTTGAGGACCGACGCGCTACAATGATTCGACGCACTGGTGGTCGAAGTAGGCGACCCTGAGAAATCGATGGCTTTGCCGGTGGAGAATTTTCCCGGGCGCGCACGTAGTCCCTTCCGTTTGTTTCGCTCCTGCCGTCGGAGGCAAGGTACCAGGCAGAGGCACGCGCGAAGCCGTATGGTGTGGCTCCATCACTGAGCGAGCGTCATGGCTATGAGATGGAAGGCACTATGGGCCCGAGGAGTTCGAAGTCTATCGAGACAACGAACGCGAGGTTGAAACCCTCCGTCGCGAGATCCGACCGACGGATGTGGTCGTGACTCACCCTGCAGCGGCGGCGTTTTCGGGCATCATCTGAAGCCGATGACCGCCAAGGTTACAGAAGAAGTTATCGGACATCCCGACGCGACAGGCGCTGGCGGAAAAACACTCCCCCCTGCGCATTGCAGATCGGCGCCGCAAACCCGCACCGCCTCGACCACAGCGTCGCCGGCGTTGGCGTCACAGCCTGCAACGTGAGACATGCCGCCGTGTGGGTGACGCTGAAAATGCGCCGGCAACTTAGCTCCCCAGATTCCACCTGACGAATGCGATTACATCTACCACCACCGCCGAACCGGTCTAGGAGGCCATGTTGTCGCGACGTAGTTCCTGGACGTAGTTCCTGGTTGATGATAAGCGTTCCACTCGCGGCCGTGGTTGGGTGCTTCGGCTGCAGCGGCGACATCAACGGCAATTCCGCCACGTCGACGGGAAACGGCGAGGGCGGTCCGTCGTCAGCAGGCGGCGCCGGAGGCGGGATCGCCCCGCCAGGTTCAGGCGGGACGTCCGCTACGAAGCCCAGCGCAGGTGCCGGCAAGGGACCGAGCAGCGGGCAGCGCCTGACCAAGCAGGAGTACCTCAACACGCTGAGCGATCTCCTTAGGATCGATGCGGCGCTGTTCGCGGCCTCGCTCCCGCCGGACGCGACGTCGGCGACCACGGGGTTTCGAAACTCGTTGGACGCGCAGACCACCGCGGCGCTGCGCAGCTCGGGCTTCGAGGTGGTCGCGTCGAGCGTCGCGGCGACCGTGCGCTGGACTGGGGGACTCGCGAGCTTCGCCGCGTGCACCGATCGGACGCCGGCCTGCCAGACCGGCTTCGTACGGCGGCTCGCGTCTTTGCTCTACCGCCGTCCGGCCACGGATCCCGAGGCGGCCAACCTCGTGCGCCTCTTCTCGGCGGTCCCGGACGATCCCTTCGAGGCCGGCGCGCGGCTCGTGCTCTACGCGGCGCTACAGTCCCCGCACTTTATCTACCGCTTGGAAAGGACGGATCGCGCGGCGCCGACGCCCTTCGAGGTGGTGACGCGCTTGGCGTTCCTGTTCTGGAAGTCGGCACCCGACGAGGCGCTCTTGGCTCTGGCAGGCCAGGGCAGCCTTCTCACGGACGCACAGGTGCAGGCCCTCATCCAGAATCTGCTGGCCGATCCGCGGGCACGGCGCGGGATTCGCGACTACGCGGACGACTGGATCGGTCTGTATCGCCTGGAGGATCGGAGCCCCGACAGCAAGACGGGTGTGACCTCGGCGACCTTGCGAGACATGCGCGACGAGACGCTCCGTGCTGTGACCCGCGTGGCGTTCGAGGACGGCGGCGATCTGCGGAGGCTCTTCACCGAGGAGCGGACCGAGCTGACGCCTGCGCTCGGAAAGCTCTACGGGCTCAACCTGACCGGCACCTGGCAGGTGGTGGATCTCGCGCCGGATCCGCGACGGCGCGGCATCTTGACCCATCCTGGCGTGCTGACGGTCCACGCTGGCGCCGAGCACGCGTCGATCGTCGATCGCGGCCTCGTCGTCTTGCGTTCGTTTCTTTGTGGCAACGTCCCGAACCCGCCCGACGCGGTCATCACGCAGTTCGAGACGATCCCGCCGAACCTTACTGATCGAGAGAAGTTCGCGCTCCACAGCGAGAGCCCGGTCTGCGCCGCCTGCCACGCGGCGATCGATGCCCTCGGCTACCCGTTCGAACCGTACGACGTGGCGGGGCGGCATCGAACCAAGGACGCCTACGGCAACGTCCTGCGGGAGGACGGCGCGTACACCATCGATGGAACGCGCGCGACGTTTCGCGACGTGGAGGAGTTCGCCACCCTGGTCGGGGAGAGCAAGGCGGCGGAGGCGTGCCTCGTGCGCAAGCTCTACCAGTACGCGTACGGCCGCCCCCTGGTCGCCGAGGACGAGACCCAAGTCACGCGCATCGAGCAGGCGTTCAAGGCGGGTGGACGTGCCTGGAAAGCGCTGGCCCAGGCCGTCGCGGGCGCCACGGAATTCCGCGGGAAGGCTGTGCAGTGATGCGCGGCGCGCGGCCAGAGACCCTGCGAGGAGTCCCATGACACGAGCGCAACGGCACGTCTCCCGACGCCGCTTTCTGCGGGGCGCGGGCGGCGTCGCGATCGGCTTGCCGTTCCTCCTGGCGAAGGAGGGCGACACCCGCGCCCAAGGAAACGAGCCGCCGCAGCGCCTCGTGACCCTGTTCTTTGGCAACGGGCTACCCAAGGTTTTGTCCGAGAAGGGATTCGACAGCCCCTCGCTCGCGGCGCTCAAGCCCTTCGAGGCGAAGCTCACGATGATCCGCGGCATCAACGTTTACGCGACCGGCCTCGGAAACGGGCACACCATGGGCAGCATGGGGTTCGCCTGCGGGATGGACTCGACGCGCGCCGACACCAAAGGCGGACCGAGCCTGGATTGGGTGGCGTACAAGGAGACCGGCGCCGCGACGCCGTTGCCGACGCTGTCGACGGGCGTCTACGGCGCCGACGACTCACAGGAGCGGATGCGCATCGTGCATTCGTGGCGCGCCGTGCGCCAACCCAACGAGCCCATCCAGGACACCCTCTTGCTGTTCAACCAGCTCTTCGGTGGACGAACCGCGGGGCCGGGGGGCGACCCGGCCAAACAGGCCAAGGGCCGGGCGAGCGTGCTCGACGCGGTCATCCAGGAATATAAGACGGTCATGAGCGACGCCGGCGGATATTCACCCGCGATCCGGACCGTGATCGGTGAGCACCTCGAACACGTGCGCGAGATGGAGCGGCGCGTGCTCGCACAGGCCATGGCAGCGACGACCGCGGGCGGAACGTGCCCGGCCCCGGAGGCGCCCCCGGCGCTGGACGTCCTCAAGGAGAAACGCGTCGCCAACTGGGACAAGGCGTGGCCGATCATGGTCGATCTGTACGTGCTGGCGTTGCGCTGTGACCTCGTGCGCTTCGGCAACCTCATGGTCATCAGCGGCGGGGATCGCTTCCCGTTCACAACGCCCTTTGGCTCGGTCGCCAACGTCCACTCGGACGTCTATCACCGCTGGCCCGGCCAGAATGGGGCCATCTTGATCGAGGCCGTGAAGTGGCAGATGGCGAAGATCGCGGAGCTGTTCGCGAAGTTGGACGATCCCTCCTACAAGGAGGGCAACGGCGGAACGCTGTTCGACAACACCACCCTGGTGATGGGCACCGAGCTCGGCGAGCCGGCGTCGCACAAGCGGGACGACATGACCTTCTGGGTCGGTGGCGGTAAGTTCAAGCGTGGATTCCACGACCTCACCAAGGTGTCGGACGTGGACCTCTACAACACCGTGTTGCGGGGGATGGGGATCGACGCGAAGTTCGGCGACATGCGCTACTTCAAGGGCCTGTTGCCAATCCTGGCGTGATAGTTCGTTACACGGGGTGGGGGCAGGAGCCGGACGAGCCGGCCGCGACCACAGCTTCGGCGGCGTGGGCGTCACCGGCCGTAGTGTCCGGTAACCCATCGCAGGGCCGTCACCGCCGCCACCCGCTGGTAGAAGTTGAGCAATCCACCCAGGCGCGACCGACACTCGATGACGCCGTCGGCTCCGTTGTCGTTCGCGGACGTCGCGTTCGGCCTGATGAGTCGGCCGCCGATGCCCTGGTGGAACCGCTCCGCGAGGTAGTGCTCGACGAATTCCTTGATCACGAGCCGCATGTGGTACTCGCCGAACAGCACGAAGCATCGAGGCGCCAAGGTATTGCGATTCGCGGCGTCGATTCAAGCTGCAAAACGCGGCGTTTTCATGGAAGAATTCTCGCGCTGTGTTTCCGGACACTACGGGTACGGCCCCGGCACGTCGCGATCCCAGTCGAACATGCCCAGCCCGTACGGCGGATCAGTCACGCACGCGTCGAACACGTCCGCCGGCAACAGCGGCAGCACGTCCCGACAGTCCGCCCCGCGGATGAACTCGACCGAGAGCGGCGCCCCCGCCCCGACCGCGGAGGTCTCGCCAGAAATCTCAGGCGGCCGGGCGCGAGGGTCCACGCACCGACGGTAGCTCGTGCGCGTGCCAGATCAGCCGCCCTTCATCGCGGTCCCGAAAGAAATCGTCAAAATCGTCAAAATCGTCAAAACGCCGATCGAGTGCCACCCGACGGCGCCGACGCAATTACGCCCACTTGCGCGCCTCGCACCCGCGCCCAACTCCCTCGTTACTCCCTCATGCGCGCGCGACTTCCTCATTCACCGCCGCCGCCGCCAAAAACCCCAGCAATTTCAGAGCGGGAGAAGGGACTTGAACCCTCGACGTCCACCTTGGCAAGGTGGCACTCTACCACTGAGTTACTCCCGCAAAAGAGGTTGGGGTTTAGGCCAAAACCTTCTCGTGGTCAAGAGTTTCAGGGCCGATCCATCTCTGGTGAGTTCGGTCGAAAGCCCAGATCGCCCGGCGGCCGCAGGCACCTCAGCTACGCCTGTGAACTCGGCTTGGTTCTCATATATCGTAGGCGCATGAACCCCAGACTTTCGCTGCTTTCACCAGCCCTGTGGGCCGTGGCGGGGTCCCTGGCCCTCGGTTGCAGCAGCAGCGCGCGAGAGTCCCCGGCGCCCGTCGGCGGCGCCAGCGGCAAGGCAGGCACCTCTGGCACCACCGCCACCGGCGGACAAGGCGGGTCGGGCGCTGGCAGGGGCGGCAGCGGCGGGGCATCGATGCCGTCGCTGGACGCAGCCGCTACCGATGCGCCGTCCACCGGCGGCGCAGACGGCTCGCTTCCACCCGGAGCGGTCGTAATCTCCGAGCTGATGTACAAGCCGTTCTTCGAGAACGCCGCCGAGGACTTCCACGAGTTTGTCGAGATTCACAACCGGGGTCCGGCCGCCGCGCGTCTAGCCGGCTGGAAACTGGGTGGCGACGCCAAGTTCACCTTCCCCGACGGAACCATGCTGGCCCCGGGCGCCTACCTGGTGCTCGCCAAGGATCGCGCCAAGCTGGCCGCGGTCGCGAAGTACGGGCTCAAGGTCGCCGATCTACTGGGCGACTACCTGGGCGAGCTGGGCGACGGCAAGAAGAATCAGGTCACGCTGTCCGACGCCACGGGCACCGTCGTCGACAGCGTGAACTACTCGGCCGAGTTTCCCTGGCCCATGGGCGCCGATGGCCTCGGCCTTGCGCCGTCGTGGGTGCCGATGGCCGAGACACATCAATTCATGGGCCGCTCGCTCGAGCGCCTCAGCTTCGACGTGTCGGGCTCGGCGGTCGAGAACTGGGAGGCCTCCGCGATAGATGGCGCCACACCCGGCAAGCCCAACTCGGTCGCCGGCAAACCCAGGGCGGTCGTGATCGAGGTATCGGCGAGACCAACCGGTAGCGCCGAGCCCCTCATCCAGCCTGCGAACAAGGTCACCGTGCGCGCGCGCTTCTCGGAGCTGGGCACGGTCACCGGCGTGGCGATCGAGTACTTCACCGACGATGTCGCCCGCACCGACGAGAAAACCACGACCGTGGCGGCCACCAAGGCCGACCTGTTCCACCAAGCCGAGCTGCCGGCAGCAGCCGCCAACAGCATCGTGCGCTACCGGATCCTGGGCGATCGAGGCACCGGCAAGCCCGAGGTGATCTCGCCCCGCCCCACCGATCCCAATCCCTG
>JANPCZ010000059.1:0-6659 GCA_031431215.1 Myxococcales bacterium
GTACCCAGGACGCGGGGGCCGGCTGGACTCAACTCGGCCGACGCCGCCACGCGAAAGCGCCTGAACAGGTCACCGCTCACACTCAGGTGGCCGGGTTCCGTGGACGACAGCGTGAGCTTGGCATCGCCAAGCCGCGCGCCACGCGCCTCGACTCCTGCCAGGGTCACCTCACCTTGCAAAGTGGGGCGGGGTAGCGTGCCGCCGATGCCGAGGTCGGCCGAAAGGGTTCCCGAGACATCGACGCCGGCCGCCAGTGCCTTGGCCATGCCCGGCAAGCCTGCGAGCGGTACGTCTTTCACGACGATTCGCCACGACATGGGCATGTCCCCGCTCAGGCCCAGGCGGCCGGTCAACGCCAGATCGCCGCCATCGGCCCGACGCAGATGGGCGGTCTTCAGCACCACGGATTTCGGATCAGCCTCGATCTCGATTCCCTCCAGTTGCCAGACGCTGCCGAGGATCCCGATCTGAGCACCGGGCGGCAAGGCCAGACGGGCGCGGATCCGGTTGGTGGGGCCAGAGGCGGTCGCGGTGAACGACAGGCGGCCACTGGCGTCGCCAACGGCGACGAGTTCAGCGAGATCGATCTGCTTGCCGTCGAGGCGGAAGTCCAGGACCGGCGCACGAAGCATCTTCTCCAGCGAGTGTTGGTACAGCTTGACCTGCCCGCGACCGTCCAGCTTGCCGCCAAAAGCACCACCGGATAGTTCGTCCAGGCGCAAGGTGCCGTCAGCCAGGCCGAAGCTTGCGCGCAACTCGGGCAACTCGGGCAGGTTCGGATGCAGGCTGATGCCCCGCACCAGCAGATCGCCGCGTGCGCGCGGATTCATCATCGGGCCTTCGGCATCGATGGACAGCGCCGCACCGCGGGCCAGGGGTGGCAGTCCCATATTGCCCAGCAGGCGGGGAAGATCCGCGGCGGTCAGGCGCAGGCCGACGCCCAGAAGTTGGCGGGCCAGATCCACCCGGCCGCGAAGGGCGGCGCCGGCGCCGGGAACATCGATGAACAATCCCGAGGTTGCGACTTCGGTGGGCGACGCCGAGGCCCGTCCGTGCACGCGCACGCTTCGCGGCAGCGGGCCCTTTCGCGTCCGCGCAAGCGCCAGGTCCAGGGCGGTGACCGCCAGCGTCTTGGCATCGATGTTCCCGGACAGCGCCAGCCCCCCGTGCAGCGTGCCGCCCAGCAGACTTTCCAGTTGCCGAGGCAGGTAGCTCTTGGTAGCGAATCGGTCGAAGCGCAGACGTGCTTGCGCGGCAAGGCCGTCGGGAGATCGGGCGAGCGAAGCCCCAAGCGCGAAGCGACCTCCACCCGGAGCAGCAAAGCCGAGGTCTTTGATCGTCACCGCCAGCGGCGCCACGCGAAGGCCGAAGGACAGTCCAAGCTGTCGAGCCTCGATTGACGAACCTGTGGTCTTCCAGGCGAGGTCGAGCCCTGCCAGACTGCCGTCGATCGCGAGACGCGAAAAAGCGTCCTTGAGATCCGCGGTCAACCGGGCGCCTGCCCCGCCAATGGTCAGGCCGGGAATCTGGCGGCCCGCGGCCACGGCAGCCAACGCGTCGGCAGCTTCGGCAAACTCGGCGTGCATGTCGATGCCGGGCGGCTGCTTCGGCTTGTCGTAGCCATAGATATGCGTGAAGAAACCCTTGCCCGTCAGCACCGAGCGGCCGGTGTGACCCGCCTTCACATCGAGAAAGATGCTGTCGGGCCATTGCCGTGTGGTGGCCACCCGCCGGACGAACACGCGATCGAAAGGCAGCAGGTCATCCAGGATCTTGAGGTAACCACCGCCGCGCGCGTCCATCTCGCCCACGTCCCAACCGACGAATTTCCCGTCTAGGATGAAGGTCACGGGCGCTTTCACGTTGCGCAGTTCCAGGCCCCAGGCTCCCGGAAAATCGAACACCGCGGTCAGTCCGTCGAGGTTCGCGTTCACGATCTGCAACAGCAGCCCGCCGTCTGAAGCAGGCTTCGCATCGGCCTTTTCGGGCTTGCCCGCCTTCGTGGTGGGCTTCGGGGCGAACGCGGCCAGGAAACCTATCGCCGAGCCGTCCTTGGTGTCGGCGAACCGCCACAGAGAGTCGGCCCCGATCTCGAGGTCGTACATGAGCACGCGCAGGCCAATGGCCGATCGCAGCGGCACCTTGACCGCCAGCCTCGGCGCCCTCAGCACCACCGTGCCGTCCGGATCCAGAATCGTGACATCGTCGATCGTGATGGGCGTGGGCGTGTCGGTGATCAGATCCAGCAGCGCCCGGGCCGGCCATCGGACAGCGCCCACCGTGACCTTGCCTTGCAGACCGCCGAGCGCTCCTGTGACGATCCGCCCCAGCCGTTGGCCCTGCAGGAACACGGTCGCGCCCGCCACCGCGAGCGAAAGGACGGCGAGCAGTCCGCCGGCGGCGATGAGCAGCGCTCGCCCCCAGCGGCGTCGACGGAAAATCCCCACGGAGAAACACTACCGCCGAAATCCCCGCGGGCCTAGATTAGCCGCCGCTCGCGATGCCCTCGACCTCCGATGAAATGACCGGCTCGCTCTACGTCATAGACGCGCTCAATTTCCTGTTCCGGGCGTTTCACGCGCTGCCGCCGCTGGTGACCCGGGCCGGCGTCCCCACCGGCGCCATCTACGGCCTGTGCCAGATGCTTTTTCGTATCGAGCGTGAGTACAAGCCCAGCCACATCTGCGTGGCTTTCGACGCCCCCGGCCGGACGTTTCGCGACGATCTGTTCAAGGACTACAAGGCGCACCGGCCGCCCATGCCGCCCGAGCTGGTCGCGCAGATAGCTCTCACCCACCGGGTCATCGAAGCGTTCGGCCTGCCCGTGCTGTCCATCCCGGGCGTCGAGGCCGACGACGTGATCGCGACGCTGGCCTTGCAGGCCGCGGATGCCGGGCTCCGAGTCGTCATCTGTTCGTCCGACAAGGACCTGATGCAGCTGTGCGACGGCCGCATCGAAATTCTCGATACCATGAAGAACCGAGTCATCGGCCCGGCCGAGGTCAAAGAAAAGTTCGGTGTGTTCCCCGAGCGACTTGGCGACGTGCTGGCGTTGATGGGCGACAGCGTCGACAACGTGCCTGGTGTTGCAGGCATCGGGCCCAAGACCGCGGCCGACCTCATCAATACGTACGGATCGCTCGACCAGTTGCTCGCGCGTCTGTCGGAGGTCAAGGGCAAGAAGGGCGAAACTCTGGCCGCGTCTCGCGATGCTATCGACCTTTCGCGCAAGCTGGTCGCACTCAAGCACGATGTCGATCTCGGGCGCTCTCTCTCCGACCTGCGTCGCGCCGAGCCCGACCGTGTTCGGCTGGCCGATCTGTTCAGGGAGCTCGAGTTCTCTCGCCTGCTAGCCGAGGTCGCCAGCAAACCGCCGGCCGAGGTCGCATCGCCTTCGGTCGCGACGGTCTCGATCCCGCTGCCGCCCGCCCAGACCTCGCTCGATTTCTCCCCGGTGACGCCGCCCGCGCTCCCGGCAGCGCCGGTGACCATCGTGCGCGAAGCCACCGCGCTGGCGGGCCTGGCCGCCGCGCTCATGGCTGCAAGCGACGTCGGCATCGCAGCGGCCAGCGAGGGCGAGGCCAACCTGTCCACGCACGTCGTGGGAATCGCGTTTGCGCTGCCGTCGGGTGCGCGTTTCTACGTCCCTGCCGGACATCGCCTGCTGGAAGGCCCGCCGTCACTCAAGGAGGCCGAGGTCCTTGCCGCCCTCGGCCCGGCGCTTGCCGCGGACCGCCCAAGAAAACATCTTCACGACAGCAAGAGTATCGAGGTTCCCCTGCTGTTTCAGGGCGTGCAACTAGGTGGCGTCGAGTCCGACACCCTGCTGGGCGCCTACCTACTCGATGCCTCGCGGACGCGCCACGATCTCGATGTCGTCGCGGCCGCCGAGGGCATCGCCGGGGTCGTGCCGCGGACCGCGTGGCTCGGTACCGGAAAGAAGGCCCGGGTTGTCGCCGAGATCGCCTGCGAGGCGGCAGCCGCTCCCCTGGCAGCCGAGGCCGCCGCCACGCTCGCGCTCGCTCGGGTGCAACGAGGCAAGCTCAACAGCGCGGAGCTAGCCACCATCTACGACACGATGGAATTGCCGCTCGCGCACGTGCTCGCGCGGGTCGAGCGTCACGGCATCCGGCTCGATACCGATGCTCTGCGCAGGCTCGGCCACGAAGTCGCTACGTCGATAGCCGCCCTCGAAGCCGAGATCCACGCCCTGGCCGGCGTCACCTTCAACATCGGCTCGCCCAAGCAGCTTGCCGACGTGCTGTTCAGCAAGCTCGGCCTGCCGGTCGTGCGCAAGACCAAGACCGGTGCGTCGACTGACGCCGACGTGCTGGAGGAGTTGGCGGCGCATCACGCGGTGCCTGCCAAGATTGTCGAGTACCGCACGCTGACCAAGCTCAAGGGCACATACATCGATGCGCTGCCTGCGTTGGTGAGCGCGCGTACCGGGCGGCTGCACACCACCTTCAACCAGGCGGTGGCTGCCACTGGCCGCCTGTCGTCGAGCGATCCCAATCTGCAAAACATCCCCATTCGCACGGATCTTGGCCGTCGCATCCGGCAGGCGTTCATCGCTGACCCGGGCTTCCGGCTGGTCTCGGCGGATTACTCACAAATTGAACTGCGCGTCCTCGCACATTTCTCCGCCGATCCGGCTTTCGTAGACGCCTTCTACTCCGGTCAGGACATCCACCGTCGTACGGCTGCTGAGGTGTTCGGCATCGCGCTGCTCGACGTGAGCGCCGAGCAGCGCCGCATCGCCAAGGCGATCAACTTCGGGCTGGTATTCGGCCAGACCGAGTTCGGCCTAGCGCAAGCGCTGCGCATACCGCGCTCGCAGGCCCGCGCCTATATCGAGAGCTACTTTGCCCGCTACGCGGGGGTTCGGGACTACATGGAGGGTGCCATCACGCGAGCGCGGGCTGACGGTGCGGTGACCACGCTCCTCGGCCGACGTCGGGCGATCCCCGAACTGCTGTCGTCGCGCGCTCAGGAGCGGGCCTACGGCGAGCGCATCGCTCGCAACACGCCCATTCAGGGCTCCGCCGCTGACATCCTGAAGCTGGCGATGATCAGGGTTGACGCTGGCCTATCCGCATGGCCCGAGACGCGCCTGTTGCTGACGGTGCATGACGAGCTGGTGTTCGAGGTGAAGGAGAGCGCAGTCGACGGCTTCGCGGCATGGGTGAAACACGAGATGGAGTCGGTCCATACTCTCCGCGTCCCGCTGGTGGTCGATGTGGGTTCGGGTCACACGTGGAGCGAAGCTCACTGACGCGAAGCCCAGCGAGACGGGCAGAAAACCGTAGCAGTCTTTGGAGGCTTCGCTTCGGCTCACGTTATGATTGGTTCGGCATGGCCCTGTCTCGCGCCTTCTGGTCGCCCGGGCGTTTCCACCTTTTTGGTCTGGCACTCGCAGCATCGGCCGCTCTCCTGGGTGGCTGTCGTCGGGGGGCTCCTGAAAGCCGACCGACCGGGTCCCACGTTGGGTCATCTGCCCTGGCAACGCTCGTGCCTGCCGCTTCAGCTCCGGTCAGCGCCAGAGCGCAGGTTCTGGTTCCTCCGACCCTGGCCCCGGAGCGCACACCGCGCCCCTTGCGACGCTGTTTTTCGGATCGCCCGGCCTGGCAGGATTCGCTGGTCGCCGACCTGCTGGATCGTGCCCACGAGTTTCTCGATACCGCCGACAATGAGGGTGCGTTGGCGTGTGCCGAGGAAGCCGCCCGGCAGACACCTCGATCGCTCGAAGCGCAAGTCGATCGGGCGATTGCGCTGGCCAGGCTTTCGCGCCTGGAAGAAGCCCGCGAGGTCCTCACCTTGGCCCTCGCCCTGGCGCCGCAGGATCCCGAGGTGTTGGAGGTTGCCGCTGATCTCTACGTCAACCAGCTGCCTCCGTCGGCCGAGCGTACCGCCATCGGCCTCGAGTATGCCCGTCGCGGTGGCCGGACAGTGTCGCCGCGCGACCGACAGCGGGCCGGGAGGCTCGCGCTACTCGAGGGCCAGGCCCTCATTGATCTGGGCCGATCCGCCGATGCTTTGCGTCCACTTGCTTCCGCGCTCAAGCACAGACCGGACGACAGGGCCACACGGTACGAGCAGGGTGTGGCGTTGTTCGAGCTGTGCCGCTTCGACGAGGCGCGGACAGCGTTCGAGCGCGTCCTCGCCAAGGATCCCGGCCACGCTCATGCCGCCTACCACCTGGGCCTGGTGGCCGAAAGGGCAGGGGACGCCGACCTCGCCAGCCGGAGCTTCGCCGCTGCGACGCTCAACGATCCCAAGTCTTTCCCCGACTTGCCGGTCATTTCAGCCGCGCAGTTCGCGGCGGTCGTGCGGGCGAAGGTCGCAGCGCTACCGCCGGATGTGCTCGCTTTTCTGGGGCAAGTTCCCGTGACCACCGCCGAGATGCCGGATGTCGAGGATCTCATCGCCGAGAGCCCACCGCTGTCGCCGACCATTCTGGGTCTCTACCGTGGTCTCCCGCTTGGCCGCGACCCGGATGGCGAGTCTGCGTCCAGGGCCGCAGCCGGCCGCATCGGCCGCGGGCATCAGGCGCGCGCCGTTGTTCCTCACGGGGCCAGCACGAGCGCCCCGCCCGAACGGGCGATCGTACTTTACCGGCGCAATATTCTACGGAGTACCCGGCATGAATCCGAACTCGC
>JANPCZ010000060.1:0-9983 GCA_031431215.1 Myxococcales bacterium
GACGCCGATTGGTAGCGCGGACTGGAAGCCTTGTCACCGCCGGATCACCAACCCCCGATCCGCGTCAACCACGACCACCACGCCCGCGGGCAACGCCACGGTCGCACCGCTAACGCCGACCACCGCGGGTAGGCCACGCTCACGCGCCTGGGTGGCCACGTGATCGAGCGGACCGCCCGTTTCGGTGACGAACGCGGCAACATCGAGCAGCGGCAGCTCCGTCGGCAACAGCGTCGTGGCGACCAGGATGGCGTCGCGCGGCGGCGGCGGGCCACCCGGGCGGTGCAGGTGCACACGGCCCACCGCGCGGCCGCCGGTGCCCGCGCCGCGCAAGACGCGGAGGTCAGGTGCCGGATCGCTTCCGTCCCCGGTCAGCGGCGGCGGCAACGCCATGGCGGCAGCGTGAGCCGCGCGCGCGGCTGCCACCAACGGGCGGGCGTCGGTGCCTGTGGCACCGCCCGCGGCGAGCTCGCGCGTTCGATCGAATGGCAGGAAGAACACGTCGTCGCGCGCATCAAGGACGCCGGCCACGACGAGTCGCTCGCCTACCGCGAGCAGGGCGCGACGAACCGTCGCCTGCAGCCGCGCGTACAGCCAGTCGTCGTCCTCACCCACGGCGACGCACGCGCGCGCGGTGGGTAGCAGGTCCTTCCAGGCCAGTCGTGCCATGCGCGGCAAACGCTGCAAGATCGCGCGAGCGGTGGTTTGCCACGGAGTCTCGCGCCTCTGATCGACAGGCGCGGTGTAACCGCCAAGGGCTGCTGGCGCCTCGGCGTAGGTCGGCTCGGCCACGTCCCACACCGGCGCCTCGTCGCCGAAGCTGGCAAGGTAGACGGCGACCGCGCTCGCTCGATCAGCATCCGTTGACCCCACGGCGATCGCCCGGGCAGCTCGACGGCGTTCCTGCGCGAGCGACTCCACCGCGCCGAGCAACGCCGGCACCTCGACGACGGTGTCGAGCAAGTTGGCGCGCAGGAAAGTCTCCAGCGCCGCCCGGCCACGCCGAGCCGCCGGCTGGATCTCGCCAAACAGCGTGCCGTAGGCGGCGACGAACAGCTCCAGCGCCGGCTCCAGCGCGGGTACCGGGCCAAGCCCCGCGAGCGCTACCTCGATCTCGCCACGCAGGCGATCGAAGGCGGCACGCACGTCGCCAGCTCGCAACGAGTGCTCGGGCCGCGCGCCGCCGGCGGCGACAAACAAGTAATTCCCGATCACGCGCTGCCGGTAGCCGACCCGGCAACGCTCGCTCACCAGCGCGACCAGACCGGCCTGCGCTGGCGACAGTGGCAACGGGTTGTGGGCGGCATCCCAGCGCCATCCGTCGCGCAAGGCGGGGTCAAGCTCACTGAAGCCGGGCCACAAACGCGGCGGTGGCGGCGCGCGGTAGGGACGCATTTGTAACCAGGTGACCGCGGCGTCGGCCGCGCTCCATTCGGTCTCGACCGCGCCGTAGCGGACCGCCAGCGCCGTCAGTGCTTCGACGATCGACCTGCGCGCCGCCTCGGACGGCTGCCCGATGCGCGCGTCGATCACGGGCGCCTGGCCCGGTGCCAGCGCGGCGCCACCCGACGCGTCGCCGATGACATAGCGGTGGATCAGCACCGCCCGCAGGCCCGACGCGCCGCCGTGGGCCAGCTCGTACGCCACCGCGCCCGCGGATAGCGCCGAGCGCAGCACCTGCCGGACGGCGGCCGCAACCTCGTCGGCGGCCACATCGACGCGCGATTCGTACACACCCGCGCCCAACACGCCCGCCAGATCCTCGTCAGCGAACGATGATCGCACCGCGAAGCGCCCGGACCCCAGCGCCGCCAGGCGCCGGCCTAGCTCGTCGGCGAAACCAGCGGGCATGGGCGCGTGGTCAAACGCCGCGGCGGCCGCGTCGAGAGCGACGAGCCCTGCCGCATCGACCACGCCGGGCAGCAGCGGCCCCGTGGCCCGCAGCGCGCGGTACAGATCGTCAGTGACCACAAAAGCGGCGGGCACCGCCAGCCCGGCCTGCGCGAGCCGCGCCAGCGATCGCGCCTTGCCCCCGGAAGCGGGATCCGCGGGGTCCAGCGCGGCAAAGAACGGCACCGCCAAAGCATACGCGGTCGGGTAAAAGATCCGTCCATCCATGCGCGGACCAATTCTGTCAGGGCCGGTGGGCAGCACGGCAGCCGTCGGCAGGCTGTGCGCGATCGTGCGGGCGCGGCCGCCCACCATCGTGTTGAGCTCGCTGTGGCTGGCGGCAGCGCTGGCCGAGGAGATCCCGGTCATCGCTCTGGTCGAGCGGGATCGGGCGGTCGCGGCGGCCCGCGCGCGCGGCAAGGCGCGCAAGGCGGGCCAGCAACTGTGGCCGTTGGTGGCCGCCGAGGATCTGTGCCTGCGCCCGGGCAGCGCCGGTGCCCTGGTGATCGAAGCTCTGACCGACATCGAGGACGCGGCGGCCGACTACCTGATCGGTTTGATGCCCGCGTTGCGTGCCGATGGCAGCGTCGTGTCGCTCGACGCAACCAAGGATCCGGCCACCGAGGCGCGCATCGCCGGTATCTTCCTGGCCGCCGCACTGACCGGCATCACCCAGGAACGTCCCAAGGAGGGCGCGCTCATCACCGTGGGCCAGTTGCCACCGGCCGTGGTGCTGGCGGCGCTGGCGACACGGGGCGCCGCCAGGGATCTCTGATTGCGCCTACCTGTCGGCCGCGACGGCGCCGATCAAGAGGTCGCCGACGCCAAAGTGCTGGCCTCGCGCGGCGGCCGACAATGCCCAGGTCTCGACGGTGGTCCACGTAGCGTCGGTCGGCAACCAGCACGGCAGGGCAGGCAGCACCCGCTTGAGTCGTGCCACGTCGGCGCTTCCGGCGCCGGACAGCAGTTCAATTCGCACGGACGCAACCAGAGCCACCTGATCCTCATCCAGGAGTGAATCCATGCTGGCCCTGTACCACGCGCGTCGGGTGGCCGACAAAGCCAGGTCGAAATAGGCGCGCCGCCGCCAGCGTCTAAACTACCGGCGTGAGGTTTCGCCGGCCGTTGTCCGCTCTTGGTGTGTCGCTGGTGATACACGCGGCGACGGCGCTGGGTTTCCTGGGCGTGGCGACATTTCGCGGATGGCCCACCGGCAAGATCGACATCGAGCTGGTGTCGGTGAAGGTCGATGAGGTCAAGGATTTGCCACTGGGCCCGCCGCCGACCGCTGGACACGAAAGCGACGACGAGGATCGCCCGCGGCAGCGACGACGGGCGCGGCCCAAGCTGGCAGCGTCGGGAGGCACGGTGGTCACCAACGCGAGCGACGCAGGTGCCGATGCGCGAGCCGACGGCGGCGCGGCGACCGACGCGAGTGCGCACGGCAGCGACGCAGCGCCGCGCGAACGCGATCTGCGCAACTACGGCCCCGAAGGCTCGCGGCTGACGGCGCTGTTCCGCCTCGACCGGCTGCGCGGAGCGCCGCAGGCACCGCGCACGATCGCCACGGTCGATGAATTGCTGCGCCTGCTGCCCGACCGGCGCCGCCTGGTCGAGGGCACCGGTATCGAGATGTACCGCGACTTCGATGCGCTCTTGATCGCGACGCCGAATCCGCTCGACGATGCGGTCACGTTCCTGGCGGTCCGCCACCACCTCAAGGACGATGATCTGCGCGCCGGGCTTGATCGGGGCGCGACGACGGCGGGCCGGCCGATTGTGTGGCGCGAGGAAGGCGGGCGACCGGTCGGCATCCGAAGCGCGCGCAAGCCCGCGCCGCCGATCGCGATCGCGCCAGGGGCGCTGCCTGCGCCGGTGGCGGCGCCGCCAGCGGTCGATCGCGACGATCGCATCTTCGTGCTTCCGCAGGTGGGTTTGGCGGTGATGGCGCCGCCCGCGTACGCGCAGCTTCTGCTAGCGAAGGCCGCGGCTCGCGACGCGGGCACCGGCGCAGGCGCGAAGCCGACGGCGCCCGATTGGCGGAGCTTGATCGCGCGCATCGACGCCCAGGACGGGGCGATGCCCGAGGACGCGGTGCTCATGATGACCGCGACCAACCTCCTACGCGGCCGGGACGGGGCGACGCTACCGGCGGACACCGGGTTGCCCGGGGAGCTGCCCGAGTATGCGACCTTGACGGTCGCGCTGGCCCCTGCGCCCACCGTGGAACTGTCAGCCACGTTCGCGACCGATGCGGCGGCGACCACCTGGGAAACCCGCTGGCCGGGGCTCAAGCAGAAGGCGCTCGCCAATCCGCTGCTGCTGCTGGGCGGCTTCATGGCCATCGTCGAGCGCGCCGACTTGCAGCGCGACGGCCGCACCGTCACCCTCAGAACCACCCCGGGCACGGAAGATCTGCTGCGGATTCTTCAAATGGTTGCGTCAGCGGTGCATGGCCGGCAGTTGGGGCGCTGAGGTTTCCGCCGGGCTCTGTCAGGCTGACTTCACGTGAATCCCATCATTCGCGCGCCGCGGGGACGGCGACTGTCGTGTCTGGGCTGGCAGCAAGAGGCAGCGCTGCGCATGCTGATGAACAACCTCGACCCCGAGGTGGCCGAGCGACCGGCGGATCTGGTCGTGTATGGCACCGGCAAGGCAGCGCGCAACTGGGACTGTTACCAAGAGATCGTCGCGACGTTGAAACCCTGTTCATCCAGAGCGGCAAGTCGGCCGGGGTGTTCGCACCCCCTTGTATTCCGCCATGGCGGCGGCGTTTTCGGTCATCATCTAACGCTGATCATGGCCGGTTCCAACCGCAAACGCGTTGCCGCCGCAGATGTCGCAGCCGAGCTGTTGCCGGGCGTGAGTGTCGAGTTGCTCAAGGAGCTGCATTTGCTGACACGCGAGGGCGATCTGAACGCCGACTCGCGCCGCAAGCTCAAGCAGGTCAACCATTTTCTTGGCCTGCTGCGCCCGGCAATGACCGACGTCATGGCTGGCGCGCATGCCCCGGTGATCGTCGACTGTGGCGCCGGCAAGGCCTATCTCTCGTTCCTGCTCCACGCGGTGTTCGTGGCCCCCGCGGGTCGCGGCGACATCGTGTGCGTGGAGAGCCGCGCCGAGCTGGCCGATGCCGCCCGCGATCGCGCCGCACGCCTGGGTCTGTCGCACCTGCGTTTTATCAGCGGCGAGATCGCGAGTGCCGAAGTTCCCGCACAGGTCGATTTCGTGGTGGCGCTGCATGCGTGTGACACCGCCACCGACGACGCCCTCGGCTTGGCCCTCGATCATCGCGCGCAGTACATCGCCGTCGTGCCCTGCTGTCAGGCCGAGGTCGCACGTCAGCTCGGCGAACACGATGCCCCCGAAGCCGCGATGGCCTCACTCGCACGACACGCCTGGCACCGGCGCGAATGGGGCTCACACCTGACCAACGTGTTGCGCACGCTGGTGCTCGAAGCCCACGGCTACAAAGTGACTGTCACCGAACTCGCCGGCTGGGAGCACTCGCTCAAGAACGAAATGATCCTCGCCAAGCGCGTCCGCAATGCCGACAGCGCCGCCGAAGCAAGGCTCGCGGCGCTGCTGGCAGCCACCGGCGTGAGACCAAAGCTGGTGAGGACGCATGCGGCGGGGCTGGGCGCGAGGGGCCCCGCGATCCGGGCGTCGTGACGCGGCTGCTCGACTAACACCTGCTGGGACGCCGCGATCGACGCAAGCAGGTCTGGACGTTGTTCGTGTGAAGTAGGCCGTGCTGTTGTTTTCGCCGACCATTTGGAATGTGCTTTCCTGCGCTTCCCGGCCGAGATGGCGGGCTGCCGCTTCAGCGCTGTCTTTCGTACAGCCGCCAGCGGCCCTGCGCCGACACCAGACGCACGGCGCCCACGGGCGCGCGTTCCAACGGATCGACGCGCGTGGGTTGCTCGTCGAGCGGCAGCTCGACCAGGAAATAGTCGTAGCCAGCGGCGTGCTCGGCAAAATCGAACTGCGCGGCGTCGCCCCACGGCGGCGCGGGCGGCGGCGGCTTCTGCGTGACCCAGTACGAGCCAGGATGGCCAACCAGATACGGCACCGCGCGGCCGCCCTTGCGGCCAACGTAGTGCTGGACCAGGTAAGGGTGGCCTTCGCTGTAGTGGGTCGGGTGAAAATCCCACGGCACCTCGGCGGGCAGCGCCAGTACCGAGCGGCCGGGCGGGATCGCGTTGATGGCCTGGTCGAAGCCCGGCAGCACGCCACCTTGCCAGAATGTCCGCAGATCGTAGGTGACGAAGGCGAAGAACCCGAGGGCGACCGCCAGCGCTGGCGCCGCCGCCCACGCCGGCAGACCGCGCCGCGCCGGGCGCACCGCCGCCACCACGACAAAGATCAGCGGCGCCACACAGCGCGCGCGCAGGCCCCACCACGGCGTCGGCCAGCTGACCTTGACCGGCAGGACGAAGAAGCCCACCGCCAGGACCAGCGCCGCCCACAAAAGCCACACCCAGCCGGGGCCAGCACCCGCACGCCCGTCGCCGTGGTCGTCGCGCACCCCCAGGACGAGAAACGCCGCCAGCACCACCAACCCCACCGCCGGCACCAGCTCGTCGGCACCACTGACGTAGCCATTGCCAAGCCACAGGAACAACTGGCTCAACTCGTACGACAGCGGCGGATGCGCGAACGACAGCTCGCGCTTGATGTGCGTGAACAGCCCGATGCCGTCGCCGGTCGACGAGAAGCGCACCGCCCATCGCGCAAGGAACGCCAGCGCCGGCGCGAAGCACGCCAGGCGCAAGCCCCACCGGCGGGCGCGCGCGGCCCACCCCATCTGCGCGCGATCCGGCGCCGGCCACACCAGCACCGGCGCAACCACCGCAAGGCCCAGCACAAGCGCGAACGGGTGCGCCGAGGCGAGCACCAGCAACGCCAGTGCGAAACCCAGGTGGTCACGCACGCGCCGACGAATCACCACGTTCCTGGCCCCGGCCAGCACCAACAAGACGAATGTCACCGACGCCGCACTACCGAGAAAGCCGAACCAGATCTGGTGGTGCCACACGAACGGGAACGCCAGCAAGGCAATGGCGCGGGGACGAGCGAAGGCACGCAGAACCGCGAGCAAAGCCAGCGGCGGCCCCATGAGTCCGAACAGGCCGAGAAACACCGAGAACGCTATGTCCATCGGCACGCCCAGCGCAGCCGCGCAAAGCGCCCAGCCGAAGTACAGCGCCGATGGGTACGCGCCGATGTCGATAGCGAAGAACTCGGCGATGCGAGCCGCTGGAAGGCTCGTGTGCGCGAGCGCGCCGCCGAGTCCAATCATCCCCGCCGCGTCGTGAAACGGCAGCACCCGGGTGGCGAACAGCGGCGCCACGCTGCACAGCAGGCACGCGCCGAACCCCAGCGCGAACCCGTGCCGCCGCGCCCAGAAGGCCGCCGCCCGCATCGCCATCACACCAGACGCACGCCAAGTCCCGGCGCGTCCGTGGGGCGCATGACACCGTCCTCGATCACGAAGCCGCCGGTGGCAACATCGCGCGCCAGATCCAGGCTGCCGTCGAGGTCGAGGTAACGCGTGGCCGGCGACGCCAGCGCCACGTGCAGCGCCGCCGCGATGCCGATGCAGCTTTCGTCCATGCAGCCCCACATCAGCAGGATGCCGGCGGTATCGGCGATGTCGGCGATGCGACGGGCCGGGCCAATGCCGCCGCACTTCATCAGCTTGATGTTGAAGATGCCCGCCGCCGGATGCGGCGGTCCGAGCAAGCGCAGGGCGTCCTTGGGCGAGTGCAGGCTCTCATCGGCCGCGATGCGTGCGCGATCCACATCCTCCAGCGCCCGCAGCGACGCGGTCGCGGCCGCCGTCACCGGCTGCTCCAGAAATTCAATGGCCAGCTTCTCGGTGGCGGCAAAGTACCGCCGGGTCTCGGACAGCGTGTAGCCCTGGTTGGCGTCGGCGCGAATCACGATGCCCGGGCCCACGTGCTCGCGGATCTTCGCCAGACGCTCGATGTCGGCGTCGAGCGCAAGCCCGGTCTTGACCTTGAGGATGCGGAATCCGCGCCGCACGTACTCGTCGGCCTCGGTCAGCGCCGCTTCGGTGCTTTTGATGCCGATGGTGATCGACGTGGGCAACCGATCGTGGGCGCGGCCAAGCGCCTCGCACAGGGGCACGCCCAGAAGTTGCGCCCACAGATCGTGAAGCGCACAGTCGACCGCCGCGCGCGCCGCCGGCGTCGCCGCCATGGGGTCAAGCCGACGCAGTATCGCGGGTAGCGTGCGCACGTCCTGCCCCACCAGCCAGCCGAGGGCATCCGATCGCAACGCAGCCCCGCACATCTGCACGCTCTCACCGGTAACGAACGGTTCCGGCGATGCCGCGCCCAGACCGACGCGCCCGGCGTCGTCACGCAGCACGACGATGAAGGTCTCGATCGCGGTGACCGTACGGAACGCGATCGTGTACGGCCGCACCAGCGGGATCGCAAGCGCGCGCGTCTCGATCGCTGCGATCTTCACGCGCGATTCTTACCACGCCGGTCAGAGCCGGCCGCCGCGGTCAGGCGGCAAGGCTCACGACGCGTGCAGCGCCTTGAAGCGGCGAAACCGAAAGCGAAAGCAATAGTCGCGCAGCATGCGCGCGTGCAAGCGCGCCATGCCGGTGAAGCGAATGCCGTGGCCCAGGAAGTAGTCGTCCATGTTCTCGTAACAGATCTCGCCAGCAGCCCAGATCGAGTCGCGCCCTCCCGGCAACGTGAACTCAAGCGCCACCGGTGTCAGCGGCGGCGGCGGCTCGTGCACCAGGGTGTTCACGAACAGGCCGGTCTCGCTGATGTTCACGGTGAAAGCGCGCTGGCGCTGGTCATCGACGTACGCGTCCAGATACATCTCCAGCGGAACCCGTGATTCGATACGACGGTCTAGTGCCATGGCGCCCTCCAGTGCTTGATGTGGACCTTTGTAGATAAAGGTCCTACATCTACCCACCATGGTCAAGTTTTCTTGCGGCTCGCCTCGTATTCGATAAAGGCGCGTATTGTGGGCACAATTTCCGCTAGCCCCGCTTCGAGCGGCCGCACGACCGGGATGCCGAGCCGCCCTGCCAGCTTCTTCTGCACCTCGATGAGCGCCGCCGGCTCCAGGCGGTCGTGGTTGAGCGTCACCGCGAGCACGCGCGCGCCGTACAGCCGCAAAAGCTCGATCTCCTCCTCGATGGGTGGGATCTTCCAGCCGGCGTGGCCCTTGAAGTCGATGCGCCCGGGCGCGTGCTGCAGGATCACGCCGCGCGCCTGACCCGACACCACCAGCTCGGCGCCGCACGGGCCCGAAGGATTGCGAAGCGCCGACTGCCCCTCGATGAAGATGATGTCGGGGCTGGCCTCAGCGTCGCAGGTCACGATGGCGTGTTCCATCTCGCCTGATACGAAATCGTTGACCACCGAGTCCAGTATGAAGCCGTACTTCCCGCCCTGCATCCAGCCGGTTTGACCGGTGTAGATCATCTCGGCACCCAGCCCGGCGCCGCGGCACGCCTCGACTAGAAGTCGCCCGGTGGTGCGCTTGCCGAGCGCGCAGTCAGTACCCAGGACGGCGATGCGCGGTGCGCGCACGTTGGCTATCTGGCCCGACCAGAAATGCAGCTCGTTCTTGGGCTGTGGCTTGCGAACGTCGAAAATCTTCGCGCCGGTGGCCGCCGCGGCGGACGCGATCTGGGCATCGTCGCTGGCGTACTCGTGCAGGCCATTGACGATGTGCAACCCCTCGCGGGCGGCTTCGAGCAACAGCGCGCGCAGCTCGGCGGGCAAGCGGCCGCCGCCGGTGGCGATGCCGATGATGCAGGTGTCGGGGCGCGGATCGAGGGCGCTGATGGCCAGGTTCAGCGTGGCGAAGATGGGAATGCCACGCGGTTGGCCGTCGAGCACGGTGCCCGCGTCCTCGCCCGCGGCGTCGGCATCGACCACGCCCAGGATGGCGAAGCGCTCGCTGCCACGCACAAGTCCGTGGGCGGTCTTGGCATGGTCCGAACGAAACGCGCCCGGAGCCAGAATGATGGCGTTGCCGTACATCGCGCGGACGATACCGTGAATGGGCCGCACCCGGGGGCCGTCCCTGGC
>JANPCZ010000061.1:0-68331 GCA_031431215.1 Myxococcales bacterium
GATCCGGCCGCCGATCAGCTGCGGGTCGAGGCCGGCGAGGTGGTGCCGACCGGGCCGATGCCGGGCGGGCGCGAGGTCGAGCCGCCACCCGGAAGCGCAGCGCGGATGATGGAGGAGCGCGCAATGGCCGACCTCGATGCCGCCCCGGCCGATTTCGCGCGCGCCGGGCGCGATCTCCCTGGCGCCCGGCGGCCGGTGGTGGTGCCAGTGACCGGGGGCGAGCCTACGGTGGCGGTCGACGGGGCGAGGCTGATTCTCCGCTTTTCCCTGCCAGCAGGCAGCTATGCCACCGTGCTGGTCGAAGAATTGGGCGTCGAGATCGTTCGCGATCGGTCGGGGCCAGGCCCAGGTCCAGGGCAGGGTGATGGGGATCGCGAGCCGTCGGGCGACAGCGAATCGTCAGAATCGCTCGCCCCGGTTGGCCCGCCGGGCCCGTGACGCGAACATGTGCTAATTTCCGTCGTTCGGGCCTCATGCGACTGACCGACCGCCTGCTGTCCTTCACGCTCGTCGGCTCCGAGTGGGTGCTGTGGTTGCTCGTGGGGTTGTCGGTGCTATCGGTGGCGGTGATGGTCGAGCGGGGGCTCTCGATGAAGGGTCATGTGTCGGATTTCGAGGGACTGGCGCGGCGGCTGCTGGAGCTTCTGGGCCAGGGCGACGCCGCGGGCGCGCGCGCTGCGATCGGGGGCCCGGCGTCGCCCGAAGCGCGGGTGGGCCTGGTGGGCCTGAGTGAAATCTCGCGCGGGCGGAACGCGGCGGTCGAGGCCATGGCCAGCGCCAAGGCGCAGGAACGGCTGCGGCTCGAACGCAACCTCGGGGTGCTGGGTACGCTGGGCAACAATGCGCCCTTCATCGGTCTTTTCGGCACCGTGCTGGGCATTATCAAAGCGTTCGCCGATCTGGCGAAAAACCAGGGCATGGGCGGAGCGGCAGTGGTGATGGCGGGCATCTCCGAGGCACTGGTGGCGACGGCTGTCGGCCTGCTGGTCGCGATTCCCGCAGTGGTCGCTTACAACGTGCTTCAAGGCAAGGTACGACGGACCATGACCCGCATCGACGCCATGGCACATCTGATCCTGTCGTCGAGGATGGCGGGCCCTGATGCGGACACCAACACTGGGCCTGAAACCGTCGCGAAAGGCTGACCGGTGGCGGCAGGTGCGGGCCCGTTCGAGGACGACGACAGCGGCCGGCTGATCACGGACATCAACGTCACGCCGCTGGTGGACATCACGCTCGTGCTGCTCATCATTTTCATGGTGACCGCGTCGTACATGGTCAGCCCGTCCATCAAGGTGGACTTACCCAAGGCGGCCACTGGAACGGAACAGGCGCGGACATCCCTGGCGCTCACCTTGACCAAAGAAGGGTTGCTGTACCTGAACGGCGAGCCGAGCAGCGACGTCGCGGTGACGGCTTTCATCGCTGCCGAGTTACCGAAAAGCCCGGACCTGCAGGCTATTGTCGGCGCCGACAAGGCGGTGCCGCACGGGGCGGTCGTGCATGTCATCGATCTGGTGAAGCGCGCGGGCGTGCGCAAGTTCGCGATCAACGTCGAAGCCGGGAGGTGAAATTTGCGCACGGACGCGCGCGTCCTCGGGGCCGTTGTGGCGCTGGCGCTGCACGCGAGCGCCGGTGTGGCAGTGTGGCGTGTCGATCCGGGGTCGTGGCGCGCCACGATGCGCGACACCGTGGACATCGATGTACGCGAACCGCCGCCCCCGCCGGTGGTGGAACCACCGCCACCGGCACCGTCCCCGCCACCGGTCGAGCCGCCACCGCGTCCGGTGCTGGCGAAACGGGTGGCGCCCCGCCCAGTTCCGCCATCGCAGGCGCCGCCGCCACCTCCTAGCCAGGATCCGCCGCCCGAGCCACCGCCAAACCAGGAGTCCGCGCCGCCGGTCTTCGGGGTCAGCCTGGACGCCACGGTCTCAGGGGACAGCGCGGTCGCAGTGCCGGTCGGCAACACGCTGGCGACGAGCCCACGCAAGGTCGGGCCGGCGCGGGCGCTGGTGGCACCGGGTGTACCGGGCGGGACCGGCGACGGAGACGGCGGGTTCTCGCCGGTCTCGGAGACGTCGATCGCAGAGTTGCCGAGGTTGACTCTTGAGGTACCCACACCGTATCCGGCAGACGCACGCAGGCTCGGTCTTGAAGGCCAGGTTCGGCTGCGGGTCGGGATCGATCGCAAGGGCCGCGTCCGGTTGGTCAAGGCCATCCAGAAGGCGGGCCACGGCTTCGACGAGGCGGCCGAAAAAGCTATGTGGCAGTTCAAATGGACTCCGGCCCGCACCCGGGACGGTCAGGCGGTCGACTTCCAGTTCACCTACAAGTACATCTTCGAGCTCCCTCGCTGACCTGCGTGGTCGGCGGCGCGTGATTGATACATCGGCGATTGCGACAGCGACGGCGGTAAGAAATAGACATTGGCCCCCAGCCGAGGCTATGCTGCCGCGGACCTCAATATGGGTACGGCTCGGCGTTTCGCGTCCAGGGTAGCGTTTATTGTCTCGGGGCTCGTGCTCGGCGCCGCGGGGTGGGCGCACGGGCAACCTGGCCAGCAACAGGTGACGACGTCGAATCCCTTCGACGTCCAGCTGTTCCAGCAGGCCATAGGCAAGCGGCCGTTTCTCACCCTGGACAGCGCCATGGTGCCGGCCCACCTGCAGTGGGGCATGTCGCTGGCGAGCAATTTCCAACGTGGGCCGTTCTCGATCTACTCCGTGTCGCCCGATGCGGGCATCGGCAACAAGACGGTCGAGGTCGTGCAGAACCAGTTCACCACCGAGCTGGCGGGCTTCGTCGGGCTGGTCGATCGGTTCCAACTCGCGCTCGCGATCCCGATCTCGAGTGTTAGCGGCCACGATTACACCAACACCGGGATGGCGGGCCGCGACCTGTCGGGCGCAGGCATTGGCGACATTCGCTTCGAGGCGAAGGCGAAAGTGGCTTCGTTCTCGATAGGCGACGTGGCCGTGATCCCGGGGTTGACCGCGCCTACCGGCGACAACGCGAAGTTTCTCGGCGAGAAGAACTTCACGGGGCGGGTGAAGGCGGTGGGCGAGTTTCACTTCGACAGCTTCCGAGGTGCGGCGCTGCTGGGTCTCAATTTCAGGCAGGCCTCGCAGTCGTTCTCCGCCAGCGTGGGCAGCCAGGTCATGTACGGCCTCGCCGGCGAGTTCGAGGCCACCCGGGACGTGGCCATCGTGGGTGAGCTCATTGGCCGCCATCCCTTGTCCTCGTCCGAGGGCACCGACGAGAACGGCGCCAAGAAGACCAGCCGGTTCTGGGTCGACGCCAACCCGGTCGAGGCCGATGCTGGCATTCGCCTGGGCCTGCCCAAGATGTTGAGCGTCACTTTCGGTGCGGGCGCCGGCGTGGTCAAGGGTATCGGCAGCCCGAAGTTTCGAGCGTTCCTGGCGCTGGCTTGGGCACCCGACTTCCGCGATCGCGACGGTGACGGCATCTACGACGCCGAGGACCGCTGCCCCGACCAGCGCGAGGACAAGGACGGCTTCCGCGACACTGACGGCTGCCCCGAGCCCGACAACGACGGCGATGGCCTGCTGGATGCGCAGGACAAGTGCCCAAATGTCGCTGAGGACCTCGACCAGTTCCAGGACGAGGACGGTTGCCCCGAACTCGACAACGACAAGGACGGCATCCCCGATCTGAACGATCCCTGCCCCAATGCGGCCGAGGACGGTCGCGGCAAGCGTCCCAAGGACGGCTGCCCGTCATCGAACGAGGATGGCGACGGCGACGGTGTCGTCGATTCCAAGGACAAGTGTCCTGACGATCCCGAGGATCGGGACGGTTTCCAGGACTACGACGGCTGCCCGGAGCCGGACAACGACGAGGACGGCATCCCCGACGGCTTCGACGCGTGCCCGAACGAGGCCGAGGATGCCGACGGGTTCGAGGACACCGACGGCTGCCCGGATCCCGACAACGACAAGGACGGGGTCGAGGACAAAGCCGACAAGTGCCCGACGCAGGCCGAGACCCTGAACGGGAACCAGGACGACGACGGCTGTCCGGACCCGGGCCAGGAGATCGTGCGGTTAACCGACACCAAGATCGAGGTGCGCGAGCGCATCGGGTTCGGGCCCGCGGGCGGCAAGAGCGGCGTGTCGGCGGGCGGCATGGGCGTCGTGAAACTGATCGCGCAGGCGCTGCGCGGCCACGCCGAGATCGCCCACGCGCGCGTCGATGTCTACACCGACGGTGTGGCGAAGGAAGAGACGCAGAATCGGGCGGAGGCCATCGTCAAGGCGCTAACCGGCCTGGGCATCGACGCCGCCCGATTGAAGGGCCAGGGCATGGGTGGTGGTGGTACCCGGGTGGAGATCGTGATCGAAGGCCGCGCCGGACCGAAAATACCCGCCCCCGTTACGCCCGCCAAGGAGTAGAGGGCAAATGGGCAGGGGGGCCCAAGGGGCGTGAGACGGACCGACCCCGTAGGGGTTGCCAGGGACAAATGAAACCCACGGGTTGGGCCACGACGGATGTGGGTCGCAAGCGCGACCACAACGAGGACAGCTTCCTGTGCAACAACGAGCTTGGGCTATTCGCGGTTGCTGACGGCATGGGCGGCCACCTGGGAGGGGAGCGGGCGAGCCGCATGGCGGTCGAGATATTGGAGCAGGAGATCACCGCCAGCCTGGGGCCGGGGCAGTCGGCACCGACGTCGACGACCCACGCAGCGGAAATCGTCGCAGCGGCGATGCGGCACGCGACGCAGCGGGCGGCGTCGTCCATCCATGAAGCCGCGCGCGCCGATGCCGAGCACACCGGCATGGGCACGACACTGACCAGCGCATTCTTCCACGCCGACCGCATGACGGTTTGCCATGTTGGCGATTCACGCATCTACCTGGTGCGTGACGGCCGCGCGCGCCAGTTGACCGATGACCATTCGTGGACCGCCGAGCAGGTGCGTGCCGGTCTATTGTCACCCGACGACGTTCTCGTGTCCCGCTTCCGCAACATCATCACGCGCTCGGTGGGCTTCGAGGCGACGGTGGAGCCCGATGTGACGACCCAACCGGTCGAGGCAGGCGACGCGTATCTTCTGTGCTCCGACGGCCTGTCGAACTACATCTCGACCGAAGAAGTGGGGCGGATCATGGGCGCGCACTTCTATCGCGACGCCGGCCAGAACCTGATCGACGTGGCGAACGAGCGCGGTGGCGACGACAACATCACCTGCGTCGTTGTCTACGTCGGCAACGTGTAGCGCCGTTCAGTCCCTAGCCGGGGCGCTCCGTGTGTTCTTTGCCGTCGTAGCAGATGAACTTGGGCTTGCCGTCGAGCAGGGAGTGTATGCGGACGGGGCGGCGCCAGATGCGCTCCAGGGCGACCAGGGTCGCGCGGGCATGCTCTTCGTGAAGATCGGTGCCTTCGTGTCTGTGCCGCAGCAGGAGCTCGCCACGGTTGTCGAAGTTGGCGTCCTCCACCGCGATGAACGGTTCACCAAAGTTAGTGAGTGAGAACAGAATCTTCTGTTTGACCTTGTGGAACTCGCGCGAGTCGATCTCGTCGTTGCCACTGCGCTCGTTGAGCGAAAACGAAAAGAACTGGTTCTCCCGGCAGAAGTCCTCGGTGAAGAACTCGTCGAGGAACGTGACGTCGTTGTACAGCTTGCGCACCTCGAAGATCTTCTTGCGACCGAGGCCGTAACGCTTGTCCCATGTCCGGCGGACTTCCAGATCCTCGCACTCGCTCCACTCCTTGCCGAAGCGGCCGCGATCCCAGCGTTCCTCGATGTGGCGCAGAAGCGCGAGGCCGACCTTGTACGGGTTGAACTGGCCGGGTGCCGCGGCAAGGACCGAAGCGTTGTGATCGGCGTAGTCGATGATCTCCGAGTCGCGCAGCGCCTTCTCGGTCATGATCTTGCTGTGCCAGTACGAAGCCCAGCCCTCGTTCAGGATCTTGGTCTGGCGTTGCGGCGCGAAGTAGTACGCCTCGTCGCGGATGATCTCCAGGACGTCGCGCTCCCATGGCTCAAGCGGGGCACTCTGTAGCAAGAACAGCAACACGTCGCGCTCGGGTTCCCGTGGGTGCTTCTTGGGCTTGTCCTTGTCGCGTTCGATCTTGCGGCGCTGTTCCGCGACGTAGTCGGGCGGGTTGATGAAACTCTCCATGTAGTCCTTGGCGCGCAGCTTGGGCACCTCGGCCGTCACCTCCTTCGCCTTGTCACCCTTGCTGTCGTCGGGTCCGTGGCGAACGATGAAAGGCGACATTGGATCGATGAGGTTCTCAAGGCACAGGCACGAGTCGATGAAGCTTTCGACCTTCTCAATGCCCAGCCTCTCGATCCAGCGCCGCACGCGCGTGGCGTGGTTGGCCATGCCGTCGATCATTTTTCGGTTGGTGCGCGAGAAATAGTAGTTGTTCTTGAAGAAGTCCACGTGGCCGAGCACGTGCGCGATGACCATCTTCTGATCGACCAGCGAATTGCCTTCCAGCAAGTACGCGTAGGCCGGGTTGTTGTTGATCACCATCTCGTAGATCTTCGACAGGCCGTAGACGTGGCTCTTCTGCAGGTGCTCGAACTCCATGCCGAAGCGCCAGTGCGGGTAGCGGGCGGGAAAACCCCCGTAGGCCGCTACCTCCTGCATGCGGCGGTAGTCCAGGATCTCGAACGACACGTCCCAGAAGTCGAGGCCGTAGCCGCGGCCATGTGTCTCGATCTCACGCTGGATGTCGAGCAGATACGCCGGCAGCGCGGTCATGAGTCCGGACCCGTCATTTTCCCTTGCCCAGGAACGTCCGGATGGACTCCATGATGGCTTCCTTGTTCTTGATCTCCGACGAGACGACGTTGTCCTTTTCGCCGAAGTGGTCGGTCAGATCTTTGAGGAATTGGCCCGACCCGTACGGACTTTCGACCTGCCCGTAGCAGAACAGATTCACCTTGGGCAGGATGTCGCGCTTCATGATCTCGATACACAGCATGGTGTCGTCAACCGACCAGTTGTCGCCGTCCGAGAAGTGAAAGGGGTAGATGTTCCACTCGGACGGCGGGAATTCGTCCTCGATCATCTTGGCGGTCAGCTTGTAGGCGCTGGAGATCATGGTGCCGCCTGATTCGCGCGTGCGGAAGAACGTGTCGCGATCGACCTCCTTGGCCACCGCGTCGTGGATGATGTAGCGAGATTCGAGGCCCTTGTACTGGCTGCGCAACCAGGTGTCGATCCAGAACGACTCGATGCGGACGATCTCTTTCTGCTCGTCGCCCATCGAACCCGATACGTCCATTATGAAGATCATGACCGCGTTCGATTGCGGCAGGGGGGTGGTTCGCCAGGATCGGTAGCGCTTGTCCTCGCGCACCGGCACGATCATCGGGCGCTTGGGGTCGTAAGTACCGGCCATCACTTGCCGACGCAGGGCCTGCCGGAAGGTACGCTTGAAGTGGCGCAGTGACTCGGGGCCCGTACGACGGATGCCCACGTAGCGGTCACGCTGGGTGATCAGGCGCTCCTTGCCCTTGGGCTCGATGCGTGGCAGCTGCAACTCTTCACCGAGGATCTGGGCCAGATCCTCCAGCGAGATCTCGACCTCAAGCGCATGGTCACCGCCATCGGAGCCGGCCTTGCCGGAGCCCTCGTCGCCCGGTTTTCCCGGCCCCACAGCATCGCCGACCTGCCCCGGTCCCTGCCCCACGCCACCATCGCCGCGGTTGCCGAAGCGGAAGCGGGGAGGGTTAATCTGTGGCAGCGGGATCGACACCAGATCCTTGCCCTTGCGCCCGATAAGCTCGCCGTTCGAGATGTAGCGGCGCAGGTTCTGCTTGATGCGGCCGCGCACGATGTCGCGGAAGCGGCCATGGTCGGGATCGATTCTCAGCGCCATTTAGATCACCAGATCCACGAATCGCTGGGTGTCGGGATGGTAGACGCCGAGGCGATGGCCCTGGTGTTTGGCCAGCACGGCCTGGTCCAGCAATCCCAGCGCCCGTGACAGCACCGCCATGGGATCCTCGGTCGACAGATCGTTCATGAGCTTGACCAGCAGCTGGGCGGCGGTGCCGTTGACCTCGACCGTGACGGGCGGTACGCGCGGATCCATGACGAACCCTTGGTCTGCTCAGTCCTTGGTGTCGCCGCGGGCGAAGATACTGGCCACGAAGTTCAGCACGTCGGTCGCGCAGATCTCGCAGTAGCCGTAGTTTCGGGTCATCCGGTTCTTGACCACGTCGATCTTCTCCTGCGTGTCGCGGTCAATGACCGCCGACACCAGACTGGTCAGCTTGATCGAGTCCTTCTGATCCTCGAACAGCTTCAGCTCCAGCGCCTTTTGCAGCCGCTCGTTCGTGCGGAAATCGAAGTGTCGGCCCTCGACCGCCAGCGCGCCGATGTAGTTCATGATCTCGCGCCGGAACTCGTCTTTGCGCGACTCGGGGATGTCGATCTTCTCTTCGATTGACCGCATCAGGCGCTCGTCGGGTTCCTCGTCCTGGCCGGTGTACTTGTTCTTGACCTTTTCCTTCTGGGTGTACGCCTTGATGTTGTCGATGTAGTTGGCGCACAGCTTGGCGATGGCTTCCTCGTCGGCGCTGATGGCGCGCTGGACCTCGTTCTTGACGATGTCCTCGTACTCTTGCTTCACCAGACCCAGCAACATGCCGTAGTGCTTGCGCTGCTCTTCATTGGTGATGAGTGAATGGTGGCGCAGGCCCGACTCAAGCTCGTTCATCACCATGAACGGATTCACGCAGCCCTCACCACGATCACTGACCAGCGCGTTCGAGATCTTGTCCTGCACGTAACGGGGCGAGATGCCGTCCATGCCCTCGCGCACGGCCTCTTTGCGTAGCTCCTTGATGTTGTCCTGGGTGAAGCCGGGCAAGGTCTTGCCGTCGTAGAGCTTCATCTTCTGCACCAGGGTGAGCTGGTGCTTCTTGGGGTCTTCCAGACGCGTGAGCACTGCCCACATCGAGGCGATCTCAAGCGTGTGCGGCGCGATGTGTTTGCCGCGTACGCGGTTTGGGTTGTAGTCCTTCTCGTAGATCTTGCGCTCTTCGGACACCCGGCTGATGTACGGGATATCGATCTTGACGGTGCGATCCCGCAGCGCCTCCATGAATTCGTTCGACAGCAGCTTCTTGTACTCAGCTTCGTTGGTGTGGCCGAGGATGACCTCGTCGATGTCGGTCTGCGCGAACTTCTTGGGCTTGATCTTGTGTTCTTGCGAAGCGCCGAGCAGGTCGTAGAGGAACGCCACGTCGAGCTTGAGCACCTCGATGAACTCGATGATGCCGCGGTTGGCAATGTTGAACTCACCGTCGAAGTTGAAGGCGCGCGGATCGCTGTCCGAGCCGAACTCGGCGATCTTGCGGTAGTTGATGTCGCCGGTGAGCTCGGTCGAATCCTGGTTCTTCTCGTCCTTGGGCTGGAAGGTGCCGATGCCGACACGATCCTGCTCCGAAAGAATAAGGCGCCGCACGCGGACGCACTCGACCACCTTGGTCCAGTCGCCTTTGAAGTGCGCCAGGAGCTCGCGGAAGATGAGCCGGCAGGCAGGATCCAGATCGCCGTCGACCTGCACGCGCATCTGCTCGGGCGTGTTGATGCCCATGTCGATCAGGGCCTTGGCGCGCCATTCGGGCGGCATCAGGCGCAGCGGCTCCTCGTGCATCGGGCAGCGAAACACCGCGTGGCCACCGCATACCTGCTCGAGCCCTGCCGGCAGCACCCACTCGAACGTGTACAGGACGCCCTCGGGTGTGCGCGAGTATTCCTCCATGCCACGCTTGAGCAGGCGCGCGATGGTCGACTTCGAACTGCCCACCGGACCGTGCAGCAGGATCACCCGGCGCTCGGTGCCATAGCGCTCGGCGGCGCTCTTGAACACGCTGACCAGCCGCATGAGCGGGATGTCGAGGCCGAAGATGGCGTCGCGGCCGCCGTGCTGATCGTCCTTGAAGAAGTTGTACCGGATGAGGCGCTTCTTGTTGTCGATGTACTCTTCCTGGCCGTACGAAAGGATCATGTCGTACACGCGCTGGTAGGCACTGCGCGTGATGGCCGGGTTCTTGCGGACCAAGTCTAAATACTGCTCGACAGTGCCGCTCCAGTTGAGCTCAGCGTACTCCTTGATGTTCTGGAGGGCGCCGAGTTTGCTGACCAGGGACGTGGCAGGCATCAGGTCTCCTCTTTGCGCGTGCGGGCGGTTCGTACACGCCAAGGCAGGTTTGCCGGCGATTCGGTCGAGCTTACCACGCGCGTTTGTAGATCCCGCGTGTGGATCAAGGCTGTCTCAGGGCGCCGCCTTCGACATCGGTTTGCCGCCGCGCTGGTACTTCACGACGGCGGCCTCGTGCTCGGCCTGGGTGGCCGAGAAGAAATGGGTGCCGTCATTCTTGGCCACGAAATATAGGAACGGGCTGCCGTCCGGGTTCATGACCGCGGCCAGCGCGGCGCGGCCGGGGTTGGCGATCGGGCCGGGTGGCAAACCCTCGTGGGTGTATGTGTTGTAGGTGTTGTCGGGGTCATCGAGGTGGATGCGCCGGATGCGCCCATCCCACTGTCGGCAAGCCGCCGAGGACTTGCCACCCAGCAGGGGGACTGCGGTGCAACCGTAGATGATGGTGGGATCGGTCTGCAGGAGCTTTGGCTTGAAGGTCGGTTTGGAGAGGCGGTTGAGGAAGACCTGAGCTATCCGTGGCCGCTCGGCCTGTTGCCCGGTTTCCTTCTCGACGATCGAGGCCAGGGTCACGATGCGTGCGTCGTCGAAGCCCAGGCTTTTCTTCAGGAGCGCCGGGCCGCGCGGGTGGGCTGCACGCAGCTCCTCGAACACCTGTCGGTGGCGTCGCAATAGTGGCACCAGCACCCGCGCCGCCCGGCTGTTCGGCCGCAGTTTGTAGGTGTCGGGAAACAGGTACCCCTCAAGCGATGGGCCGGACAGATCCAGGCTGCGCAGGAAGGCAGGATCGGCCGCCTGCGCCAGCAATTCGGCCTTCGAGGTCACGCCGGCGGCTTCGAGCAGAGCGGCGATCTCGACCAGGTTCTTGCCCTCGGGGATGGTGACGGAGATCAGTTCATCGGCGGCGCCCTTGAGCATGATCTCGAGCAACTGGCGGGGCGTCGCGGGCGCTTGCACCTTGTAGTGTCCGGCTTTGAAGCGGGACGCGGCACCGCGCTGGGCGGCATACAGGCGGAACAGGGTTGGCCGTTCGAGCAGGCCAGCTCCGACGAGCAACTGCGCCACCTCGCCCGCGTCCACGCCACGCGGCACCTCGAACTCAACCGGGCCCGTGGCCGCGCCGCCGAGGCGGTCGGGGTAAAGCCAGAGCTGTCGCACCGCCAGGGACACGACGCCGAGACCGACGATCGTGGTGGCCAGGAACAGGACCAGGGCGCGGCGCATGGGCGAGGTCATGACGAGGGCGGGTCGGCGGCCCGTGGCGGCGTGCGTGCCAGCCAGCGCTGCAGGATCACCGACGCTGCCAGGCGATCGATCACCTCCCGGCGCTTGCGGCGCGATACGTCGGCGGCCAGCAGCACATCCTCGGCCTCGACAGTCGAGAAGCTCTCATCGATCAGTTCCACTGGGATGTTGATGAACGCGCGCAGGCGATCCGCGAAGGCGCGGGTGGCCAGCGCCGCCTTGCCCTCATTACCTTCGGGATCGATCGGCAAGCCAACCACCACCGTGGCCGCGTCGAACTGCTTGACCACCGCGGCGATGGCGTCGAGATCGCGCTGGCCGCCATGGCGCAAGATGGTGCTGTGTGGCTGCGCGATAAGGCCCAAGCCGTCAGTGACCGCCACGCCGATGCGGCGGGATCCGAGATCGATGCCGATCACACGCGACATGACTTTGCCACCAGGAACTTAGCAGGTGCCCCGCGTGCACGTGTGTGCGGTAGAAGATCATCATGTCGACATCGGAAAAGCCACCGGAACCGGGCGAAGCCCAGATCCAGATTGACCTGGACGAGGCAACCGCCCAAGGCGCGTACTGCAACTTGGTGCTCATCAACCACACGGAAAGCGAGTTCATCCTCGACTTCGCCTTCCTGCAGCCGGCAGGGCCGCGGGCGCGGGTGCGGGCGCGCATTCTGTCGTCGCCCCGGCACACCAAGCGCCTGTTGCGCGCGCTCGAAACCAACCTGGAGCGCTTCGAGGAGCGCTTCGGCAAGATCGATGAGCCACCGCCGACCGACCCGCGCCTCATCAGCTAAGGCGCGCCGTCGGGTCAGGCGACGGCGCCCTCGATCGCCATCAGAGTGCCGCGGCGGGTGTCGAGCTCGGCGAGAGTGAAGGTGGGCAGCGCCACGTGGCGATCGCCGTGACCGAACCTTGCGCCGAACGTGACGGGGATGGCGAGGCGACCGAGGCGTTCGTGCAGCACGTCCTGCACGGACGGTGACGGGAAGCGCGAGCTCTCGGGTTCCTTGCAGTCGACGAAGTCGCCGACCACGACCCCCGCAGCGGCGGAGAATACCCCGGCCAGATCCAGGTGGGTGAGCAAGCGATCGACGCGGTACGGGCGCTCACCAATGTCCTCGATGAACAGGATCGCACCCTCGGGATCGGGCGCGAACGGCGTGCCCAGCAGGCGTGAGAACACCTCGAGGTTGCCGCCCACGAGAGGTCCCCGCACGCGACCCGGCACGACGGCTTCGAGGTTGTCGCACAGTAGCGCCGGCCCTGGCTTTTCCAGGAGCCCGAACAGTCCGTCGATATCCTGCTGGGGCAGGCGCGGCAGCTGGGTGATGACCGGCCCATGCACCGCCGCGATTCCAGCCCGCGCTGCCAGCGCCAGCAAAGCCGTGCCGTCGGAGAACCCGATCACGGGCTTGGGGTGCGCGCGCCAGGCGTCGAGATCGATGAACGGCAGGATGCGCAGAAGACCGTGGCCGCCGCGGGCCATGAACACGGCGCGCGCACCTGGATCGGCCAGCGCGGCGTTCAGCTCGTGGGCACGTTGCTGGTCCGGACCGGCGAGGAAGCCTTCGCTCGCCGCGATCAGGGCGGGGTCGTAGATCGGCTGGTAACGTCGGCGCAGAATCGCGATGCCGGCCTCGAATTCCTCTCGCGGCACCGGGCCTGACGGTGCCACCACGCGCACGGCATCCCCGGGCGTCAGGTGGGGACAGCGCAGGATCGGCATCGATTGGCGTGCGAAGTCGGCTAGCGCTTGCGGCGGCCCGCCCGTTTGCGGCCTTTGCCGTCACCACCGGTTGCATCGACGGCCGCGGACTCGCCCGAGGACGATGTGACGGTGACGATCCCCTCGGAGAGCTCGTCGCCGACGCTGCGGCCGACGCTGCCGTCAACCGGGCTCTGGGCAGCCAGCGCCGAAATGGGCTCGGCCACCACGCCGGACGGCGCCATTGCGGCGACCGGGGCAGGCGCGGGCGAAGCTCCATTCGTCGCGGCCTTGGCCGATACGGCCGCGTTCTTCACGTCGCCGAGCAGCTGGACACGCATGCCACTGCCTTCGGTTGCCTCGACCACGCCCTCGACCCGAGCGAGAACCGCGCCGCCGTCCTGCACGATCTCGATGGTGGTGCCGACCGGTAGCGGGTCCTTGACCGACAGGAACCAGCCGGCGCCAGCATGCTCGGAGATCTGCGCAGCTTGGGCCACCACCACCCCTGCGTACTTGATGTCGGCGGGCGCTTGCACGAGGCGGCCAGTCTACAAGAAAAGGCGATGCGAAACAGGGCTGTGTCGGCGGCCGATCAGCGTACGGTCAACGCCCTGCGAACTCGGGCGGCCGCTTTTCTAGAAACGCCCGCATGCCCTCCTTCTGGTCGGCGGTCGCGAACAAAGCGGCGAATTGTTCGGTCTCGAACGCCAGGGCACGGCCAAGCGGCAGATCCTCACCGGCGCGTATCGCGCGCTTGGCAGCGGCCACCGCGAGCGGCGCTCTTTGGCCGATCGCCTCGGCCAGGCCGCGCACGGTGGCCATCAGATTTGCTGGCGGCACGACGGTGTTGACCAGGCCTATTGCGCGTGCGTCCTCGGCGGAAAGCTGCGTTCCTGTGTACACCAGCTCGCGCGCGCGAGCGATGCCCACGCGGCGGGCGAGGCGCTGCGTACCACCGAAGCCTGGGATGACACCGACACCCAATTCCGGCTGGCCGAGTCGCGCGCTAGACGAGGCCACGATGAAGTCGCACGCGAGCGCGAGTTCGAGCCCGCCGCCCAGTGCGAAGCCATTGACCGCGGCGATGATGGGCGCGTGCAGGCCCTCCATCAAGTCGGATAGGCGGTGGCCGAGCGTGGCAAAGCGCCTGGCTTCGTCGGGGCCGATGCCAGCCATGAACGCCAGGTCGGCCCCGGCCACGAAGGCTTTCTCGCCGGCTCCGGTCAGGATCACGCAACGAATCTCGGGATCGCTATCGATGGCGGTGAACGCGGCGGTCAGTTCCTGCAAGGTCGTCGCATCGAGAGCGTTGTGCACCTTTGGTCGGCTGATCGTGATCGTCCGCGTCCCCTTGGCGCCATCGTCGACCAGATTGCTGTAGCCCATGGCAGCGAACCTACCATCGGGTGGGTCGCTGATGCGCGCGCGCGATCGGTGGCTTAGACTGCGGGCCTCACCGAGCGCCCGTAGCTCAACTGGATAGAGCACCGGCCTTCTAAGCCGGGGGTTGCAGGTTCGACACCTGCCGGGCGCGCTGATTTTATTGGGTTCTTCTTGATGGGTTGCGGCCGGTGGCGATGTCGGCGTGATGTCAGGCATGAGGCCGGTGGAGGTGCATCGGTGGCCAACCAGCGACGACGCAGGGTTGCGGACGGGTCGCGGTCAAATTGTGGTCAGGCGGCGGGCCAAGGATGTGTCCGAGCTTGATCACGCTTCGTCTCGGCCGCGGCTGTTCTCGGTGTCCCAGGTACGGATTCACGTCGGTGCCGCGGACAACAGGGCTCGCGCAACGATAGTCATTTCGACTTGGCAAGCAAGTTTTTGGCGTCCGGCCGAATCAGATGCTCTTGATGGTGAATGCCGAGAGCCGATGCCATCGCGCGCATCCGAAGGAAGTACAAGTTGCTGAAGGCGGAGTTGAACGAGCGCACACGCCGACTGTGGTGCGCGACCGAGGCGGAGGCGATCGGCTTCGGCGGCATCACTCGGGTCGCGGAGGCGACCGGGATGAGCAAGCCGGCGATCCTGCGTGGCGTCCGACAGTTGCGCGGGGAAGCGGAGCTTCCGGCCGGCCGAATTCGGCAGGTCGGCGGCGGCGACAGGCCGCTCAAGGACAAGGACCCGACGCTCCTGCCGGATCTCGACGCGCTGGTGGAGCCTGCGACCAGAGGCGACCCGATGTCGCCGTTGCGGTGGACGTGCAAGAGTACGAGGAAACTCTCCGACGCGCTGAAGAAGCAGGGGCACAAGGCCAGCCCGCGAACCGTCGCCACGCTGCTCAAGGAGCAGGGCTACAACCTCCAGGCGAACAGCAAGACGAAGGAGGGGAAGAAATCGCATCCCGACCGCAACGCTCAATTCGAGCACATCAACGCGACGGCGAAACGCTTCGGCAGGGACGGCCAGCCGGTCATCTCCGTCGACACGAAGAAGAAGGAGCTGGTCGGCGGCTACAAGACGCCGGGCCGAGAGTGGCTGCCCAAGGGCGAGCCAGAGGAGGTCCTGACGCACGACTTCCCCGATCCCCGCGTCGGCAAGGCGATCCCCTACGGCGTCTATGACCGCGAGAACAACGAGGGATTCGTCAACGTCGGGATCGACCACGACACGCCCGATTTCGCCGTTGCGGCGATCCGCGCTTGGTGGAAACGGATGGGCTCGCGCCGCTACCCCGAGGCCACCGAACTCATGATCACGGCCGACAGCGGCGGCAGCAACGCCGCACGCTCGCGCGGATGGAAGATGGCGTTGCAGCGTCTCGCCGACGAAACCGGCATCCGCATCACGGTCGCCCACTTCCCGCCTGGCACGAGCAAGTGGAACAAGATCGAACACCGCATGTTTTGCCACATCTCCCAGAACTGGCGAGGCCGCCCGCTGCTCACGCACGACGTCGTCGTGAGCCTCATCGCGAACACCACCACCCGTGCCGGGCTGACAATCAAGGCGAAGCTCGACAAGGGCTCGTACCCAACCGGCGTCAAGGTCTCCGCCGCCGATTTCGAAACCCTCAACATGCGTCCTGCCGCTTTTCACGGCGACTGGAACTACGTGATCACCCCTCATGCCTCAACCTGAAACCACAATCTTTGAGCGAGCCCTAAGCAGGTTCGGTGACTGGTCCTTCGCTGCGGCGGCGGACAGTACCCGCCTTCGCACCAGCGCCGAGGAAGGTTTGCGCCACACGTGGTCGCGCAGTTGGTCCAGCGAATGCTTCAGTTTCGTTCACGCTCCAGGCGTCTCACGTATCGCGTGAACTCGGCATCGGAAATCAAGCAGGTGAGCCTGGGCGCCCTGCCCACGTTCTGGTGCGCAACCTGCTCAGGCCGCTCCAGCGTTTGGGGCTGCTGGTCACCGGTGCCTACGGCTTCCACCCTCGAAGAGTTCGCGTGGTCCACTCAGGAACGGGCTCTCGCAGGTCTGGCACGCGGTTCGCCACGACGGCGCGAAGGCGAGCTGGAGCCCAGGGCGTGGAAGTGTCATACAGCGACGAGATCTCGAACGCGCGCATGGCCTCCGGAAGGTTCGCCAGGCTGGCCTCGTACACCCTACGAACCTCGCCCTCGGAAGCGGCGTGGCCACCGGCGTGCGCGCGCTGAATGACCCGCTGCACGTTCAGATCCGCGGAGTTCGTCGCAACAAACATCAGCTCGGTGAAGAAGCCACGCGCTCGGGCCGCCTCTGCCTGTCGGGCTGCGGCCAGGGTCCTCATGGTCGTCTCGACGGCAAAGCTGCGTTTCCGGCGATATGTTGCTCGACGAAGCGCTGACACTCCTTGGCCACCACTTCCCGGACCTCACGCGAGATCGCGCGATAGCTGCCGATGAGCTGTGCGCATCGGTCGTCGATGTTGAACGCATCGATCCCAAAGCCGGAGACCGGGAAAAACGTGCTCTTGCCGCTGCCGGGTGGCCCGGCCACCACAAGCATGACCGGAGGGGCGGCCATACTACCCGGTGTCGACACTACTGTCGGACAGGGGCGCCATGTCCGGTGGCAGGTCGCGCATCAAGAGGCGCCCCTCGGCATCGATGACACCCATGCGCATCAGCCGTTCACGGGCCTGCACGATTCTGGTCGAGCCCAGGGCGGCCAGGCGCTCCTCCCATACCTGCCGGTCCATCCTGTCGCGAAGGTTCAGATCATCAACACGCGCTTCGGGGATCAGCGGGGCGCCGTTACCGGGTCGCATCGGACGAGCGGCCGCGGTCGTGACAGATGTGCGCCATGTTCGCCGACCCTGTCGGTGACAGCTTTCCCGTCGCAGGCTGCGCCGGCCTGCGCCCCCTTTGGGGGGGCGCTGACCCGATTCGGCGCCGCCTTCACCCTGGCCGATCTGCCCGTGACATGGACGGGCACGGATCTGCTGCGCAGCTTCGACCAGGAAACCCGCCAAGCGCGATCAGTAACGCCGAGGCACACCTGCGCGACAACGCGAGCCGCGGAGGCAAGCCGCCGATGGATTTCTTGGTGAACAAAGTGGCGACAAACTTCTCCTCGGCCGTGGTGACAAGGCGAGTCTTGTCCTCCGCCACGACGACGGGCCAGCTACCGAGCCTGTGCCCGCCGAATTCGCGCCCCTGTCCGGGACCCTGGTCAGAACGTGTGCAAGGGCCTTCGCGACCGTTTCGACGATTCAACGGGCACCCTGTCCCGCCGGGCCTGGTACGTGAGTGGACCGTCGTCAGCCATTCGTGGTTGTGATCTCGCCGGCAACGCCACCGTACGTCTTGTACGGATGCCACCATTGGCGGCGTGGATCGACGGACTTCGGGCAGCTACCAGCTCGATGATCAGGCCGTGTCGCACGCTTTGCCTCGCGCGTGATCAGGCTTCGCGACGGGCACATTGCCTCCGACCAGCGGCAGACGGCGACGCGCGCCGCGATCTAGGCGAGCGGCGCGGCGATAGCGGTGACCGGAAGCAGCCGCCCGGCGGTCGGCTTCACCGAGCGTCGCCCGAGCGCACGAAGTCAATGAAGCCGCGCTCGACGTCGGTGTGGACCAGCTGCACTCGGACGCGCTCGCCAACGTCGAGGCCGTGAAATCCCCGGACCAGCTTGCCTTCCACTGGTGGCCGGAAGATTCGGACCCACGTGCCTTTCTCAGACGCCCCGGTGACGATACCGTCCCACTGCTCGCCTACCCGCGACGCCAGCAGCAGGGCGGCCGCCGACTTCCGCACCTGCCGCTCCACCTTGGACGCATTGTCCTCCTGCACGGTGCAATGTCGGGCCAGCGCCCCCAGTTCGTCATCGCCGTAGGGCACCGGTACCCCGGCAAGCGCCGCCTTCAGCAAGCGTTGCGTGAGCAGGTCGGGGAAACGCCGATTGGGCGCCGTCGAGTGGGTGTAGTCCTTCACGGCAAGCCCGAAGTGTCCCATGGCTTGCTGGCCAGGCAGCTCCAACGCGTACTCGCCAGAGCCCAGGAGCTTGACCACCGACAGCGACAGATCGGCAAAGCGAGCGGGATCGATCTTGCGGCGCCTGGCGAGGAATTCATCGAGAGAGCGCGCGCTGGGCTCGGGCGGCAGGCGATCGCCCAGGGCTGCCGCCAGATCGACGATCCGCCCCCACCGCTCGGGCGAGCGCAGCACGCGTCGCAACGAGGGAAAGCCCTTTTGCTGGAGGTAGCGGGCGGTTACTCCGTTGGCCGCGATCATGAAGTCCTCGATGAGTTCCTTGGCTCGATTTTTCTCGTCGGCCCGCAAGTCCGCCAGCACGTCGCCATCGAAAACCGCCCGTGCCTCGATTGTCTCCAGACCCAGAGCGCCGTTCTGGTGGCGCCGTCCCCGCAGCGCTTGCGCGACCCGATCCTGGATGCGGACTTGCTCGGCCAATCCGGGCACCGCCGCCAGTTTTGCTGGCGCCGCGGCCGCACCGTCGAGCCAGGCGGCCACGGCGTTGTAGGCGAGCTTGGCGTGATTGAGCACCACAGCCCGGTAGACATCGGACCTGATCACCGAACCGTCAAGACCGACGTCCATCTCGATGATCACCGCCAGACGCTCCTGGCCCTCGCCGAGGGAGGTGAGGTTGGTGGACAATTCCTCGGGCAGCATCGGAAAGATCTGAGCGGCCGTGTAAACCGACGTGGTGTTGGCGCGCGCGTGTCGATCGATCGCGGAGCCCGCCTTGACTGTGCTGTCCACGTCGGCGACCGCCACGAGAATTTTCACCGCACCACCGGCAAGTTCCTCGGCGACCGAGAGCTGGTCGAGGTCGCGGGAGTCGTCGTTGTCGATCGAGGCCCAAAGCAGTTCGCGAAAGTCACGGACCGAAGCCGTCGCAAGAGGAGCCGCGTGCGAGACCGCGTTGGTCTCGGCTATCACCGCCGGCGAGAAATCCGGCTCCAGGCCACGCTCCATCATGGCTCGCCGTGCGATGTCGCGAAGCTGGCTTCGCCTCGGTGGACCGGATGGGTGCGTGATTTTCGTGGGCATGCGCTCTGTTCTTGCCACCTGCGACGTGCCTACGCGGCGGCAATGTGTGGTGGTTGGTTGGCGTGGGCACCGCTTTCAAGGTCGCCGCCCGTCTCGTGGTTCTTGCCCGCGGGCGCCAGCCCGGTTGCGATGAATGCGATCGATGTGACCACGTTGTTGGCCAGGCTAGCGAAGCTGTCGGCCAACAACCCGCTCGACAGCAGGACAGCGAAACCCAACAAAACGATGATGGAACGTAGGCCCGGCCGAAAGATAGATAGCGGCCACAGCACCATGCCCGCCATCGCGGCAACCAACGCCACTGCTACGGCTGCAGGTTCTTGCGTCCACATGAAGGCGGTCCCGAACAACCACACGCACGCCAGGGTACCAAGCGATCTCATTGACATGACGAACCTCCTGCCGATGGCAATCAGCAAGCCTCGGGCCAGGCGTAGATCGCCAACGATTCTCCTCGCTCGCGCCATCAAACCCCAAAAATAGCTGCGTCCGAGGGCCGTGCCGGCGCATCCGCTGCGGGAAACGCTACCAACTCACCACGTCGGGTTTCTTGATGTAGGGCGCGGGTGCCATGTCACCATGCTCACCCGCTCCGGGCGCAAGATCTCCGCGTCGCCGAGCCGGCGTACCAGTCTATTCGGGCCGAAGGCGAGGCGCGGAGTCGGAGGGTTCCAATTCGGCGATGATCTGCGCGCCCAGCAGCAAGATGAGAGAGGCCGCTTCAAGAGTGAGCAGCACGATCACGGCAGTCGCCAGCGATCCATAGATGAGATTGACCATCGACAAGTGCGCGAAGTACCAGACCAGGCCGTGGCGAACCACCTCCCACAACAGTGTTGCGCTGATGGCCCCAAGCAGCGCGTGCCGGAACGTCACGCGGCCGACCGGCAGAACCATGTACAGCGCCGTCAGCAGCAGCGCCGAGCCCGCGGTCCCCAGCAGGTGCAGCAGCGCGCGCGACATGCCGGCCAGCGACCACGCGTGGCCGAGCAGGTGGAGCGAGCTGCGGCCAACGGCTTCCAGCGCGCCGGCGACGAGCGTGACCATGATGATACCGACCCCCAGGAGCGTCACGAAGAAGTACGGCAGGACCGCGGACACGACGGCATGACGGCGCTGGCCCCGGGAGCGGCGCCTGAAGATCATGGCCATCGCGTTCTCGAGCACGCCAAAGGCCATCGAGCTGAAAACCAGCAGGCCGACAACCCCCACACCTCCCACGACCTGCCGGCGGGCAAGGAAGCCAACGACCTGGTGAGTGATGGCGTCGGCTTGCCCGGGTACCAGGAAATCCAGGTTGGCGGCGACCGTCTCGATGAGCCGCTTCTCGTCGATGATGTGCGACAGGCCGATGAGCAGGAGCGTGAACATCGGAAACAGGGACAGCAGCGTGTAGTAGGCGACCGCCCCCGCTAGCAGGAAACCCTGGTTGCGACGAAAGTCACCGAGCACGCCGAGAACGAACGCCCAGACTCGTGTTATCGCGCTGGCGGCCCCAGCGGTTCGCGCACGCCGTGCGACTGGCCCAGGATCGGGCGCACGGCTTGCCCTATCGAGGGGCGCTGTTTTCACATCGATCGCCACCACCACCTCTTTGGCCAGCTCCTTGTCGCGGCTGTCGCCCGGCGGTACGCGACGCCGTCAGTTACCACTTGGTTCCGCGCGCAATTGCAGGCAATAGGTCCGGCGTTTGGGGCTCAAGCGGTCGCAGCGCTTCCGGTGCGGGTGGAAGCGCTGGCGCCACCAGATCGGCAGCAGGGGCTGCCGCGAGTACGGCCTCCGTTGCGAGAACCGGAGGAGGTTCGGGTGCGGGTGCTGGCGCAAGTAGAGGAGCGGAACCCGCCGACGATGGTGACCACGCCCGCGGCGGCGGAATCGATACAGCGCTGGACCGCGAGCGCGAGGAGCGTACCGCCCGCGGTGTCGGGGACGACATGGTTCCGGCAGCTCGATTCTCCGATGCGCCGGCGCCTCGGGCGGTCCCGAGCGGCTCGGCCGGTGCCTGCGGCGGCTCGCTTTCGCTTTCGCTCGCGATCGGGGCCGGCCGCTCCCTGGACGGCACGGGCGTGTGTCCGTCGCGCCACATCTTCGCCATGAAACGGACGTCATCGATCTCGCGCTGGGGTCCGGTCCTGAAGACGATAAAGGCGAACATGCCGAGCGCCATGACGAACGCGAAACGCCGGCGGCGCGCCTGTCCGGTCCACGCCATCTCGTCGGGCCCCAACGGCTCGATCTTCAGGTCTGGCGCGTTCGTGCGGGTGGTGTCCAGATCGGTGTCGACTGTCGGCTCGCGCAACCGAACCTCACCGGTTCGCTCGACCGCCGCGAAGGCATCAGGCACGTTCGCGGTGGTGGCACGGTAGACCTCCGCGACAGCATTCTCCAGCGCGGTGGCGAACGCCATAGCCGACTCGTAGCGATCCTCGCGCCTTTTTGCCATTCCCCCTTTCAATACCGCCTCCACACCTGCCGAGGGCCAGGTCACAAAACGGCCTATGGGCTCGGGTTCGCAATTGACGACCTGATACAGAATGCCAAGAGCCGAATCCCCGCGAAACGCGCCCGTGCCCGTCAATAGCTCATACGTGATCGTCGCCAACGCAAAAACGTCGGAGCGGCTGTCCACGTCGACGTTGCGCCCTTCCGCCTGTTCCGGTGACATGTACTGCGCCGTACCCAGCACGATGGACGCCCCGGTCAAATGCCCCGTCCCAGCTGCGCTGGAGATCCCGAAGTCGAGAACTTTCACGAAGGCGTCGTTGCCCTCGACGCTGCAGACAAGGATGTTCTCGGGCTTCAGGTCACGGTGGATCACTCCGTGTGTATGTGCCGCAGTGACGGCGGCGGCGATCTGTTTGACAACGCTGACCACGTCGCCGACTGCACGCTGGCGGCTTGCCAGCCACAACCCAAGATCCTCGCCGTGAACGAACTCCATTGCCAAGTAGGGCGTTCCGTCGCCGGTCTGATTGAAATCAAAAACCTGGACGATGTTCGGGTGCTGTAGCTGAGACATGATTTCGCCTTCTCGGCAGAACCGAGAAAACGCCTCCCGATTGTTCACCAGATCTGGGCGCAGGACCTTGAGCGCGAATCGCCCCGGGAGGCGCAGATGGGCAGCTTCATAGACATCACCCATCCCGCCGGACGCAATGTGCCGCAGGATCTGGTACGTGCCGTGGAGGATGGTTCCTTCCGGTAACAGAACCAGGGCTGCTTCGGCGGATTCGGACAGGCTGCTCATACTCATGTCGGTCGCTTCTGCAACCCTCGTACCATCAGGGCTGAGCGCAGGGCCTACGATGGTCAGCAGTACGCGGCGTGGCACATTCTCTCCGTGCCGGGCGATGGTCATGTGCACGGCATCCGTGCCGATCGATGGCTGCCAACCTGCTCGCGGCAGGCAGGGGCTGGATCTCGGCGACTGTGCCGTAGCGTTCATGGAATGCCTGCGACAAGCTGGGTAACGATCTCGGGAGACCTGCTGCTCACACTCCGCGATGTGGCCGCGCATGCGCGCCCTGTTCGCCATGTCGACGCGCTTGACATCCAATCTGGTGCCCCTGATCCGGGCGACCTGTCAGGAACGCATTCTCGTCCGACGCCTATTCGACAGTTACGCTCTTCGCCAGATTCCGCGGCTGATCCACGTCATTGCCTTTGGCCAACGCAGCCGAATACGCAAGCAGCTGCAACGGCAGAACCGTGAGCAGCGGTTGCAGCAACGGGATCGTGGGTGGCACCCACAGCACCGCATCGCTCATGGCCTCGATGGAGTCATCGCCCTGCGTCGCGACGGCGATGATCTGCCCGTCGCGGGCACGCACTTCTGCGAGGTTCGACAGCACCTTGTCGTACCCAGGTCCCTTGGGCGCGATGACCACTACGGGAACGTCGCGGTCGATGAGCGCGATCGGGCCGTGTTTCATTTCGCCCGCTGCGAAGCCTTCGGCGTGGATGTACGAGATCTCCTTGAGCTTGAGCGCGCCCTCAAGCGCGATCGGGTAGTTCACGCCGCGGCCCAGGTACAGCATGTCGTGGACATGGCTGTAGCGGGCCGCGAGATCGTGCACGTTGCCGAGCCCGGCCAGCGCCGCCGTCATCTTGTCGGGCAGGATCGCGAGTTCGCGCGCCACTTCGATCGCTTGCGCGTCGCCCAGGGTTCGGGTTCGCCGGCCGATGTGTATCGCCAGCAGGGCCAGGGCCGCCAGCTGCGACGTGAACGCCTTGGTCGATGCGACGCCGATCTCGAGGCCAGCGTGGGTGTAGAACGCGGCATCGGCAGCACGCGGGATCGATGACTCGAAGACGTTCGAGATGGCGAATAGCTGTGCACCGCGCAGCTTTGCTTCTTTCAGCGCGGCCAGCGTGTCTGCGGTTTCGCCGCTTTGTGAAATGGCGATGACCAGATCGTCGGGGCCGACGACCGGATCGCGGTAGCGAAACTCGCTGGCAAGATCGACCTCGCAGGGAATGCGCGAGAACGATTCGATGAGGAACTTGCCGACCAGGGCCGCGTGGTACGAGGTCCCGCACGCCAGCAGCACGACCCGCCGCAGTTTCGTCACGTCGACGTTGTAGCCGTCAATATCGGCGTCGCCGGTGGCGACCCGCAGCCGCCCCCGCAATGTATCGGCCACCGCGCGTGGCTGCTCGTGGATCTCCTTGAGCATGAAGTGCGGGTAGCCATCCTTTTCTGCTTGCGCCAGGTTCCAGGTGATGGTCTTGGGCGCGCGATCGATCGGCTGACCGTCAAGCAGGCTGAGTTTGGGCCCCGTCCGCGTCAGCTCGACCACGTCGCCGTCGTCGAGATAGATAACCTCGCGGGTCTGCCCCACGATCGCGGATACGTCCGAAGCCAGGAAGGTCTCGCCGTCGCCCAGACCCACCACCAGCGGCGAGCCGCGCCTGGCGCCCACGATGCGCTCGCCATGCACGTCCGACAACACGGCGACGGCATACGAGCCCTCGACCTGCCGCAACGCCGCGCGCACTGCCTCGGTCAGATTCGCCTCGCCGGCCTGCAGCGCCTCGTCGATCAAATGGGCCAAAACCTCGGTGTCGGTGTCCGACGAAAACACGCGGCCCCGGCCGATGAGCCGTCGCCGCAGCTCCACGTGGTTCTCGACGATCCCGTTGTGGACAACCGCGACCGGGCCGACCTTGTGCGGATGCGCGTTGCGATCCGATGGCCGACCGTGCGTCGCCCATCGCGTGTGGCCGATGCCCAGGTTGCCCGAGACACCTGCACCCTCGAGCCGCTTGGCCAGCTCTGCCAGCTTGCCCAGCGATCGCACGACCGTTGACGGGCCACCATTCTTGACCGCGACGCCGGACGAATCATAGCCGCGATACTCCAGCCGCTGGAGCCCGCCAAGCAGAATCGGCGTCGCTTCACGCGCTCCTACGTAGCCCGCAATGCCACACATCTTAGTTCCCCATCCCTGAATCCCGTGAGTTCGCCGGTTGCAGTCCCGGCGTCTGAGCGAACTCGTGGTCTTCTCCCGCTGCCGGCAGAACGTGAACCTGGGGGGTGTGGACGGTCAGCACGGGACAAGGCGCGCGTCTGACCACGGACTCGGCGACACTGCCCATGATGAGGCGAGCGATGCCCGTCCGCCCATCCGTTCCCATCACAATGAGGTCGTATCCGCCATCGGAGGCGATCTCGCAGATCAGAGTCTCAGGGACGCCAACTGCTAACCGCCCTCGTAGGGTGACGCCTGCCTGCCTGGCGCTGTCGAGCAGCTGGCTCATGCGCTGGTGCTGGTCGGCGAAAGCGAAGGACGCCAGAGAGGTGGGGGGTGAATCGATCCCCAGCGTGATCCCCGGAACCTTCGCCACATGCAGGACATCGACCGACGCCCCGATCCTTGCTGCCAGAAATAGCGCGTAGGCCAGGGCCGGCTCCGAGGCCTCGGTCAGATCGACGGGGACGAGAATTGTTCCGATGTGCGGCATGGTGATCCTCCGGGCGTCCTCTCATCAAGAAACGGGCCACTTTCGCGGTGGCGCCATTTTCGTGCTTTTCTGTGCAGTCCGGCTCCCATCCTGTAGCGACACGGTAACGAGGTCGCTGGCGATGGGTTCCAACGGCTACCAAACCCTGGTGGTGGCGGCTGGATCCTGCTCTTGCGGTCGGATGGTGAACTGTTACCAAAGCATCCCAAAGAGCCCGTTGATGTGAACCGGACGGCCCTCGGCGGCGGGGGAACGGTGCTTGGGCGAATCGCTCCTGGGCGATCGGCAACTGGCGACGGCTCGGCACATCGGTTGCAACATGCGAGTCCGTGCCGACAAGAATCCTGATAACCCCTTCGTTGCAGACCGAAGCGACGGATGAGACTGCTTTCGAGACCAACACGGGTTCCTGGGAACCAGAAATGTTGACCTACCATGCGGACCTCTAATGTCTCCGGCGAAACGACCAGGCAGCGTCCGATCACGCCCCTGGCGCCCACCAGTGTTGTCGCTCGGGAAGCCATCATCGCAGCGGTGCTGGTAACGGGCTTGATGGCCGTGGTCGCACCGGCAGACTTTGGAGGGTCGCTGAACCCGCATCCTGGCTGGGTCGTTGTGTTCCTCCTCGCGGCCCGCTACGGCAGCCGCGGCCTGGCTCTGGCTCTGGCCGCCACCGGGGGCACCCTGGCAGTAGCCGCCGTATGTGTGGGCAACGGGCTCGGTATAGCGAACGCCAGCCTGGCAGCCCCGGTCGACCGGACTGCGCTCGCCGGACTGGGAGCTGCGACGGCCTCTGCCGCCAATGTGGGCGCGCTGACCCTCAGCGTCCTGGTTGCCTGGGTGGCGTCGCTCCATGAGCGGCGTACCACCGGCCTGGTACGCCAGGTGTCCGAACTGGCGCAGCATCACAGCGAGGAAACCGCCAGCCTGGCGCGCCTGAAAGACGCGGTCGGCGAGGTACGGGCCCGCGCCGACAGGCTCGAGCATTCAATCAGTTTTCTCCGTCACGCGGCTGACCGGCTTGAGGGCCGTGATCCGGTCGCGGGCGCAGAGGCGGCCCTGGATCTGGCGATGGCCCGCAGCGGGGCGCGCGCGGGCATGGTTCAGCTGGTCGAGCGCGGCCAGCTGCGCACCATCGCCTGGCGCGGTGCCTGGAGCGAGACGTCGCCGGTGCCGCCCGACCTGATGATGATGGATCGCACCGCTTCCACCGCGATGGCGAACGCTGCGATGGTTCGCAGCGCCGATGTGGCAGGCGCCGGGCCCGACGACAGCGACATCGCGACGCCCATTCGCAACCTCGCCGGAGACTTCATCGGCGTCATGGCCTTGCGGGGCGTTGCGCTCGATTCGATGGGAGCTGCCGGCCCGCACGACATCGAACTCATCGCCTCCTGGTGTGGCAAGTCCCTGCGTGCAGAGCGCGCCGAGCGCCGCACACGATCCACGGATGTTGCCCACGCGGTGCTGGCGACGTTGTCCGCGGTGGATGCGCTTCCCCTGCTTCGCATTGTGCGGTGACCGCCAATGACCCGCACCGACCTTCTGCCCCGTTTCGTCCTGATGGTTCCGACGCTGGCCTTGTGGGCTGGTCTCGATGCGCTCGCCGTTGTTGTTCTCTACCTGGGCGGGGGTGCTGCTACCGACTACGCCCTGGCCGGTGCCGTTCACCTGCTGGCAGTGGCCGTGGTGTGGACCAGCACCCCGGTTTCGCCCAGCCATCGCGTGCTGCTGGCGGCCGTCGCGCTGGCGCTGCCGATTGTCGGTGTTGCCGTCGCTGCACTGGTTTTAGCGACGCCTGGGCGCGGCGAGATGGCGGAGGCGTTGATCATCGACCCGCCGCTGGCGCCACAGCTCACGGCCGCCGACTGGTGCCGGCTGGTCGACAGCGTTCCCGCGTGTGAGACCCTGGTGTCTGCCAACCGCGAACACCGACGTGCCACATTGACCCTGCTGTCCCGGCGCGGGGACGCCGCATCAGTCGGGCTTCTGCGCTGGGCGGTGACCGGGCGTGATTCTGACCTGGCGATTGAAGCGGCGCTGGTGCTGGAGGAGCTCGGCGCGCAGTTCGACGTGCGCGCGGCGGCATCCCGCCTGGCCCTGGACAGCCAGCCCGGATTCGACACCGCTCTGGCCGCCGCTGATACCTTGGCGGAAGCGATCCACAGCGGATTGGCCGATCCGTCGCTGATGGCACCTCTCACCTGGGAGGCGCGCCGATGCTATGGGCGGGCCGAGGTCTTTGCGCCTGAACGCCTGCCCGAAGTGGCGGTGAAGTGGGCACGACTGGAGCTGGCGGCGTCACGCCCGACCCTGGCGCTGGCGGTCCTCGAGCGCGCCCGCGCGGCTGGTGGCGGAGAGCCCGTCGAAACCTTGCGCACCCAGGTGGACGCGTTGGCCGCACGCCGGGCGACGCCAGCACTTCACCAAACCAGCCTATGAACGCGCATCCTGAAGCGCTGGCCACGCAAGCGGCTCCTGACGTCTGCATGCTCGTCGAGGGCACGTACCCCTATGTCCCGGGCGGCGTGTCGGCCTGGGTGCACGACATCATTCTCGGTCATCCCGAACTCACATTCTCCATCCTCAACATCGGCTCGCACGCCGGTGTGTACAAGCAGCCGCGCTATGCCTTGCCCCCAAACGTCCTCCGCCTCGACCAGCTTTATTGTCAGGATGCAACGCCGTTCCCACCTCAGGGCGCAGCGCGGAACGCGATCGAATGCACGATCCGGAAGTTGCGCGGCGAGCCCTTGCGTCGCAGCCCATCGCGGGTGCTGGCGGCCCTGCGGCGGTTGCATCTTGAGAACACGGTCGACGACCAGCTGCTGACCGACCTCGCCTGCGGCGATTTCACCGCCGGTGAACTGCTTCACGGGCACGAGGCATTCGAGCTCATCTGCGAGCTGGCGGAACGCGTGGCACTGGGTGCGCCGTTCCTTGATCTGTTCTGGCATTTCCGCGCCATCCACGTGCCCATGTTGCGGTTACTGGCAGCAGCGCCGGTGCCAGCGCGGTGTTACCATGCGGTGTCCACCGGATACGCAGGTCTGGTCGGCGCGGTCTTCAGTCTGAAGACCGGTCGGCCCCTGGTTTTGACCGAACACGGAATTTACTCGCGCGAGCGTGACATGGAACTGGCGCGGGCCAACTGGATCAAGGACCAGCCCGAGGGCGCATCAGAACCCAGCCTCGCCCTGTCGCCATCGCCGCTGCGGCGCTTGTGGTCGCACTCGTTTCGCGGGCTCGCCGGCCTGGCCTATCACCGCGCCTCACGCATCGTCACCCTCAGCGACATCAACCGCCGCCGGCAGATCGAGGATGGCGCTCCCGCCGCGAAGATTTCGATCGTGCCCAATGGAGTGGACGTGCCGGCCGAAAGCCCGCCTGGCCCAGGTGAAGCCGAGCTGTCCTTTGTCGGGCTGGCCACACCGCCGCTGCGGGTTGGTTTCGTCGGCCGCGTGGTCCCCATCAAGGACGTCGTCACTTTCATCAAGGCGTGCGATCTGGCGATGCACACCACGAAGCTCGACGTGCGTATCATCGGTCCCGTCGAGGAGGACGCCTCGTACGCCAACCGCTGTCGCGATCTGGTGGCGACGCTGGGACGCCAGGAATCGATCAAATTCCTCGGTCCGCAGCCGCCGCATCTCATCTACGCCGACCTCGACGTGGTGGTGCTCACCAGCTTCAGCGAAGGACAGCCCCTGGTCATCCTGGAAGCCTACGCGGCCGGCCTGCCCGTGATCGCGACGGACGTCGGCGCCTGTCGCGAGATGATCGAAGGACAGGAAAGCGCCGACCAGGCCTTGGGGCCGAGCGGAATCGTCACGCGCGTGGCGACGGCCGCCGACACCGCCGCCGCAATGGTGCGTCTGGCGTCGGACCCGGCGCTGCGCCGGCGCTTCGGACAGGCGGGCCGTCGGCGGGTCGGCGCCTTCTACCGGCGGCGCGACATGATCGAGAGTTACCGCACCCTCTACCGTGAGATGGTGATGCCATAGCGGGAATCGGCTGGAAGCTGCAGCGCCTCATCGACCGTGGCACGCTCACGGGCGCACTGAGTGCTTACCTGACCGGCGTGGTGGTGACCTCCGCGCCGTGGCTGCTAACCACCGCGGTCCTGGTGAGCCTGCGTCTGGCCGCGCGTAGCCACCAGACCGATGAGTTCCGGCTGGTCGAGCACACCGTCACGATCATCTACGCGGTCACGGTGGTGCTAGGTGCACCTCTCCAGGTGGTGGTCTCGCGTTACGCGGCTGACCGGCTTTACGACCACCACCTGGAAGCCATCGCCGCGCCTCTGCGGCGGGCGCTTGCGGCCACCCTGCTGGGATTCACCGCGGCCGGCATCGCGGTGGTGGCATTCATGCGACTGCCCCTGGCCCTGGCGGTGCCCGCGACGGTGCTCACCGCCGTGGTGGGCGCGCAATGGCTCATGCTCTCGGTCGGCAGTGGTCTCAGTGCGCCCGGGTTGGTGCTGCGCTCCTTCGGATTCGGGGCCCCGCTCAGTGTCGTCGCGGCGCTCGCCTTCGAACGCGCTCTGCACCTGGGCCCCGCTGGCTACCTGGCGGGGTTCGCGCTCGGCCAGTTGCTGACGCTTGTGCTCCTGATGGTCGGGGTAGCGCGAGCGCTTCCCGACGACGCTGACGAGAGCGCGCGACTTTGGCCCGCGCTTGCCGAGTACAAGTTGCTCGCCGCTTCGTCATTCGCCTACCACCTGTCCATCTGGGCCGACAAGTTGATCATGTGGCTCTTGGCGGGGGGCGCTGCGGCGGCGCTGTACACCGCCGCTTCCGCAGTCGCCTGGCTGTTCGTGATTCCCGGGTTCTCCTGGATCTACGTTCAGATCGAGACGGTCTTTTACCAGCGTTACCGCGCCTTTTACGGCGCCCTGTCAGGGGGAGGCACCCTCAGCACCCTGCGGGACCGCGCCCTCCTGGTCCGCACCGAAGCGCTTCGCATCCTGCGCGGCGCGGGTCTGGTCCAGGGTGCGGTGACCGTGATCGGGTTCGTGGCGGCGCCTCACATCATGAACCTGGTTGGCCTGCCGACTGTTGCTGTGCTGCTGTTCCGCTTGGCCCTGATCGGGGCCGCCTTCCAGATGACGACGGTGCTAGCCATTGTGGTGCTCTATTACTTCGACTTGCGGCGTGATGCCCTCGCGCTCTCGCTCGCGCTCCTCATCGGGGAAGTGGCGCTGACTGGCCTGTGCTGGAGAGTCGGATTGCCGCCGAGCCTCGGTTATGTGCTGGCGTGCGTGGCGGCGTGCGCGATGGGAATCGGTTTGGTGCGTCGCCGCCTGACCGCGCTGCTCATCGACACCTTCCAGTCGCAACCTTTCGGGGCCGCCTAATTGGCTACCGCACCGAAGTGCCTGATGCCCACGGCGTGGGCGGCGGTCAACGCGCCTGGCCGCCTTGATAGGTCACTAGAGATCAACAAACGTTACCGCTTCGTGCCGTCAGGAAGGATCCGGCGAGGGAATTCGACGGGAATCGCCTGGCACGGACTTTGAAGCAGGGTATCCCGTGTCAATAGAAGCGAGAAAGTCCGTACTGGTGGTCGAGGACAGCGTCGACCTCCTCGACGTGATCCGGCAGCACCTTGAAACCGAAGGTTACGAGGTGTTCCCGGCTACCCACGGCAAGCAAGCCATTGATTTTTTGGCTTCCCTGCCGGGCCCGCTACCCGACCTGGTTGTGCTGGACTTGATGATGCCGATCATGAACGGGTGGGATGTCCTTCGCGAGATGAGACTGCAACCTCGGTTCGACACAACTCCAGTGCTGGTCATGACGGCCGCCGCCGAAACCAAGCCGCAAGGCGCGGCGGCACTGATAAGAAAGCCGTTCAACCTGGAGGATTTCGTGAACGCGGTCCGCGCTACCAGCCGCAAGCCGGCGAGCGACCAGTCGTAGGAGGAGGCTGTCATGCGCTTCGCGACACAGATGACCACCAGGGGAACCGCCTTACGATCCGGCAAGCACCTCGGCAGTGCGCTCGTGGCACGGGCGCAGCGGAAAATTCTCATCATCGGAGACGCGGGGGCGCACACCCGGTCCTTGACGGTTGCGCTCAGGAACGCCGGGTACGACATCGACCTGGCGTCCGACCAGGAGGAAGGGGTACGTCATGCGCGGGAGACGCAGCCTCACCTCATCATTCTCGACTTGCGGCTTCCCATTCTCGATGGATTGGCAGTCACCCGCCAGATCAACCGGGACGAGCACACGCACCAGATTCCCCTGCTTTTCCTGTACGGCGTCGACGAGACCGTGCCGCAGATGGGGATGATCGAGGACGTCGATTTCCTGCGGAAGCCGTGGCGAACCGACGAGCTTCTGGCTCGGGTGGAGCGCGGACTGAGCCAGTCAGGACTGTTGAATCGTTTGCGTCGCGAAGCTCATATCGATGAGCTCACCGGCCTGGCCAACCTTCGTCAGTTCCATGCGCGCAAAGAGCGGGCGCGCGTGGACAGTTGCGGAACGGCTTTGAGCGTGGTCGCCGTCGATGTGGACAGGCTCAAACAAATCAACGACAAATACGGGCATGCAGCGGGCAGCGAGGCCTTGGCGGCGGTCGGCAAGGTGCTCCGCGACGAGATCCGGGACACCGATCTGGCCGTTCGCTCGGGTGGAGACGAATTCGTGGTGCTTCTGCCCCACACCACGTCCCCGGAGGCCTCGGCTTTCGCTGGCCGTGTGCTCGCCCACCTCGATCGGCTGGCGGATAGGGGACTGGTCGTTTCCGTCAGCATGGGAGTCGCCACGCTGCACCCTGCCCTGGGCCGATCATTGGATTCGCTGCTGGAGCAGGCCGACCAGGCCACTTATCGCGCTAAGAGGTCCGGCGGACATCGCGTGTGCGTGTTCGATCCGGGGCTCGACGCCAGCTCGGTGACCATGAGTCAACGCATCTTGGTTGTCGATGACGACAAGGGGATCCGTGAAGTGCTCAGGGAGGTGCTGACCCTGGCAGGTTACCAGGTGGTGGAGGCCGAAAATGGCGCGGTCGCCCTTCGCATGCTCCGCGAGACACCGAAGCCAGATCTCGTCCTGCTGGATCTGATGATGCCTGTGATGAGCGGGTGGAAGGTGCTGGAGCTCCTGGAGGCGGGCGACAAGGACCTCACTACCGTGCCGGTCGTCGTCATGTCGGCGGTGTCCGCGTCCCTGAAGGGTCTCGAACAAAAGGGCGGGGTGAGGGCTTGCTTCGTGAAGCCGGTCGACATCGATGTGTTGCTGGACGCGGTTCACCGGCAGCTTTCGCCTCGCGAATCCGGCCTCGACCAAGACGAGTCAGCCGACATTGCACGGATGGAGAACGAGGGCGGCTGAATCCGCCAGGCGCCCGGAGCGGCAGCCAGACCGCGACGTTTGCCCCTGGCTAAGCCAAGTCCAGTGCGCTGAACTCTTCGCGCCATGGTTGTCTCGAACTCACAGCGTCGGCACGCAACCCGGTGGAAGCGGGCAGCGTGCCGACGAACCAATCAAGGTATCCGGGCGTTTACCGCGGCTTGGTCTCCTCGATCTTGGTGCCAGCGTTTTCGACCTTTTGCCCGGCCTTTTCGAGCACCTCAGCCGCGTCTTCCTTGGCCTTGGCGTTCTTCTTCATGCGCGTAGCAGCCTTCTGCATCCTCTTCCCCTTGTCCTCGGTCCGCTCACCCGCCGCGTTCAGGTGCGCGCCCCTGTGTACAGCGGCGTCGTCCTCGCGAAGATCATCGCCCTTTCTCTTCTTGAGCGCCCTGGCGCGCTTCTGCATGTCCTCGCCGGCCTTCTCGGTCCTCTCTCCGGCACGATCTAGCGCGGCTGCCTTGGCCTTGTCGCGGTTGGCCTCGCGTTCCACCTCGTTGCCCTTCTGCTCGATGGCGTTGCCCTCCTTTTGAAGAGGGTTTTCCGCGCGGGCCAACGCCGGCATGAACGCCACCGACAAAGCACCCGCGAACATCAATGATTTGCAGTTTAACATGGTGATTTCCTCCTCAGGCAGTGCGACGGATAATTGCCCGCCAAAGTCCAATGACGATACAAGCCCCGACCAGCGCTATGAAAAAACTGGCGATGAGGCCATTGTTGCTCTTGAGATCTCCAAACAGGATGCTAGTCAGGGGGCCTTGTCGGCCAACCACTCGCCGAACGTGGTCTTGACCAACAGCCGGGTCTGCTTGATGAGCTGCGGGGAGAATCCGAGTATGCGAACAGCTCGGGTTGGAATGATGCTGACACGCAGCAAGTCGCATGCCGCTGCCGAAGGCCCTCCGCGCGCCGCCCGCTGTTACCGTTTCGCTACAATTGCGGAAGGGACGCGCGAATTTCACCGATTTCGTGAGACCGACCGCCTTCGTGCATTCCTCGGCGAGGCGCTCCAAGGCCCGGCACGCACCTTGCTGAACACGATGCCATGAACACGAAGACGCTATTTCTGACATCAATCGGCTGTCTCGTCGCTTGCAACGGTGTGGAGATACCTCGCGTCGATCGGACGGCCTCGATCCAAGGGCCTCCGCAGAAGAAGCCACTGCCGTCCCAGAGCGGCAAAGACGTATTCCGCTACGCCACGTTCGGTGACGAGCAGTTCTGGACCGGCACGCTGAAGATGCACACGGTGATCGCCACCGGTGTGAGCCCGATGACCGCCCTCGCGGTGGGCCTCAAGGTCGATGCCGACGCCGTGCCTCCCGAAGTGCTCGCCAGCGCGGACCTGACCAGCCCCGCCACCACCGTCGCTCTCATCGGGCTGAACGCGGTGATCGGCGTCCAGGGCAAGGTGGTGGACGGCACCCTCACCGAGGTCGGTATCACGTGCGCGCTTTGCCACTCCACGGTCGATGATTCGGTCGCCCACGGAATCGGACACCGCCTCGACGGGTGGCCGAACCGCGATCTCGACGCTGGACTTATCATCTCGCTTTCGCCTGCGCTGACCGACGAGCAACGGGCGATCTACAAGTCGTGGGGCCCAGGCCGGTTCGACCCGCGGTTCAATGTCGACGGCATCAACCACCCAGTGCTCATTCCCCCGGCCTACGGACTCGCAGGCGTGCCGACCGAGACGTATACGGGCGACGGGGCGATCTCCTACTGGAACGCCTACGTCGCGACGCTGGAAATGGGTGGCAAGGGCACCTTCAACGATCCGCGCATCGGGGTCGCGGTGGTCTCGGAGCCCGACCTGGTCACGCCGCGCCTGCCCGCGTTGCTGGCCTACCAGCTGACCCTCGTCAAGCCAGCGCCGCCGCCGGGCACGTTCGACGCCGCGGCCGCCGTGCGAGGCAAGGTGGTGTTCGAAGGGGCGGGTCGCTGCGCGAGTTGTCACCAGGGCACGCTGTACACGGAGGCGGCACTGCACGCGGCCGCTGAGACGGGTGTCGACCCGCTGTACGCCACGCGCAGCGCGACGGGACGCTACCGGACCACGCCGCTGCGCGGACTGTGGCAGCACCCCGGCTACTTTCACGACGGTTCTGCCGCGACCCTGACCGACGTGGTGAATCACTATGATGCGAGGCTGAGCCTCGGTCTCGCCGCCGCGCAGAAGAACGACCTGGTGGCGTTTCTCCTGTCGCTGTGAGGAACGCACCCGACGATGGGTATCGTCGCGGACCTTGCGTCGCCGAATCCAGCGCGGCGCGATCTACGCCGCGAGGACTTCGCTCGCCGGCCTGGGCCGGCGGTCAAAGCCCCCAGCCGCGCCCGACGTAACGAGGGCGAAACGAGACGTTCGGAATCGGTGACGTTTGCGCGCCAATCCTGGCGTCAATACCGCCCGCTCGGTCGGCACACTCCTTGCGAAGTCTCTCCTCGGTCGGGGCGACGGCCTGACTCGATTCATGGCAGCGCGGAAGGAGATCAATGATGACTATGTTGTGGTTGTGCATGTTTAGTTTGGTGCCGCCGGGAGGGCCCGAGGCAGAGGCAAGTTCACCGTTGCGGCCCTCGCAGATCGAGCCGGAGCCGATTCGGGAGCCTCCCACGCCGCCGGTGCCGGACGCGGTCCTGCCACCGCTGCCCACCGACGATGCTTCGCCACAGTCAGCGCCGGACGATGCGAAGGCTCTGATCGCAAAGGCGGGGGAGGCTCTGATCAAGGGCGATTCGCAACTCGGGCTGGCGTTCGCAGATCGCGCTGTCGAAGCCGATCCGACAAACGGGTGGGCGCATTTCGACCGTGGCGACGCGCTCTCGGGCGTGCGACGAATCGACGATGCGGTTGCAGCCTATCGCGAGGCGGAGCGGCGCTTTGGCCAGAAAGAGGGCTGGGGCAGGTCGGTCGCCGTCTGGGGCCGCGCGCACGCGCTGGCCCAGGTGGGTCGCTGCGACGAGGCGCGAGGCTCCTACCACGACTATGTGGTTCTCGTCGAGGCGCATGATCTGGAAGCATCGGCGATGGCGTCGCACTATGCGGCCACCTGCAACGACAGGAAGCTAGAGGCAAAGCCCAGCAAACCGACGCGGCTCGAAGCGCTGCTGATCGAGGCGCCGAAGGTCAATGACGATAAGGACCGCGGCGTTACCAGACGCTGATCCGCGCCAAGATCTGGTGGTGTCTGTTGCGCAGCCCGAGGCGTTGCGTCGCCTCGGAGCCCTCCCTGGGCATTCGGTGTCGTTAATGTTCCCGATCGGTAGCGGTCATACGAGTCTTTGGGGTGCTACGCCCCGGATTTCTGCGGCTTTTCGGCCATGCGGGGGATGGCGCGCTTGTTGCGTTGCAGCCGGTCGCAAGCCAACAAGCAAGGAGATCAAGCATGAGAAAGACATTTTGTAGTCAGACCATTGGCGTGGCGCTAGGCGCGATGCTGCTTACCTACGGTGGGCCTTCCGCGCGTGCCGACACGCAGACAGTTGCCGCCCAGCAGACGCCGCAAACGCCGCAGACGGCGCAAGCAGCGCCCGCAGAGCAGAGGGTAGTCGTCGTGAACCCGCCGCCAGCCGCGGATTCGCCTTCGCGGACGAACAGAACCCTGACCGGAGGTCTGGCGACCTTTGCATTGTCATACGGCGCTGCCCTGGTCGTGGCGTCGTCGAGCAGTCATGCGGGCGACGGTCGCCTCTTCGTTCCGCTGCTCGGACCCTGGCTGGATCTGGGCGCTCGCGGGGGGTGCCCGGTCGCGAACATGTCCTGCGACCGTGAGACCACTTACAAGGTCCTTCTGGTCGTAGACGGGGTGTTCCAGGTGGCTGGCGTTCTCGGCATCGTCAGCGGAATCCTGTCGTCTGGTGAGCGCGAGCGCACGGTAGCTACCACCGCACAGGTGCATGTCGTACCGGTGAGCGTCGCTCACGGCAGTCCCGGATTGGCTGCCTTCGGTACGTTTTGACATCACCCCGGCGGGGGCGGGGTCCTTACCCGCCCCGCCCGGAGGAAGCGAGCTGTCGATGCCGGCGCGCACCCTGCGCATCATCGCACGTTGTTAGCGGCGCCCGAACGCGCGTTGCGCGCCTTGTGCGTGGCGGTACCGGTGTTGGCGGTTGCCGCGCTGGCCGTGCGACTGCGCGGTTGAAGCGAGCGCGGCGCCACGGTGGTCCGGCACGCTTCGAAACACTGGTGTTTCCGATCGGTAACGACCCTTTTGGCTCGAGCGTAACGATGACGTGGCGTCCCCGGTGTTTCGACTACACTTTTCGACGCTAACGCTCTGGATCCAAGGGGAGACCGGAGAGCATGCCCACTGGCGCGCCGCTTGCGTTGCAGTTGCTTCGCAAGCTCAACAATCGAGAGGAGGATCCAATGAAGGTAAAGCAGATGATACTCGCAGGCATTGTTGCCGCGTCGGTCATTCCCGCGCTCGCCTACGCGGGAAAGCGCCTGGGCAAGACGAACGGCAAGCCGAAAGGCCTGCCAAGGAAGATCGAGGCCAAGATTGCAGACGCTCACGCCGAGGTGAAGCGTTTGAAGAATGCAGTCAAGGCCCATCGCAAACGGCCAAGGCACGTTGCTCAGGCAGCACAAGGCTAGGCTGACCGAGCTTGCGAGGTGTCCTTGCGATCCTGCTCACGGCGGCACTGTTGTTCGAGGGAATGGCCAGTGCCCAGACCGAGGTCAATGTCATCCCCGTCGTGGGCGGCGACAGTGACGTCGGAATCGGCGTGGGCGCGGTGGCCGATGTCGCACGACTCGAACCTGGGTTTGGCCAGTTCCGCTGGAAAGCGGAACTCGGAACGTTCATCTCCTTCAAGCCCGGGCAGGGAGACGACAAGGTTGCGATCCCATTTCAGGACTATTTCCTGACTCTGGTCTATCCGCGCACGGGCCCTGGAGGTCGGCTTCGTCTTGAGGCACGCCCATCCTTTACCTCCGAATCCACCCAACGCTTCTATGGCGTCGGCAACGCGTCCTCGGAGCCAGCAGACGATAGTGAGCAGCGGCATCAGTACGGCCGCAAGCGCGTCGCTGTCGTCACGGCGGCGCGCTTCCGGTTCGTCGATAAGTTCTTCGTGCGGGGCGGCCTCAGCTTCACCAACAACTGGCTGGCCGCACGAGACGACAGCTCCCTGGTCATCCAGCGCACGACGGGCTCCGACGAAGTGCGAGCTCTGCTGGACGGGCCGGTCAGTCACGCCGTGGTAGCCGGCGCCGTGGGGCTGCAATACGACTCGCGCGACAACGAGACCGTCACCCACACGGGCAGCTTCCACTCGCTCCGGCTGCTGTATAGCCCGCGGCTCGCCCCGGCAATACCGTTCGGGTACCAGCAACTCACCGCCACGAGCCGCTTTTACCGCTCGCCACTGCCCTGGCTGGTGGTCCGGTTCCGGCTGCTGGGCGACTTTCTTTTCGGCGATCCGCCGTTCTACGAGCTAACGCGAGTCGAAGACATGTCCGTGTTCGGGGGCGGAAAGGGCCTGCGCGGAGTGCCCGGCCAGCGCTACTACGGGATGATCAAAGTGTTCGGGAACCTCGAGACGCGGGCCGAGGTCTGGCATTTCTCGATGTTCAAGAAACCCTTCGTCCTTGGCACCGCGGCGTTCTTCGACGCCGGGCGCGTCTGGGCGGACTACACCGCGCATCCCGAGCTCGACGGTTCAAAAATCGGACTCAAGTATGGCGTGGGAGGGGGCCTGAGGCTGCAGGAAGGACAAACGCTCGTGGTCCGTTTCGATGTCGCATGGTCCCCGGACGCCAGGCCCGTCGGCGCCTATTTCAATGTTGGGGAGGTGTTCTGATCGTGCACCGACGGTCGTGGTGCTGACGAACGCTCGGGTTCCGGCTTCTCTAGTTGTGATGACGGGAGGCCATCGACTCCACCATCATATCGCGGTGGCGACCTTGGTGTGGGCTCACGCGCTCCTCGATTCCGCGCCACAGACCCGGTCGCAGCTTGACCGCCGAGACCGCGTGGGCCAAGTGCGAGACGGCGTGCCGCTTGTCGTGCCATGACTGGACGCAGCCGTCGTGGTTGTTGGCATTCCGGAGGTGCGCCCGACACGCCACAGCCTGATTCGGGTCGAGGGCGTCGAGTGCCAGGCTACCGACGTTCTTCTTGAATTGTGCACACGTCATGGTCTTGTCTCCTTTTCAACAGGTTCGATACCGGTTCAGTAACTTCGAAAGTTTTTCCATGCCCATTCGGATCCGCATTTTCACGGTGCCCAGTGGCTCGCCGGTCTTGCGCGAAATCTCAGAGTGGCTGAGACCCTCGAAGTAGGCCAGCTCGATGGCGGCGTGCTCCCGCGACGGCAGCTTGCGCATCGCCTCCAACACGCGCTGGCTGTCCTGGTGGGAACCCGCCAATTCCTCCGGAATCGGACCGGCCGGTGAGTCGACGGTGACCGCGGCGTCAACCGCACGCTTGGCCGATCCCCGCGCTCGCAGTCGATCGATGGCCCGGCTACGAGCAATGGTCACCACCCAGGCGGCCGCGCTGCTCGTTGCTGAATCGAACTGCGACGCCCGCTTCCACAAGTCGATGAATGTCTCTTGCACGACATCTTCTGCATCGCCCTGGCTCTTCAGCACGCGCAGAGCGATGCCCATGGCGCGCGACGCGTGCTCTTCATACATGTCACGCAGCGCCCGCACGTCCCCCTGTGCCACCCGCCGCAGCAAGTCCCGATCACGACTGCGGGCACTGCCCCTCCCGAGCGGCGGCGAACTGGCGAAGGCGAACGGCGTGCCCATGAACTCTTGTCTTCCTGGCCACACCGAGCATCAAGTCCTGTGCCATCGTCGAGCGCGGCTCTGCCGTCTTGAACCGGCGCCAAATCGTTGCTCAGCGCTTCGCGGATCGTAACTGCTAGGCCCTGCTAGGCCCCGCTCCGTTACTGGGGGGTGACGCCGCTTCCGCCTCAACCCTTGGCAAGATCCGCGAGGAGCGTACCGAAATAGGGCGGAAGGGTATCCCATGGGTTGGGCAGAGTGTCGTTGGTCAGGTAGATGAAGCCGACATTCTTCTTGACTGTAGCCAGGTAGTTACTGTCAAGAGAGGGAATGCTGTAGGGAATGATTCCGAAACGCTCGCGCGGGTAGTTGGCGTGCCAGTTGGACGGTGTAACGAGCCCAGCGTTTTCGTACACCAGGATCATATCGACGACTCCGACGTATGACGGCGTGGTGTCGCTGCCCGGATTTCCAACGGTGTAAGTAAAGCCGAGCGCCTTGGCGTAAACATCCTGACCGCGGTAGTAGTCTTCTTTGCCGGCCGATCTCGACATTTCATCGAAAAAGATTCCGGCGACGTTTGGGTACCACGAGCGCCAATGGTCCATGTCCGCCCTGACGGCGGCTTGAGATCTGGCGCTGTAGCCCGTGGCGACGTAACCGAGCACCTTGATTCCCGCCGCGGTCAGCTTTCTGATACCCGCCTGGTACGTGGCGTCGAGCCCCGAACCGGGGCCGTTCGATGGGTTCACCACAGCAAGGACGGGCACAGTCGGATTGGCCATTTTCCCTTCGACGATTTGGGTCCATGACGGGTGGGCAGGTGACGTGTAGAGCGGCACCAAGGTTCCGGAAGGTGCGGGCGTCAGGCTTGTCGTCGGCGCGGGCGCCTTGACAGCCGGCGCGCTTGGCATGGCTGTAGGTACGGGGCCAGGAGCGGCGGTCTGGCCCGCCATCGCCGGGGGCGTGAGCGAGGAAGGGGAGCCTGCGATTGGCACAGCTCCCGGCCCGGGTTGGTTGGGGAAGTTTGCGACAGGAGCGGAAGCTGTCACCGAACCCGGAGTCGCGAGGAATCCTGGGATGGGCGCCTGCGCCGGGCTTGCCATGCGTGCGGGGCTCGGAGCTGGGCTCGTCCCTGGGTTCTTGGCCGCGAACTCGCCGACGTTCGGATCAGTATTGGCCACGCCGTTCATCTCATCCTCGTCGGAGATGACACCCATGCAGCCGACCAGGGGAGCCATGGGGGCAAGCAGGGCGAGCTGGAGCAGAAGTCGGATGTTCTTCTTCATCATGTCCTCCGCCCTCAGCTACGGAGGCGGCGCGGCTTCGGATGTCAGCTCGCCCGTACGGAGAAGTACGCGGAGGTGGGATTTTGTAGTTGTTCATCCCAGGTCACCTACTGTGATAAGCATAGGAAAATCGACTACTTGGCGAGGCCTGGGCACTCGCCGGGCAGTCTTTTCGGGGCCAGACAATTCGCTCGGGTCGAGGACGTTTTCGCCAAGCGGTCGGGCGGACATCGCGTGTGCGTCTTCGATCCGGGGTCCGACGAGCGAGGCAGCCGATCAACCCTGCCGGCCAGACGCGAGACCCGCTTCCTCCGGCGCCCGGAGCGGCAGCCAGACCGTGAAGCGCGAGCCCTTGCCCTCTTCGCTTGCCACCGCCACCGCGCCGCCGTGCAACTCGGCAAGCAGTTTGACCATGACCAAACCAAGTCCCGTGCCCTGAGCTTTTCGCGCCAGACCGCTGTCGATCTGACTGAAAGGCAGAAACAAGTGGTTGAGCCCCTCTGGCGAGATGCCGATGCCACTGTCGGTGACGCTGATCTCAAGAAATTCCGCGAACTCGTTATCGGCCAACGGGAAGGTCCGGCCCGCCCAGGAGCCCGACAGCTGACCGACTTCGGCGCGCGGGACGCGACTGGCGCGCAGGGTCACTTGCCCACCCTCGATGGTGAACTTGACCGCATTGGATAACAGGTTGTAGGCGATCTGCTTGACCTTGCGGGCGTCCGCCTGGAACGATCCCAGTTCAAGGTCGGCATCCATACCCAGGCGGATGTGGTGGGCGGCGGCTTTCTCCCTGATGATGGACAGGGTGTTCACGAACAGCGACGACACCTGCACCGGTTCCAGGTCGAGCACCATCGAGCCGGCTTCCACCTTGGACAGGTCGAGGATGTCGTTGATGAGAGACAGCAGATGGTTGCCGCTGCTAAAGATGTCGCCGATGAACCCGCGCTGTTGAGCGGTGAGCTCGCCCATCAGACCGTCTTTGAGCACCTCGGAGAAGCCGATGATGGCATTCAGCGGCGTCCTCAGTTCGTGTGACATGTTCGCGAGGAATTCGGACTTGTGGCGACTCGCTCGCTCAAGTTCTACGGCCTGCTGCCGGAGTGCAAGCGTTTGCTGCTCGTTGGTCTCCGCCGCCTTCCGGAGCGCGCGGGTCATGGCCTGCAGCGAGACGCCCAGTTGGTCCTGCTCGCTTCGGGGTGGAACCTGCGCCGCATAGTCGCCCCGGGCGATGAGCCCCATCTCGCGGGCTATTTTTCGGAGGCTTTGCACCATGTCGTTGAGGGACTCTCCGAGGACATCGTCGGGCCCGGTCACGCCGAGATGCCGACTGAGATCCCCTTCGGTCACCGCACGCATGACGCCCGCGACGTGGTCGAGCCGCTTCCGTTGTTCGTCCAGGCTTCGAGCGGTTCGCGCTCCGTATGTGTCCACCACGACGGCTGAATCGAACTGAATCAGCGTGCGGACGGAGAATGTGGCCGTGGATCGGTCACGAAGACGCACGTCAGCTTCGATTTCTCGTCTGACCCATGCCGAGACGAACTCCATGGCCTGCAGATAGATGAGCAGCCCAAGTTCGATCCGGGCGTGGACCTGCCCGACAACGCGCCGGCGTTCGACGTAAGCTTCGTCGACCTCGGCTCGAAAAAAATCTCTCCAATATTCCGCCTGGTGGCCCTTCACGCGTGCCAGGAGCTGTTCGTTGGACAAGAACTGCCCGAACTCGGGCAGTCGTGACAGCCATCCGTAAAAATCTTCGATCAGCTCGGGGACCCGGGCGCTCAGGCAGTTGCCGACGGCGCGGACGTCCTCAAGAACCCGATCGTCCAGGCCGTGTGACGCTCGAAGAGAGCCGTGGTCCAAAAGATAATGCGCGGGCATGCCCTCCCCACCCCAAACCGGCTAGGCCAGGGCCGGGCCCACGCCAGGTGGATCTTGGTCATCGAGATCCTCGGGCGAAGGATCTCGTTCGCCGCTCAGCGGTGCCTCGATCCCGTGCCGCTTCATCTTCTCCCACAGGGATTTGCGCGAAATACCCAGTATCTTGGCCGCACGCGCCCGTTTCCCCTTCGCCTGAGCCACCACGTGGCGGACGTAGTTGCACTCGAACGCGCCCTTCGCGTCATCCAGCGTCAGACTCTGGTCAGATTCCTTGGCAGGCACTCCGATGATCTCATTGGAATGGCCCGAAATACTGGCCGGAAAATCTTGCAGCCCGATCGGACGGCCAGCCGATAGCACCGCCGCGTGCTGAATTGCGTGCGACAACTCGCGCACATTGCCGGGAAAACGGTAACCCGACAAGGCGGCCCAGCCGGCGGGCGAGATCTCGGGCAGGGGATCTGCCCCGGGAAGGAATCGCATCAGGAAATGGCGCACCAGAATGCTTAGATCTCCGGGGCGTTGCCGCAGCGGCGGCAAGGGAATCTCGATGACGTTGATTCTGTAGAACAGATCTTCGCGAAACAGACCCTGGCGAACCCTTTCCGCCAGGTTGCGGTGGGTGGCGGACAGGACGCGCACGTCGACCTTGATCGGGGTATTGCTGCCGACTGGCTCGAACGTCCCCTCTTGCAGGACTCGCAACAGCTTTACCTGGGCGGTGGCTGACAGCTCGGCGATCTCATCCAGGAAGATGACGCCCCCGTCTGCCGCCTTGAACCGCCCTTCCCGCTTCCGGTCAGCGCCGGTGAAAGCGCCGCGTTCGTGACCGAAAAGCTCTGCCTCGATGAGGGTTTCGGTCAGGGCCCCACAATTGATCACCACGAAGGGCCGATCTTGACGAGCTCCACGTTCATGGAGCATGCGCGCTACCAGCTCTTTGCCGGTGCCGGATTCGCCCGTGATCAGCGTGGGCGCGTCCGTCGGGGCGACGGTGTCGATGAGCCCCAGGACGCGCAGCATCGCCGGCGACTGACCGATGAGGGCGGTCTTTGCCCCGCGGTCCCGCAGTTCCCGCCGCGCCTGTGCCAGATCACGTTCCATGACTCGCCGGTCGGCGATTCGTGACAACTGGACGAGCAACTCTTCGGCTTCGAAAGGCTTCGTCAGATAGTAGGCGGCACCCTCCTTGAGGGCACCGACCGCCTGTCTCACATCGGCATGGGCCGTCATCAAGATGAAATCGGTGTTGGGCGCGTCCTGACGAAATCGCCGAAGCAAACTGAGCCCATCCATCAAGGGCAGGCGTATATCGCACACAATTGCATCAAAGGGCTTCGCGAGTCCGAGCGCGAGCGCCTGCGCGCCATCGCTCGCCATCGTCACATGGTGCCCCGCCTCTTCTAGCACTTCGCCGACGACCCCCCGCAGATCCGGCTCATCATCGACGAGCAGGATCTCGAGCGATCGCGACAAAAGTTCAACGCTTGGCATCGGGTTACGCCTCCCTCTCTGAAAGCCGCAGCACAGGAGCGGGTCTTTTAGCATCCAGCGATTCCACGGGCCTCGCGAGCAGCGGAAGAATGACGGAAAAGACCGCACCCCTTCCAGCCCCCGCGCTCTCCGCTTTCACCGTTCCGTCGTGCCGGACAACGATGTGGCGGACGATTGCCAGACCCAATCCCAGTCCACCGTACGCCCGCGTATTGGAGTTGTCCTCCTGCGTGAAACGATCGAACACATGGGGCAGGAACCCGGACTCGATTCCGATCCCGGTATCGCTGACGCTGAAGCGAGCGTGCCCGTCGGCGACCTCGAGCATCAGGGTCACTCGGCCCCCTTCGGGTGTGAACTTGATGGCGTTGGTCAGCAGGTTCCAGATCACTTGCTGCAGGCGCCTCGGATCTCCCCACACGGTTCCAGGCACCTCAGCCAGGAGAACCGTGAAGCTAATGGTCTTCGCCTCGGCCGACGCGGTGACGGCGTCAAGCGCGGCTCGGATGACCGTGGTCAGATTGACCGGCTGCATCTCCATCTGCAGCTTACCCGCAACCATGCGCGATACATCAAGCAGGTCCTCGATCAGTTGCACCTGCAACTTCGTGCCGCGTTCGATGGCCTCGCCCGCGCGTTTGACTCTGGCGGCATCGGCGTCTCCACGGCGGAGCAACTGCGCGTGCATCAACACGGTGGCGAGCGGGGTGCGGAGTTCATGGGATAGGGTTGCCAAGAACTGATCTTTCGCCCGGTTCGCCTGCTCTGCTTCCCCTTCGGCCTGTCTTGCATCGCTCACGTTGTGCTTGAGAACATCGATGTCCACCAGGGACAGGACCGCGCTGTCGATGTGCTCGTCCGTGGCTTCGCAGGGGCGAATCTGCATCCGGTACCAACGGCCGTCTCGATCCTGGACCTCCGACTCCTTCATTTGGGCTGTCAGGATGACGTTCGCGATCTGCGCATCCAGGTCGGGCACGTCGATGTTGAGTTTGATGTCATCGATCGGGCGGCCCACATCGGAGGGAAGCACGTTCAGGATACTTCGTGCCCGCGGCGTGAAGCGACGGATTCGCCGCTCCCGGTCCAGGATCAGGATTGGAAAATCGATCGCACTCAACTCGCAGTTCATCTGGCTCACTTCTCGGTTGCGGCTGTGAAGCCGTTCGTTGACTTTGGCGAGTTCGTCATTGGTGGACTGACCGCGCGCGGACTCGAACATCACGACAAAAAGGGGTTCCTTGGTGTCAGGCAGCCCCGTGAAGGGAAGGACCACGACGTCGCAAACCCTGGTGGACACATCATCGATGATCTCGACGCCTGCCGTCCTTGCGGGGTCCAGGGTTCTCTTCGCTTGCGCGATCGTCGCTCGCAACGCCGTCAACAATTTTTCTCCGCGCGCCATGTTGGCGAGATTGTTGTTCTGCGGCTCGCCGGGCGCCGACTGTAAGTAGTCACCGGTCTGCCCAATAAACTGCAGGATCTCCATCTTTTCGTTGACAAGAATTCCTGGGGGTGAATAACGAGCCAACAACAGACGATCGAGGTGTCGTGATCTTTCAGAACGTGCGCGGCTCTCCCTCATCGCGAGATCCAGCCGCACGGCCCTGTCAGCATGATTTCAGCTTCCTTTCGTTACGCTCTCGACCCGCGCGCGCAGCTTGGGCACGCGCGGGTTGCTAGACCAGAAACCTACTTTTGGATCCCGGCCGCCTTGTCGGCTGGTGGGACCGCCCAACCCAGAGCCCTCTCGACGTCCTCGGCCGAATCGTAGGTCTTGTCGGCCAATGTTTCTTCGAACCACTTCTTGTCGCTGGCCTTCACGTCGCTCATGCCCTTGCAGGCCTTGACCAGGTCCTGTTTCGTCGCCGGATACTTCACGTGCTTGGCGATGTGGTCCTTCATTTTCATGTGATCGTGCAGCTTCTGCTGGTCTTCCTTGCTGGCCGCAGGATCGGCCGTCGCTTCACTCTTGCTCGGGCGGGCGGGTTTGGCATGGCCGACGGCGGGCATGCTGAAAGCGACGGCAATAACCAGGGGCAAACTGAGAATCAATTTTGTCATCGGAACCTCCGCGCCCTCCCTAAGCAGCTTCCGGGCCAACCCTAGCACATGGCCAGAATGCGTCGCCCACGGCTCGTGTTGATGCCTCTGTCGGGGTCTACTGGCAACGCTAGGAACATGATGGCGTTACCTGCCGGTAGCGCTAGTGACTTGCGGGCCGGGGTCGGCAGCGGGCGCGTCAGGCGGGGTCCACGAGCCGGAGATCTCGGTTACCGGTAGGCCAAGATCAACCAGCTGTGCCAGCGCCAGGCGGTCAGCCACGCCCTTCCAGTTCCACACGTTCCAAAGGGCCTCGAAGTATTTGGCCTTGTCGGTCTGGTACTGGAGGTAATACGCGTGTTCCCAGGCGTCGATCACGAGCAAGGGAATGCAGCCCTGGGTGGTGTTGGATTCGTGGTCGTGGATCAGCGTCGTTCCCAGTCGCTTGGCGACGGGCTCCCACATGAGGGCGACCCAGCCCGAGCCCATGGTCATCGCAGCAGCGCGGTTCATCTGCTGCTTGAGCGCCTCGAACGCGCCAAAGTCTCGTTCGATGGCGGCGGCGAGATCCCCGCTGGGCAAACCCCCACCAGTCGGCGATAGGTTTTGCCAAAACAGGCTGTGCAGCACGTGGCCCGACACGTTGAATGCTAGCCTATGCTGCAACGCCTCGATGGCCGCGAAATCACCGGTGCGCCGGCATTCGACCAGATCGTCGCTAACCTGGTTCGCTGCCATCACATAGGCCCGGTGGTGCTTGTCATGGTGCACCTGCATGGTTTTCTCGGAGATGTGGGGCTCAAGCGCGCCGTAGCCATACGGAAGAGCTGGTAGTCGGTACTTGGTCATTTGCACAATCACTACAATCCCTGTGCCAAGGCTGGCGCCGAGACTTTCCCCGGCTCAGCTCGTTCCGGCCCAGCAGTTGCACAACCGGCCGGCGTGCTCATCGTAAATCACATGCATCTCGCGCTTCTTGTGGCGTTTCTAGCCAGTGGCCCAAGCCTCGCTTTGGCCAACGACGTGCAGACAGAGCGAGGCCCTTCCCCCTCAATAGAAGAGCTGCGCGCGGAAGCTGCGGCCACCTTGAGCCGCGGAGAGTTTTCACGCGCGCGAGCGCAGTTCGAGGCGATCCTCGCGCTCGATCCCCACGATGCCGGGGCGCAACGAGATGCCGGCCGCGCCGCCATGGCCGCCGGCGAGTTCGCGTACGCCGCGCGCGTGCTCGAACGCTCGCATCATTTCGGCGGGCATCATCGCGATCCCGAGCTGCACTACTTGCGGGGCGAGGCGTTGTACGCACTCGGGGATTCCGAGCAGGCTCGCACCGAGCACCGGATCGCCGAGCTGGAGTTAGGCGTTGCCCCGCGCGAGCGGGCGCCCAAGCTGTGGCTTGCGCGCATCCACGCCCGTCGCGGCGAGATCGAGCGCGCGGACCGTATCTACGAGAGCATGTCGATGCCGGAAGCAACGGTTCCAGATAGCGAAGTGGCTCTGAATCATGCCGACGGCCATCTCCTGATCAAGGACTGGGACGGTGCTGAACGAATCCTTCGCCGTTTTATCGCGCGCGCACCTGACAATCTGCGTGCGCGCCAGATGCTGGCCTGGGCGCTGGAAGCCAAGGGAGCGCTGGATGCGGAGCTCGAGGTGCGGCAGAAGCTGGCGGCCGACGCGCCGTCGTCGTCTGCCTACCAGGACTACGGACGCGCGCTGGAACGGGCGCAGGAATACAACCGGGCCAAGCGCGCCTACCAATCAGCCAGCGCGCTCGCGGCTGCACCCGACACGAGCCTGGTCGAGGCGCGCGCTCGTATGCAGGATCGGACCAGCCCTGAAGCCAGCGCCGGCATCATGGCCCGGACTGATTCGGCGGCCAGCGGCCAGCACCTCCAAGCCGGGATCGCAGTACCGTTCGGCACCCGGCACCTCGCCTCATTGCTGGCCTGGCACGACATCTTGCACCAGCGGTTTCCCGTCGCTAGTGGATCAGCCTCCGCGGTGACCGGATCGCTGGTACTTGGCACCCGCTTTGGAGGATCGCTTGCCTTGAGCGGGCAGATGCGCGGGATAGCCGACGTGCCCACGTCGAACAGCACGCCCTTGCAGGCCAAACAGGGACTTGGATTCGGCGGCGCAGCGCAGGTGCAGACGCCTGTCACAAGACACGTGTTGCTGGACGTCCGAGGAGATTTCCGGACTCAGTGGACCGACGCTCCCGTCGCGATGCTTCAGGGCGGTAGGGTCACCGGCATCACCGGTCATGCCTTCGTGTTCCCGGTCCCGACCAGCAAGCGGGTGGTCATCGACAGTGGAGCCCAGGCGCGCCGGTTGACCTTGGCTCCCCGCGATGCCACGGCGGCGGCGCCCGAAGCGTCGCAGTTGCTGGCTTGGACCGGCGTCGACTTCATCTTGTGGCATGACCCGACGCAGGTCCTCAAAGGCGAAATCCTCGACGAGAGTCTGCTTCGGGGCTCGGGCCTCGCCGAATCAGTGACGTTGAACCTGCGCCACTATGAGCTGTTCGGCCGCTACGGTGATGATTTCACTTCTCGCATCGCCCTGCTCGATCGCTCTTCCATCGAGAACGGGACCCTGGTGGTTCGCAACGTTTTTCTCGACGGCCGATTCGCTTTCGAAGCGCACGTCGGTCTGGGCTGGGAGCACCACCGCAGCCAGATGCTCTCGCAAGGTGGTCTATCGCTGCTGGCGATGCCAACGCCGAAAGGCCGGGTGGTGGCGTCCTACGACATGGCCCAGGAAGTTACCACCGGGTTCGCAGGGCGCAGGCACATAGGGTGGCTGTCCTATCACGCGGACCTTTGATCACGTCGCCGCAGGTTACCGGGTGGGCAACTGATCGAGGGTTCGCGCACCCACGTAGGGCCGAAGGCCGTGCTTGAGCGCCTCGCCCTTTGCCCATTGTGCAAGGAAGGCGTCGGGGCCCGCGTATTCGATGGCAAACACCGGGCGACGCGCGATGGCCAAGGCGCGATCGATCGCTCCCAGCTTCCAGGCCCGCTCGTCATCGGTGGTGCGGCGGTAGCGGCCTTCCTGGTCGTCGTGAGTGGCGAACACGCCCTCGACAACGTAGCCGTCCACGAAGGGCGCTGCGTCGGCCAACGAGGCCGCGCCGTTGGCCAGCATGACTGCGCCGGGGAAGGCCGCCCGCAGGCGAGCCAGAATGTCTCGTAGGGCTTGCCGGCTACCCCCGAATTCGATGGGATCCTTGCCCTCCAAGTAGGCCGCCGTGTCCAGGGTGTCGAGCATGAAGCCCTGGAAGCCGAGCGCCAGAAGCCGCGGCGCCTCCTGCTTGATGAGCAAGTCCTGCCAGCGGCTGTCGCGCATGTCAACGCGCACCGGCGCCCCGTCCCAGCGCGGATTGGCCTCGATCAGGAACGGCTGGCCGCTCACCGACGCCCAGTAGTCGCGCCGGGGGTCCGCCTCGCCCACGCTCAGGTAGCCGACGCGCACGGTACGTGGATCCAGGCTCGCAAGCGGGATGCGGGCGTCGGCGTTGAGGACCACCAGATCGCTGCCCTCGGTCTGACGGCGCCAATCGATGGCGTCCGGCTCAGGGATGTGACCGATGAGGATCCACCAGTTGCGAGCGTCGGAAAGGCTTGGAGGGTACATCATCCATTGCAGGCGCCCGCAGCCGGCGCTGGCGATCGTGAATAGCGCGAAGGCCGCGATGCCCAGGGCCGCAGTCCGCGCCAAGAGGGGCATCGAACCTGGTGACTGCATAAGCCCGGCCACGGCAATTCGCGCGCCGTGCAGGACCTGTCGTTACTGCCTGGTAACCCGTGCGGGCGCGCGGCGGTAACACTTGCGCGCCGCCACCGGCATGCTCTCGTGGATCGTTCGGCGGCATGGGCCGTGCACAGGTCGGCCGGCATGCGTGGGGCAAGAATCACCGGTGCAGGCGTAAGCGTTGCCTGCCTGTTCTGGATGATCCGTGCCGTCAGCGCAGCCGAAGGCAGTTTCGACGTCGAAGCCGCCACACAGAAGGTGATCGGTTTCGACCAGCGGGTGCACATCATGGCGCTCGAGCTCGAGGAGTCGCCTCCGCTGTCGAGCACCCATGAAGATGAGCGCGTCGTCGATGCCGAGCTGCTGCAGGGGCTGGGAAAGCACGCCCTGGCGGCGGCGGTCCTGATCGGCGTCATCGAACGTAGCCCGACCACCAGGGCCGCCCGTGACGCCCGGTTTCTCGTCGCCGAATCTCTATTTCAGCTACGCGAATACCACGCCGCACGCATCTATTTCGAAGTGTCCTTGCAGGCCTGGAAGGGCCACCGGCGGGAACAGAAGGTGCTCGAGCGGCTGGTGGAGACTGCGCTCTTGACCAGCGACTTCGAGCACGTCGAGGACTACCTGCGCATGCTGACCGAGGTGCCTGCGGCGCTGCGCGAGCCGTCCGTGCCTTACGTGCGCGCCAAGTATTTCTATTTTCGCAATCGGCTCGACGATGCGGCGGCGGCCTTTGCAGCCATCGGCCCGTCGTCGCCCTACCTCTTCCAGGCCCGCTACTTTCTCGCCACGATCCACGTCAAGAAGAACGAGCTAGTCGAGGCCATGGCCGGGTACGACGCGATCGTGCGCGGGCCGGCTCCTGGCGGGGGCGCCGCGCGCGAGGTCCAGGATGTGGCGCGGCTCGCCGCCGGGCGCATCCTTTATCAGTGGGGCCAATTCGAGCGCGCGATCGAATTTTACCGACAGATCTCGCCGGAATCGCAGCACGCCATCGATGCCCTGTTCGAGCTGGGCTGGAGCTACATAAACGTGAACAAGTTCGAGCTGGCGTCGCGTGCCTTCGAGCGGCTGCTGCTTGCCAGGCCCGATGGCGCGGACGCGCCCGAGTTGCGGATCCTGGTCGGCAACCTGCAGTTTCGCCTGGGCGATTTTTGGCGGGCGCGTGATGCCTTCACCCTGACCCGCGACAACCTCAGCCCGATTGCCGCCAGGCTGCGCGCCGCGATCGAGCAGGGACGCACGGATCCGTCTGCCCTGCGAGGGGTTCTTCACGACACGGCGGCAGCCAAGTGGCTGCGCGCCGACCCCGAGGTGTACCGCATGATCGCGCTCGCGAGCGGCCTGTCCGAGACGCACGCGGGGCTCGCCGCAGGCGACCAGACACTAGGTCATATCGAGGTGACGCTGGCCAATCCCAACCGGGTGCGCCACTTCGCCCATCTCCAGCTGACGCGCAAGAACGGGGAGCTGATTCGCGATGCGCTTGGGGCGCTGCGTCCCCAACTGGCGGCGAAGGCGGCACATACGGGCGAGATACTGGTATTTGCGGCGATGCCATCTCTCGGCGATGGCGTCGTGGCAGGTCTTCGGCCAGCGACGTTGCAGCCGGTCGCGCTTCGTCCAATCGTCACGCCGCCCTGGATGGCTATGCTGGTCTCGCGTCCAGCAGCCACCGACCCTGCCGGGGAGGCCCTGTCGCGGGTGGACGCCGTGCAGTCGCACATCGATGACTTGAACCTTCGCATCGACGACGAGGCGGACAAGCGCGTGGCGGTCCTGCAAGACGAGGTCGCATCCGAGCGCGAGCAACTGCTGGCAGCGCAGGAGCGCCTGGCGCTGCTCGACAACGAAGCCACCATCGTGGTCGATAATCTCCTGGGCGCCGCAATCACGCGCGTCGCGGATCGCGTGGGAGATTTCGTCGTTCGCGCGGACGTGGGTCTCATTGATGTGGCCTGGGGTTTCAAGGAACGCAAGACCTCCGACCTGAATGACCTTCTCACGCACCAGCGGCGCGAGATTGAACAGGCCAACGCAGACCTTCGGCAGGCGCTCGATGAAACCGGAAGGAGGCACGAATGAAGAAGCATCCGTCGAAGAAGCAGCTATCGGGCGGCAAACTTTGGGCAGTCATCCTGGCTGCTGGTCAGGGCAGCCGCATGGCATCGCTCACGCGTGTTCTTTACGGTCGCGACCTGCCCAAGCAGTTCGCGGCTCTGGATGGCGATCGCACTTTCTTGCAACGAACGATGGATCGGATCGCACCGCTGTTTCCCGCTGACCAGACTTTGGTGGTGGTGAGCGATGCATACGAGTCGCTCGCGCGCGAGCAGCTGCGTGACTACCCCGGCGTCCACATCATCCTGCAGCCAGACAATCGTGGAACCGGTCCCGGAGTGCTGCTGCCGCTGGCCCACGTTTCGGCGGGCGATTCTGAAGCGAGGATCGTGATCTTCCCCTCCGACCACCACGTTCAACGGCCCGGGCAGTTCCTGGAGGCGGTCGGCCAGTCCCTGACCGCGGCGGACGAGGCGCCCAGCGGCATCGCGCTCATAGGTGCAGTCGCGCACGAGCCCGCGACCGATCTGGGCTGGATCGTCCCGAAGAGCCGATCCGGAGACAGCCTGGCGAGGGCCCGCAGCGTCGAACGCTTCGTGGAAAAACCCCGCAGTGCCGAAGCCTGGGCCTTGCTGGAGGCCGGCGGCCTCTGGAACACGATGATTGTAACCGGCCGCGTGGGGGCCTTCTGGCGCCTGCTGCGCACTCACCTGCCGGAGCAGACGCAGGAGATCGAACGCTACTCCCGCATGCTGGGACAGCCCGAAGCGCGCACCACGCTCGAGAAAGTCTACCAGTCTCTGCAGCCGGCCGACTTCAGCCGGGCAGTGCTGCAAAGCGCGCTCGGTCTGTCGGTGGTCCCGATGGTCGATGCGGGCTGGTCGGATTGCGGCACGCCCAAGCGGCTGTTCGAGTGTCTCAAGGGAACCTCGGCACTGAAGACGCTCGCGACGCGCCTTCGCGATGCGAGCAAGCTGAGAAACGGCACCGACGTGCTCTCGGTCGCTTCATGATGGAAGGGGTAGGCGCGCTGGTTCGCGAGACGGCCGATGGTCTGGGCGAATTCGTCGGGCAGCACTTGAGGCTCGCTCGGCTGGAATTCGCCGCGGATCTGCAATCGGTGGCCAAACGGGCCCGCGTGCTTGCTTTGTTCGTGGCCTTGATGTTGGTCGGATACACGCTGGCGATGCTTGGGATCGCGGCCTGCGTCGGAGGCGTCAACGAGGGCGTCACAAGGCTGGGAAAAACATTGGTGGTTTTTGGGCTGGTTCACCTGGCGACTGGCGCTGCCGGAGTTTTCGCGTGGACGCGCGCGCGCGGAATTCACGCCATGGAGGTGACGGTCGACGAACTGAACCGGAGCCTCACAACCCTGCGGGATCTGGAGAAAGTGAATGTCCGCTGACGACGGTCAGGCGCTTGCGCGTGCCCAGGCCGACATCCAGCGGACGCGTGAAAAGGTGGCACTGTCGGTGACCGCGCTGGAGCGCGAGATCGCTCGCACCATGGACTGGCGCGAATGGGTTTGCCGCAAACCCCACTTTTCGCTCGGGTTGGCGTTCGGCCTGGGCGTCCTGCTGGGCCGATGGAAAGACTGAAAAAAAAGGGAGAACCATGGACACGATCAATCTGAAATCTAGCCTGGAAGACAATGTAAACAGCTTGAGTGACAGGGTGTGGCCCAAGGTCGAGGAGGCAAAACGCCGCCTTCGATCCCTCAATGGTCAGACGATGGCGTTGATCAAGGAGCACCCTGCCGCCTGCCTGCTGGGGGCCGCGGCCCTCGGCTACCTGGTGGCGCGACTGGCGCGCCGGCAAAGGAGCTAACCAGATGCTCAGCGAAACGGTGGACATCGAGGGCTGGCTGCAGCGCAACCCTTACGGGATGGTGGCGGGCGCGTTGGGCTTCGGCTTCGTCCTGGGCGGTGGGCTCTTTACTCGGCTGACGGCCCACATCGTCGGGGCAGGCTTGCGGGTCGGCCTCATGGCTGTCTTGCCGCTTCTCCAGGACGAGCTGGTGCGGGCTACGAAACAGAACCATCGAAAGCAAGCGCGATGACGAATTCGAGATCGTATCTGTCCAGGACCGTAGCCGCGCTTCTGATGATCTCCCTTGCTACCGCCTGCGGAGACTCGGACTCAAGCAATACGGGCGATGCCGGTGACTCGGCTGACGGTAGCGGCTCGACGGGGGGGACGGGGGGTAACAGATCGACGGACGGTGGCAAGCCAACGAACCCTGCGACATCGACCGACGCTCCGCCCTTGACTCCGCCCTTGATGGACGCCGCGAAAACGATGGACGTTGCGACATCGACGGATGCTGGGAAACCGCTGGACGTTGCGAGTTTGGCAGACGTTGCGGACGCTGCGAAACCGCCGGACGCTGCGAAACCGTTGGACGTTGCTAGTTCGCCTGACGCTGGGAAGGCGCCCGGGCTTCCCGTCAATCTCGGCACCGCCGTCAACTTCGTGGTTCTCGCAAAAAGTGGAATCTCCACGGTACCGACGTCTGCCGTCACGGGAAACCTTGGAGTCAGTCCCGCTGCCGCCACGTACATCACTGGCTTCTCGTTGACCGCGGATTCCACGAATGTTTTCTCGACCTCGCCCCAGGTGACCGGGAAGATTTACGCTGCCGACCACACGCCGCCGACACCTTCCACCCTGACGACTGCCGTCGGCGACATGGAGATCGCATTCACTGACGCTGCGGCGCGCGCACCCAGCGTCACCGAGCTGGGCGCCGGAAATATCGGCGGTATGACCCTCGCTCCGAACGTCTACAAATGGGGCACCGGTCTTTTGATCCCCACGAATGTCACTCTTACCGGTAATGCGACCGACGTCTGGATCTTCCAGATCGCCCAGGATCTCACCATGAGTAGCGCCGCGAAGATTCTCCTGGCCGGTGGAGCAGTGCCCAAGAACATCTTCTGGCAGGTCTCCGGCCGGGTGGATCTCGGCACGACCGCGCACTGCGAGGGAGTGGTTATGACCAAAACGTCGATCACGTTGCGGACGGGTGCGTCGATCAGAGGCAGGTTGCTAGCGCAGACCGCGGTCACCATCGACGGCAGCACCGTGGTCGAGCCCGCCCGGTAGCCGGTGAACGAGCGAGTTGGACAACAGTTTGGCAATCAAAAAAGGGAGAATGAATCAATGAAACTGCACGACATCAAGAGTATGGACAAGGACGACGTACTGGCCCTTTTGGGCCTCGAGACCAAGCATTCCAATACCAGTCGGTTGCTCGGGACATTGGGGACCTTCGGTATCGGTCTGCTGGTGGGCGCGGCAGTGGCGCTGCTAGTGGCGCCCAAAGCCGGAAGCGAACTGCGGCAGGACCTCCGCACGAAGATGCGTCGTGACGGCAAAGAAGTCGTCACGAACGGCAGCGAGGGAGCGACCGTCGGCTAATCGGTACGAGAGCGACAACGGCGCTACCAAACAGTAACCAGGTCAGCGCCGTTGTGGCTCTCTTGTCGTGTCCTGGCCGTTCCATCGTGCTGGCACATTTCGTGGATAGCACCCAGTTCGGGGTCGGCAAGATTACGACCCTAAATCAAGGAGAGACACCCATGACACCATCAGTACTATCCACGCGCCGATTTCCGGAGTTGGTCACACCCGATGTAGATCCGTACGCGACCATCTCCATGGTTGTGGTGCCCATCAAGCCCATCAAGCCCATCAAGCCCTTCACGTCGGAAGAACTGGCCTGGACCGGTCGACGGCTACGACGTGGCGTAGCTGCTCTGCTTGCAAGCGTCGCCGCGCTGGCGGCGATCATCTACACAACGACGTGGCAGCAGCAGAAGTCGGACATGGAGTTTTTGGCGCGTGCGGCGACGGCCGACGCACCGACGGTGATCACCCAGATGCTGGTTTGGCGTCGATAAGAGGCAATGCCAACACAAAATCGGAGACCAGATGACGCACAGACTTTCACTGCTTGTTTCAGCGAAGATTGCGATGGCCGCGGCGGCCTTGGTCGTTGCCCCACTCGCCCGATTCGCGCAAGCACAGGAGGTCGCGCCCGCAGGCCAGAATCCACTGCCCGCGCAGGCCGGTGATTTCACCTTGAAGCTGGAGCCGGGCCTGGCGCTCCCGCTGACTCACCCGCAGTCGCAGCTTTTCAAGGTGGGCGGCGGGCAGACGGTGAAGGCGCTCTGGGCTGTCAATCCTTATATCGACCTCGGACCCAGCCTGACGTACCTGGTCCTGCCCGCCGAAGCGGCGCTGGCCGATTCCGGGACCGCGTGGACCTTTGGCGGAAGCGTGCGGCTCAAGCGGCCCCATCACGCGCCCGACAACGACAAGTTCTATGCGATCTCGCCCTGGGTGGACGCCGACCTTCTCTATGTTCGCACCGGCAAGCTCAACCGGCCTGGCTTCGCGCTCGCGGCCGGCCTCTCGGTGCCCCTCGGCAAGGCGCGCGTCTTCTGGCTGGGACCCTTCGTACGCTACCTGCACATCATGCAGGGCGAACGCGCGGGCTTCGACAACCACGACGCCAAGATCTTGAGCCTGGGACTGAGCCTCGAGGTCGGCTCCGGTGTCGAGCGTGAGCGCGAGGTCGTGGCCGCTGTCGCTGCTCCCCCGGCCCCTCCGCCCGAAGTCCGCACCGTGAACACCGTGACCGTCTCCTGTCCCGATCGCGACGCGGACGGAATTCCGGACAACGTCGATCATTGCCCCGACGTGGCGGGACCGATGGATTCCTTCGGTTGCCCTGCATACAAGAAGATCGTCGTCGGTCGCGAAAAGCTCGAGCTGAAGGAGAAGCTCTACTTCGCCTGGAACCAGGCCAAGCTTGAGAACGCGTCTTTCCCCATCCTGGACGAGGTCGTCCAGGCTTTGAAGGACAACAAGAATTTCCGTGTGCAGGTCGAGGGCCACACCTCGTCCGAAGGCGGGGATGACCACAATCAGACCCTGTCGGAGAAACGGGCGGAGGCGGTGCTCGACTACCTCGTCACGCACGGGATCGCCAAGGATCGGCTGGTCTCGAAGGGCTTTGGAGGCTCAGTTCCGGCGGACACCAACGTGACCGCCGCCGGCCGCGAGAACAACCGTCGCGTCGTGTTCGTCGTCAACTTCATCATCCTCAACGAGGGGACCAAGTAATTATGAAAATACTGAAAAATAGCGCTCTGTTGTTTCTGTTGTCGGTGCTGCCGGCCTGCGGACAGCAACTGGTGGAGTTCCCCGGCGCCAGCGCGACCGATGCAGGAAACAACGGTATGGGAAACACCGACGCCCGGAACACCGACGGGGCCAGGATCGACGGGGCGGGCCCGGGGACGAACCTCGATGCCTCGACGGCCGATGCCCGCAGCCCCGACGTTGCGAACGTCGACGTTGCCATGACCGACGCACGAACCCCGGACGCCGGGACGACCGATGCGCGCAACCCTGACGGCTCGATTGTGGACGGAGGAACCGCCGATAGGGCGCTCATCGATGTGCTGAACCTGGACAGAGCCAACCTGGATTTGCCGAATCTGGATACCGGCCTCGTCGATGCAGCAAACCTGGACAGCGCACCTCTGGACGCGGCAAACGTCGACACGGGCAATGTCGCGGATGTTGCCAACGCCATGCCACCGACCGTCGTCTCGACGAGCCCTGCCAACATGGCCATGAACGTGGCCATCACGACCAGGCCGACCGCAAGGTTCAGCGAGCCGATGGATTCCAACACCATCAACATGACGACGTTCACCTTGCAGCAGGGGTTGATGTCGATCGCCGGCACGGTGAGCTACGACATGCTCAGCATGACCGCGACGTTCACTCCGACGAGCATGCTCGCGTTGAACATGACCTATACGGCGACGGTCACCACCGGGGCCAAGGACGCAAACGGCAACCCGTTGATGACCAACCACGTGTGGACCTTCACGACGTCGGCCTGCGGTCAGGCGCCGGTGGTGCTGGGCGCGGCGAGCAACTTCGTGGTGCTGGCTGGCTCGACGGTGACCAACACGGGACCCACGTCGGTGACCGGGGATCTGGGCGTGAGCCCGGGAACCGCGGTGACCGGATTCCCGCCAGGCACGGTGGTCGGCGCTCAGCACGCCGGTGACCCGACCTCGGCTCAAGGCGTGGCCGATTTGACCACCGCTTACAACGACGCCGCCGGACGAACGCTCTGCCCGGTGACTGTCGCTGGCAACCTGGGCGGACAGACGCTGACCCCTGGCCTGTACAAATCGACGTCGTCGCTCGAGATCTCCTCGGGGGATCTCACACTCGACGCTCAAGGCGATGGCAACGCGGTCTTCATCTTCCAGATGGCCTCCACGTTGACCACCACCGCCGGTCGTCAGGTCGTCTTGAGCGGCAATGCCAAGTCCACCAATGTCTTCTGGCAGGTCGGCACCTCGGCAACCCTGGGGTCGACGTCGGCCTTCCAGGGAACCATCATGGCCGATCAAGCCATCACGCTGAACACCGGTGTGACGTTGAACGGTAGGGCGCTGGCGCGGATCGCGGCGGTGACCCTGGACTCCAACACCATCGTCAAGCCGGCTCCGTAGCCGTCGAACGCCAGACGGGAACCTGAAGGTGCCCCAAGGGCCCCCCCAAAGTTGAGCTTGACCCTATCTTGCCAGGGATAGATAGTCGCGACCCTGGCGCGGTGCACTCATCGCCCACGCGGTGTGGATCAGCACGATACCAGGTGGGAATGCGATGAGTGAGCATCAAATCGGTGGGTCCATGATCGACGAAGGCCATGCGGCCTGTGTGGACGCTTGGCTCAAGCGATCCGCGAAGGACCTGCCACCCGAGGATCTCGTGCGCCTCTTCGAGGCGGCCCTGGGTGCCCTGTGGGCGCGGACCAAGACCACGCTGGGTGAGGTCACGCTCACCGCGATCTCCGAGCGCGTGTTGCACAACGCCTCCGAGAAGTTTCCCTTGTTCTCATCGCTGAAGGTGGAACCGACTGGCGGGATCCCCTTCCACAAGCTGCGCGAGCAGGCGATATCCGTGCATGACTCCAGGCTGATGGAAGGCGTCCGGTTCGTACTCGTCGAATTCCTCACCGTGCTGGGTCGCCTGACCGCCGAGATTCTCACGCCGGAGCTGCATTCTGAGCTTGCCAAGATCGCGTTGCCGAAAGCTCCTGATGCGGGGAGCGAGGACAAAAAGTTATGACGACCAGAGCCGACATTCCGCGCATCCAGACCGGCGTCCTCAACCTCGATGCGATCGTCAATGGAGGTTTGCCGAAGGGCTCGGTGACGGTCGTGGCCGGCGCGCCCGGTTCGGGAAAGACGATCCTCACCCAGCAGATTTGCTTCCACAACGCTTCGGCCAAGAATCGCATCCTCTACTTCAACACGCTGTCGGAGCCGACCGCCAAGACCCTGCGGTATCTCCAGCAGCTGTTGTTCTTCGACCCGAAGAAGCTCGATGATGGAGGCATCCGGTTCGTCGACCTCGGCGTCATTGCGCGAGCCAAAGGACTCGGAGCCGTCGCTGCCCTCATCATGGAACACATCACGAAGGTCAAGCCGGCCATCGTCGTCATCGACAGCTTCAAGGTCTTCGAGGATCTGGCGGCGTCCCGGGAGGAGCTTCGCAAGTTCAGTTACGAGATCGCCATCAACCTGATGGCCTGGGAAACCACTGGACTTCTTTTGGGCGAGTACGCGCCCACCGACTACCAGACCAATCCCCTGTTCTCGATCGTTGACGGGCTGGTGGTTCTGTCGCAGCGAGAGTCCCTGGGCGAGCACCAGCGCTTCTTCAAGATCGTCAAGATGCGTGGGACCGATCACAGCCGTGACGAGCATGCGTTCGTCATCGCCTCGAATGGCGTCGAGATGTACGCACCCCGGTTGGTGATCAAGCGTGAGCCTTCGCCGGATGCCGCGCCGGATCGCTGCAAGACCCACATCACCAAACTCGATGAGATTCTGGGACCCGGTATTCCCTGGGGATCGAGCCTCCTCATCGCCGGCGTCGCCGGGACCGGCAAGACCGTGCTCTCGCTCGAATTCATCTACCGCGGGGCCCTGGCAGGCGAGAAGGGCATCCTGTTTTCTTTCGAAGAAACCGACGAGCGACTAAGGGCCGCCGCGAAGGGCCTGGGCTGGGATCTGGACCGCGAGATCGCGCGCGGCATGATCGAGATCGTTTTCATCCCGCAGCCCGATATCCTGGTGGAGGCCCATCTTCTGATGATGCAAGCGCGCGTCGAGGCCCTCCAGGCCAAGCGCGTGGTCGTCGATTCGGTCTCGGTGTTCCTGCACAAGGTGGGGGATCCGCAGCTCAGCCGCGAGAAGATCTTTCATCTCTGTAGCATCATCCAGAACGCACATGCGGTCGGTTTCCTTGCGACCGACATCCCCTACGGGTCGCTTCAGGTCAGTCGTTTCGGCGTCGAGGAAACCGTGGTTGACGGGGTCATCATCCTCAGTTCCACGCAGGAGGGGCTGGAGCGCTGGCGCTACATCGAGGTGTACAAGCTCCGAAACACCGCGCACCTCAAGGGCCGGCACAACATGGTGATCGGGCCGGGCGGGATCTCGGTCTTCCCTCGTTATGGGGAAGATCCTCAACCGGCAGCGCCCCCACCCGCGCTGGAAGTCTCCCTTCGCCTGACCTCCGGGATTCCAGGTTTCGACGCGCTCGTCGGCAGTGGACTCCTAAAGCGAAGTGTCACCCTGGTCTCGGGCAGTACGGGCGTCGGCAAGAGCACGTTCGGATTGCAGTTCCTCCTGGAGGGCGCCAGGAAGCAAGAGCCCGGCCTCTACGTCACGCTTGAGGAGGGCCCCGCACAACTGCTCGCCAGTGCGGATGCGCTGGGGCTGCCCCTGCGGAAGGCGGTCGACGCGGGGCTGGTGCAGATTCTGTACATCTCTCGGGAGGACATTCGTGCGGGTCAATTCCTGACCGTTCTGGCGGACCGGCTAACGGCTCTGAAGGCTTCTCGAGTCGTGCTCGACTCCGCGTCGCAGATGCTGACGGAGCACATGGTGAGCGACGAGTTCCGTCACGTGCTCTACAAGCTGGTGGTCCGTTTCAAGACCCTCGACATCACGAGCGTCGTCATGCTCGAGGCCGCATCGCTGTTCTCAACCGAGCGCGTGACCGAGCTAGGCCTGTCTCCCATCGCCGACAACCTTCTGATGCTTCGCTACAAGGAAGCGGAAGGGCGACTGTCGCCCACCTTGACGATCGTCAAGACGCGCGGCAGCGACCACGACCACGGAACCCACGCCATCACCGTCGCCAAGGGAGGCATGCGAGTCGGGGCGTCCGTGAGCGAGCTTCCGGCACCGCGCACGGAGCTTGCCAAGAGCAAGGGCAAGAGCAAGGGCAAGCCAAGAGCCAAGAAGCGCAGATGAACGTCGCAGAGCAGGCGTACGGGCGGCTCGAGGCCATGTACGAAATCGGTAGGCTGTTCGCGATCTTCGAAGACATCGAGCAAACATTCGCTCCAGTTCTAGACATCGCCGCGAGGACGTTGCCCCTTCGCAGTGCGATTCTCATCGAGGTAAAAGACGGCCATTCCAGGATGAAAGTCTGGCCTTCCGCAGGTCAGGACTCCGAGCAAATGCGAGCTTCCAAGGAGCACGTGGAGGCGGCGTACGCCTACCTGGTCGGAGCTGCGTCGACCGAATCCCTGGCTGGAACCGAACCGAACCTTGCGAAGCGGTTCATCGTCATTCCACTTGTCGTGGCCCATCGCCCGCCTTTTGGCGCCCTTCAGCTAGAAGGGGCCCAGCCGCTCGACGAGAGGGATCTGGTATTCGTCAACGCCATCGCCAACCAGCTCGCGATCGCGCTCGACCGAGATCGCGCGTGGCGGCGAGACATCCTGAAGCGACACGACGCCGAACAAGGGCGAACCGACGCCGAGGAGAAAGGCGCCACGGCTGATCGAGGCCGTATCAAGGCCGAAAGATCGAGCGACAAATACGAGGCGCTCGCCGGCGAGAATGCCAGGTTGTTGATAGAGGCGCAGCACGGGGTAAGAGTGCGTGAACAGATCCTCGCGATTGTCTCGCACGATCTGAGGAATCCCCTCGGGACGATCCTCATGACCACAGGTGCTCTTGCGAAGAAGGGGACGCTTCCGGAGGCGGTCGGAAGAATTCAGCGTTCGGCCGAACGCATGCTGCGGCTCATCGAGGACCTGCTTGACTTCGCAAGCATCGAGGCCGGACATCTTGGGATCAGGCGCCAGCCGCAGGATGCGGGCTCGCTGATCCAGGAAACCCTCGCAAGCTTCGAGGGCGACGCGCAAGAAAAGGAGCTGCAACTGACAGCGAGTGTCGAGCCGGATCTGCCGAAGGCCTATTGCGACCGCGATCGCATTCTTCAGGTCTTCTCCAACCTGGTCGGTAACGCCGCCAAGGTAGCGGTTGCGGGCGGGCACGTCACCCTCCGGGTCGAGGCACGAGAGCATGAACTCCTGTTTGCAGTTGCGGATAACGGTCCGGGCATCAGCGAGGAGGATGTGAAGCATCTCTTCGAGCGTTACTGGCGCAGCGACGAGGCAGAGTACAAGGGGACAGGCCTGGGCCTCGCCATCGCAAACGGAATCGTCAATGCGCACGGCGGCCGGATGTGGGTGGAGAGCGAGCTAGGGCATGGCGCGACGTTCCTCTTCACGGTTCCCGCGGCCGACATGACGTCCCTCTTCGCGGCTCCCGGCTCCGGCGAAACCGCGAGCTAATCGTCGAGAGCTAGTCGGGCCTATTCGTAACGCCTCGGCGCTACCAAACGGTAACGTTTAGGCTCGCCGTTTGCCGGGAACGATCCAAGAAAACCAATCAATATCAATGGCTCGCATCGTCGGCACGGGTCTTGAACCTTCCCGGCCCAGGCTGGCGATTGACGGAACGCGTGAACGCGGCTGGAGAAGGTCAATTGGAACGGGGGACAGATGCTTGGTGCCCGCAAAAGCCCTGAACTGGCGGATTCAACCACGGATGTCGGGCACAGCGAGGCCCTGCTGAAAACCGGGGCCTTGCAGACCGCGATTTTCAACAGCGCCAACTTCTCCAGCATCGCCACCGACGCCAAGGGCGTCATCCAGATCTTCAACGTCGGCGCCGAGCGGATGCTGGGCTACGCGGCCGCCGACGTGACAAACAAGATCACACCGGCTGACATTTCGGATCCATTGGAAGTGGTAGCGCGCGCCAAGGCGCTGAGCCTCGAGCTTGGGACCCCGATCACGCCAGGCTTCGAGGCCCTGGTGTTCAAGGCCTCGCGCGGGATCGAGGATATTTACGAGCTGACCTATATCCGCAAGGATGGCAGCCGCTTCCCGGCAGTGGTCTCAGTGACCGCGCTGCGAGACGCGCAGGAAACCATCATCGGCTATCTGCTGATCGGTACCGACAACACCGCGCGCAAGCAGGCGGAAGAAGCGCTGCTCAAGGCAGGGGCCCTGCAGAGCGCGATTTTCAACAGCGCCAACTTCTCGAGCATCGCCACCGACGCAAAGGGCGTCATCCAGATCTTCAACGTCGGCGCCGAGCGGATGCTGGGTTACACGGCTGCCGAGGTGATGAACAAGATCACGCCGGCCGATATTTCCGATCCACAGGAAGTGATCGCGCGCGCCAAAGCGCTGAGCATCGAGCTTGGCACCGCGATCACACCCGGCTTCGAGGCCTTGGTGTTCAAGGCCTCGCGCGGGATCGAGGACATCTACGAGCTGACCTACTTCCGCAAGGACGGCAGCCGCTTTCCGGCGGTGGTGTCAGTCACGGCGCTGCGAGACGCGCAGGAAACCATCATCGGCTATCTGCTGATCGGCACCGACAACACCGCACGCAAGCAAGCGGAAGAGGCGCTGCTCAAGGCGGGGGCCCCGCAGAGCGCGATTTTCAACAGCGCCAACTTCTCGAGTATCGCGACCGACGCGAAGGGCGTCATCCAGATCTTCAACGTCGGTGCCGAGCGGATGCTGGGCTATACGGCCGCCGAGGTGATGAACAAGATCACGCCGGCCGATATTTCCGATCCGCAGGAAGTGATCGCGCGCGCCAAAGCGCTGAGCGCCGAGCTCGGAACCCCGATTACCCCAGGCTTCGAGGCCCTGGTGTTCAAGGCCTCGCGCGGCATCGAGGACATCTACGAGCTGACCTACATCCGCAAGGACGGCAGCCGTTTCCCAGCGGTGGTGTCCGTAACGGCGCTGCGCGACGCACAGGACGCCATCATCGGCTATCTGCTCATTGGCACCGAGCTCAAGGCGGGGGCCCTGCAGAGCGCGATCTTCAACAGCGCCAACTTCTCAAGCATCGCCACCGACGCAAAGGGCGTCATCCAGATCTTCAACGTCGGCGCCGAGCGGATGCTCGGCTACAACGCATCCGAGGTGATGAACAAGATCACCCCCGCCGATATTTCCGATCCGCAGGAAGTGGTCGCGCGCGCCAAGGCGCTCAGCGCCGAGCTCGGAACCCCGATCACGCCGGGCTTCGAGGCATTGGTCTTCAAGGCTTCGCGCGGGATCGAGGACATCTACGAGCTGACCTACATCCGCAAAGATGGCAGCCGTTTCCCAGCGGTGGTGTCCGTAACGGCGCTGCGCGACGCGCAGAACGCCATCATCGGCTATCTGCTGATCGGCACCGATAACACCGCGCGCAAGCAAGCGGAAGAGGCCCTGCTCAAGGCTGGGGCCCTCCAGAGCGCGATTTTCAACAGCGCCAACTTCTCCAGCATCGCCACCGACGCAAAGGGCGTCATCCAGATCTTCAACGTCGGCGCCGAGCGCATGCTGGGCTATACAGCCGCCGAGGTGATGAACAAGATCACGCCGGCTGACATTTCCGATCCATTGGAAGTAGTAGCGCGCGCCAAAGCGCTGAGCATCGAGCTTGGGACCCCGATCACGCCAGGGTTCGAGGCATTGGTGTTCAAGGCCTCGCGCGGGATCGAGGACATCTACGAGCTGACCTACTTTCGCAAGGACGGCAGCCGGTTCCCCGCGGTGGTGTCAGTGACCGCACTGCGAGACGCGCAGGATGTCATCATCGGCTATCTGCTGATTGGCACCGACAATACGGCGCGCAAGCAGGTCGAAGACGAGCGGCAGAAGCTCGATCAGCGGCTGCGCGACCAGCACTTCTACACACGCTCGCTCATCGAATCCAACATCGACGCCCTGATGACCACTGATCCACGCGGCATCATCACCGATATCAACAAGCAGATGGAGGCCCTTACCGGGTGCACGCGGGACGAACTGATCGGGGCGCCATTCAAGAACTATTTCACCGATTCGGGCCGGGCCGAGGCGGGCATCAACCGGGTGCTGACCGAAGGCAAGGTCACCAACTACGAACTCACCGCGCGGGCCAGGGACGGAAAACAGACCATAGTGTCTTACAACGCGACCACGTTTCACGATCGTGACAGGAGGTTGCAGGGCGTGTTCGCCGCCGCGCGCGACGTGACCGAATTGAAACGCTACGAGCAAACGTTGCAGCAGAAGAACGTCGAGCTGGAATCATCGAGCCGTATGAAATCCGAATTCCTCGCGAACATGTCACACGAGCTGAGGACGCCGCTGAACGCCATCATCGGCTTCTCCGAGGTGCTCAAGGACGGCCTGATGGGCGATCTGACCGATCAACAGCGCGGCTTCATCGGAGACATCTTCAGCAGCGGCAATCATCTGCTGTCTCTCATCAACGATATCCTCGACCTGTCCAAGGTGGAAGCCGGCACGATGATGCTCGACCTCGAGTCGGTGCAAGTGTCTTCGCTGTTCGTGAACAGTCTGTCCATCATCAGGGAGAAGGCTGCGGCTCGCCACATCCGCCTGGTTATTGAGGCCGCCGAGGAACTGGGTTCGTTTCAGGCGGACACCCGTAAGGTCAAGCAGATCGCATACAACCTGCTGTCCAATGCGGTCAAATTCAGCAGCGAGGGCGGCCAGGTGACGTTGCGCGCCGGCCGCGTCCCGCGCGCCGAAGTCGGCCAGTTGTCGGGCGCCTGGCCGGGCCGGGCCTTCCCATTGGCCGACAACCAGTTCGGGGAATTTCTCAAGATCAGCGTCACCGACAACGGCATCGGCATAACGCCGGAGGGGCTGCAACAGTTGTTCAAGCCCTTCAGTCAGATCGACAGCGGCCTGGCGCGGAAATTCGAAGGCACGGGATTGGGTTTGGCCAATGTGAAACTCCTGGCCGAGTTGCATGGTGGCGCGGTGGCAGTGGAAAGCGAAGTGGGCAAGGGCTCGTGCTTCACAGTCTGGCTGCCGCTCCGGGTGGCGGAGGAAGGGGTCCTCACGTCGGTCAAGGGACCCGCCGCCCCGTTCATGGAGGTGCCGTCGGGATCGCGCACGGCGCTGGTGGTGGAAGACGACTTCAAATCCGCTGACTTGATCCGGCTGCAACTCGAGGCGGAGGGCTTCAAGGTGCTGCACGCCGCTTCCGCCGAGGCCGCGCTGGCTCTGGCGGTTCAGCAGCCGTTGGCGCTGATCACCCTGGACGTCATGCTGCCCAACATGGACGGCTGGGAGTTCCTCAGTCGCCTCAAGCAGTTACCGACGCTTCACCGCATCCCGGTGGTGATCATCTCGATCGTGGCGGATCGCAACAAGGGTTTTGCACTCGGCGCCGCGGCGGTCATGCAAAAGCCTATTTCCCGGCAGGACTTGTATGAGGCACTGGTTCAGCTTGGTCTGATTCGCCGCTCGCCGAGCGAGTTGCTCAAGGTCCTTGTGGTCGATGACGATCCCAAGGCGGTGGATCTCATCGCCGTCCGCATGCTGGGCCTGGCCAGCACTGTACTACGGGCGTACGGCGGCAGGGAGGCGATCGATACCGCGCGACGGGAGTTGCCCGACTTGATCATGCTCGATTTGATGATGCCGGAGATGAACGGCTTCGAGGTGGTGGAAGAGATCCACAAGTATCCTGAGACGGCTCGCATCCCTATCCTGGTGGTCACCGCCAAGGACGTCACCGTCGAGGACCGCGCCAAGCTAAATGGCTATGTGACTGCGATCATGGAAAAGAGCACGTTCGATCATGACCGCTTCAGGGACGAAGTCCGGCGGGCCATGTCGGGCCGCCAGTTGGTCGTCTGACATGGCAAAAGTCTTGATCATCGAAGACAACCCCACCAACATGACGTTGGCGATCTTCCTGCTGCAGCAGGCGGGTCATACCGTCCTCAGCGCCACGGATGCAGAGGCCGGGCTGACGCTTGCCCGCGACGGCCGACCCGACCTGATCCTGATGGATATCCAGCTTCCCGGCATGGACGGCCTGCAGGCCACGGCGATACTCAAGCGGGACCCGGCAACGCGCGCCATTCCGGTGATCGCGCTGACGGCCCTGGCGATGAAGGGCGACGAGGAGCGCATCCGGGCCGCAGGCTGTGATGGCTACATAGCCAAGCCGATGCGCTATCAGGAATTTCTGGCGACAATCACGGCCCAGCTAAGCGCTCAGCTAGCGCCAGCTAGCGCTACCGGCCGGTAGCGCCGTTTCCTGGCTAGCGTTCCCGTCTGGTTGTCATGGCGACAGCCACGCCTGAACATTCAGGGGATCAGGGGGTACCACGGTGGTACCAAGGTTGGCCCGGTCCCTGCAAAGTAAGGCTTTCATGAACGATGGATTCCTGACCGACATCACCACGCTACGCCAACGCGCTCGGAAACATATCGAGGACGGGGCCGTCACGGCGGGATACAGCCTGGACCGCGCCACCGGCGTCAAGCTTCTGAATGAAGCCCTGGCAACGGAGATCGTGTGCGTTCTGCGATACAAGCGCCACTACTTCATGGCCAGCGGTATCAACGCCCAGAGCGTGGCCCAGGAATTTCTCAAACACGCGACCGAAGAGCAGGGTCACGCGGATCTGCTCGCCGAGCGAATTGTGCAGCTAGGTGGTGAACCCGACTTCAACCCCGAGGGTCTTGTGAGTCGAAGCCACGCTGAATATGTCGTGGGCAAAGATATCTTCGACATGATCAGGGAAGATCTGGTCGCCGAGCGCATCGCCATCGACAGTTACCGAGAGATGTGTGCCTTCTTCGGCGCCGCCGATTCGACCACCCGCCGGATGCTGGAGACCATCTTGGCCATGGAGGAGGAACACGCTGACGATCTGGCGTCTTTGCTCGAAAACCTGGTTCCCAGGGTACCAATCAACGGAGGAAGTCATGATCACCGCTGACAAGAGGCAGGCGTATCAGCAG